>CALWVQ010000021.1 GCA_944385025.1 uncultured Eubacterium sp.
TCTTTTTCATATTCACTTATATGGCTGTAACTTCTTGGCATAAAAAATCCTCCTATGGCAGTTTCTTTCATTCTACCACGGGAGGTCTGTTTTTCCTATTGTCTACTTTTTACGGTCTTGTGCATAATGCACTGTCTGCTTTTTTTATCTTCCTTTTTCATAAGAGCGGACTTTAAAATCTGCTCCCAGTGATTTGACAAGTTTGCGTGATGCTTCAATATCTTCTTTTGATATCACGTCAACAACTGTCATACGTACATTTTTACAATATTTTACACACTCTCTTGTAAAATCAAGCACTGCATCAAACGCTTTGCCTTTAAAAATATTGCGTGTTAATAAATCGTATTTTTCCGATGTTGGTTGATTCAATGAAATAGAAATACAGTCAAAAATCCGAGAAAGTTCTTTTGCTGTTGGTTTGCCGTTTATCAGGTCGGACAGTCCGTTAGTATTAAGCCTTAATTTAATGTCGGGATATCTTTTTTTAATTAATAATGCGCTGTTAACAAGGTTATCATAAGCGTTGGTAGGCTCACCGTAACCGCAAAAAACAACTTCCTTACAATTTGCAAAATCAAAACCTTCGATTTCCCTTTTTATATCATCAAAGATTGGTTCAGTATCAAACCAAAGGTTTGAAGCACTCCCTATTGCATCTTTTTTAGAACGTATGCAAAACGCACAATTACAAGGGCACTTATTTGTAATGTTAACATAAACTCCTGTGCCGAGAGTATAGATTATATCTGCCACACAATTCTCCTTTCAAAGCATTGATATTTTTACCGTTTGATTATATAATTAAACTGTCAGTAATTATATATGCAAATTTGATATTTTTTTAGGGTGCAGATTATGAAAAAGTATGAACAGCTGTATAACAGCATAAAAAATATGATTTTGACAAACCAGCTCAAAGCAGGACAAAAAGTTCCCTCAATACGAAAAACTGCTCAAATATACAATCTTTCAGTAACAACAGTTCAAAACGCATATTTTGAACTCTGTGCAGACGGATATATAATTTCAAAAGAAAAAAGCGGATACTTTGTTACACACATAGCAGATAAGGCAGAAAATAAACAAACCAAGAGCAAAGCAAAGTCAGCAAAATACGACCTTACCGGCGGAATTGCAGACAGCGATGTTTTTGATATTTCTCTTTGGCAAAGATATATCAAAAGCGCTCTTCGTCAAAAAGAACGTCTCTTGTCATACAGTCAGCCAAAAGGTGAATATGACCTGCGCTGTGCCGTTTCAGAATACATAAGGGAAAAGAGAAATGTAACTGCCTCGCCCGACAGAATTATAATCGGCGCAGGAGTTCAGCCTCTCTTACAAATGCTCTGTTCCCTGCTGGATAAAACCAAGTCCGTTTCGTTTCCTGCAAAGTCTTTTGTTCAAGGAATTGGAATTTTTAAAGATTACGGTTTTGATGTAAAAATCAGGAACAAAGACGCAGATATAATTTACGTATCGCCCTCTCATATGACGAGATGGGGCGACGTAATGCCTATTAAAAGACGTCTTGAACTTGTTGAATATTCTAACAAAAAAGGCTCCCTTGTCATAGAAGATGATTACGAGAACGAGTTTTTATATAATGTTAGGCCCACGCCGTCTCTCTATGCGTTAGGCAAAGACAACGTTGTATATATGGGTTCCTTCTCTGCAATGCTGATACCAAGCATAAGGATCAGTTTTATGGTGCTTACCAATGAGCTTAAAGAGCTTTTTGAAAAAGAAGAATACCGTTACTGTCAAACAGCAAGCAAAACAGAGCAGATAGCCCTTTGCAGCTATATACGTGACGGTCATATTAATTCTCAAATCAGAAAAACAAGAAGATTATACAGCGCCAAGACAAAGAAATTTTTCGATTTATTAAAAAAGGCTTTTCCCAATAACGATTTAAGCATCAGCGAAAACACTCTCCAAATTATAATGAAAATTAACAATGACATATCCCCTGATACTTTTGAAAAACACTCTTTGAAAATACTAACAGAAAAAAAGGATTCAGGTGAAACAGTTTTGATTATGTCGCCTGCCGGCGTAAATCAGAGAGACTTTGATTTTATAATTGATTTAATTAGGCAATGTTTAAACTAAACATTTGTTTGTAAGGTACTTTTTTAGGTACTATACCGCTGTGTCATATTGAATAGAAAATTACTTCTTGATAAAATGAAATTACAGAAAATCAAGGAGGAAATTCTTATGAAAAAATCAACAAAGAAAGCTTTGATGGGTGCATTAATTTTTACTATTACTTTGGTACTCGGTTTTGGAATAACCGCATTATCTTTTAACCTTTTTGACATTATGAGTGCAAATGAAATGAAGTTGGTTTTTGCACTTGACGTTGTACTTCTTTTAATTATTGGCACAATTGCTTGGTTTGTATATGAAAACAAAAACTCAAAAAATGCCAAAAAGAAGGAACTTGAAAAAAGGCACAACGAAAGACTAAACAAAATTGATAAACAAAACAGAGAAATACTGAGAGTTTTGGAAAGCAAAAATTTTGCCGCCTGATTTGATTTTTTTTAATATTGTATTATAATATATTTGCTGTTAAAAATAATTAGGTAATAAATAATTTAAGAAGGCAAGATATGAGCAAATATAAAGACAAATTTGACAAAATGGCTAACGCTCCTGTTAAAAAGCTTATTACCACACTGGCAATACCTACTATTCTCACAATGTTGGTATCAGCTGTATACAATATGGCTGACAGCTTCTATGTTGGAAAAATTGATACAACGAGCGTTGCAGCTATCGGTGTCGTATTTTCTATCATGACGTTGCTTCAGGCAATCGGATTTACTTTAGGAAACGGAAGCGGAATATTTATAAGTACCCTGCTTGGTCAAAGGAAAAAAGACGAAGCGGCAAAATATGCAAGCGTAGCATTTTTTACTGCATTTGCCTTTGGTGTTTTGCTGTCGGTAATAGGCATTTTCTTTTCAAGACAGATTTCTGTTCTGTTAGGAGCTACTAAAACAACAGTTTCTGCTGCCAGCGGATACTTGAAATATATACTTTTAGGCTCACCTTTTATCCTTTGCTCGTTTGTTATGAACAATCAGCTTAGGTATCAGGGCAGCGCAATATATTCGATGATTGGAATTGTAAGCGGCAGTATACTTAATATAGTTATTGACCCGTTGTTTATTTTTACCTTTAAATTAGGCGTTGAGGGAGCTGCTATTGCAACAATATTAAGCCAGTTTGTTGGATTTTGTCTGCTGCTTTTCGGCACATTCAGAGGCGAAAATATAAGAATTTCAATAAAATCATTTAAGCCCACAAAAAGAATTGTAAAAAATATTCTTACTAACGGTTTACCGTCACTTTCAAGACAGGGAGTTCAAACGGTTGCTACCGTTTCCCTTAATCATGCCAGCGCCGCCTACGGTGACAGCGCCGTTGCAGCAATGAGTATTTTTAACAGGATAATGTTTCTTGGCCTTGCAATCGTTATCGGTTTCGGTCAGGGATTTCAGCCGGTATGCAGCTTTAATAACGGAGCCAAAAAGTACAACCGTGTTGTACAGGGATATAAATTTACAGCAATAATTACTACGTGCATTATCACTGTTCTTTCAGTAGCAGGATATATTTTTGCCCCTCAGCTTGTAAGCATTTTCCGTGACGATAAAGAAGTTATTGAATTAGGCGTAAAAGCCTTGAGAAGCCAATGCATTGTTATGCCGGTTGTAGGATTTTGTACGTCATCAAATATGATGATGCAGTCCCTTCAGTTCTCCGGCAAGGCAACTGTGCTTGCACTGGCAAGACAAGGAATCTTTTACGTACCGTTAGTTCTTCTGTTACCACTTGCCTTACAAATCAACGGACTTACCCTTGCTCAGCCCATTTCTGATATTTTAACATTTATTCTTACAATTATAATAGTTGCGCCGCAAATTAAAGTCTTGAGAAAAAAAGCGGCAAAATCTTAAAATACTACAACAACAAAAAGCCTTGCAGTTATTACTGCAAGGCTTTTATTTGTTAAACGAATTAATTACTCGCCCTTCATTTCAAGGAGCTTAACTGTACCGTTATAAGATGCAACTGAAACCTTGATTGAATCTTCAATAGCAGCTTCAATATCATCTTCCTCAACGCCGAGTTCCTTGGTGTAAACATTGTTGATGAAAAGATCGATGTCCATAATGTCAGGAAGACAGAAAGGATCCATACCGGAGTCAATACCTCTCTTCTTATAATCCTTTGCAACCTTAATCATACCCATCTTCATCATCATTGGTGAGCAGCCGACAATCTTTCTGTTATACATTCCTCTTGCTCTGTAAACGATATCGAGGAATTTATCCCACTTCATATTATACATAGAGATAGGAATAGCTTCAAAACCAGACTTCTCTTTGAGAGCAGCGCCAGCGATTGCCTGACCAACCTGACGGCAAGTAAGCATTGCAGTACCGCCTGTTGGGTACATAGTAAACGGCCACTTATCCATAAATGCAAGCTGCTCAATAAGAATTGTCCATACAGGTCTTCTGCCCGGCTGTGTACCGAATATGTAAGGAAGTTCAAGAACTGCACAGCTGAAATTATCATCACAGAATGCTTCACAAACTTCTTCCTGCATAATTCTTGACTTAAAGTATGGGTTTTTCTCTGCAAGACGCATATCAGGTCTAGCCTTAGTAAGATATGAGAAATATGAACCGAGAACTACTGCTCTTTTAACGCCAACCTTTTTACAGATTGGGAAAATTCTCTTTAATGGAGCAATGTTGAATTTATAGTAGTAGTCCATAACAGGTGCAGGAAATTCTACTCTCTCGTCTACACCGGCAGCAAAAATAAACACATCGTTGCCCTTAAGCATTTCTTCAATTTCGTCATCAGTTTTCTTGTTGATGTCGCCAAAAATAATATCCATTTCTTCAGGAATTGGAGCTCCTTCAGGAAGAGGCGGCAATGCAACAGATGTTACCTTGTGTCCCATTTTGATAAGAGTAGTTGCAGCTTCGCATCCGAGCAAACCTGTACCACCAATCATAAACACGTTCATAATCTTTCCTCCATTTTATCCATATATTTCAATGGAAATTTTTTAACACTCCAATTATAAATTAATTATAAACAAAAGTCAACAAATCTTATCAAAACAAATACAAATAATTGCATTAATTTGTGAAAACAGACGTTAAAGCTTACTTTTGTGCATAATCTACACAACTTTTTATAATTTATTGTAGTAAATAACGAAAATGAAATTAATTTAAAGCACTTTTTTTACTTCTGACTCAAGATTTAATAAATCATTTTCATCAGGATGAGACAGCGCCTTATCAAAATTTTCAAGCATTTGATTTGCCATATCAGGTTTACTCTTTGCAAGAGACTCGTAACGTGTTCTTACTGACATAGGCATCTTTCCCTGACACAAAAAGCTGCCTATAACTTGATTGTCATCAGGCAGATTAGAAGCCATCCTGCTTTCTAACTGTTCAAAATACGACTGAGAAGCGCCAAAACCGGCAGTTGCAAAAATAAATACTTTTTTACCGCTGAGGTTATTTAAAAATTCGATTATGTCTTCTGAGCAATTACCTTTGTCAGTCCAAGAACCCACAAATATTATATCCGCCTCTTCAGCCGCTTTGTCTGCTTTGCCAAAATAAGTCAAATCATTTGCCGGAATAATTTCTTTAATACGCTTTGCAAGCATTTCGGTATTACCTGTATTGCTTGAATAAACAACAGAGTATTTCATGTTTCTGTTTCCTTTCACAATTTTGTTTGAATTGATTATAACAAAATTATATTTGAATATCTAACAGTCAAATGTTAACAAAATAAAAACGACACCGTTTGGTGTCGTTTGGTGCAGGAGAAGGGACTTTCGTCTAAACAATCTGCGTGATTTAAGCAAATGCCTTGCATTAGCAATCAATCACTACGATTGTTTTTCCTCTCAAAAACTGTCGTACAGTTGTGCGTCAGTTTTTGTATAGATTCTTTGATGTAAAGGGTTCAAGTCCCAAAATAAAAAAACGACACCGTTTGGTGTCGTTTGGTGCAGGAGAAGGGACTTGAACCCTCATGAAATTGCTTTCACTAGAACCTGAATCTAGCGCGTCTGCCGATTCCGCCACTCCTGCGTTTCAAATTGTCTATGCAATAATAACACAACTGTCTTGAATTGTCAATTATATATGTTATAATTTAACCGGTGAAACTATGAAAAAGATTATATGTATTGCACTTTGCATAATTTCCGCCGCGTACTCTTTTTGGTATGCTTCTTTAGGCGGATTTTCAGGCAACGACGGTGCCCTTTCAAAAATAGGTCTTGAGCATCCCGTTCTGTTTGCTATATGGGGAATTTTAACATTTGCGGCTCTTTCAGCAAGCATCATAACCGGTTATATAAAAACAAAATACAAATTTTACATATTCCTTCTGACTATTGCGTTTATAGGTATGATGTTTACGCTTATATTTGACTTTGACTACAAAATAATGTCGGACTATTACCTGCACTGCGGCGGGTCGCTAACATTTTCCGCAGTGATGGGAGTAACTGTTTTTATGCTGTTTCTGCTTACAAAAAGGTATGTGTTAACAGTCATAACAGGAATAATTTTATTCGGCGATTTGATGCTGTTAATCGTCTTCAAGGAAACGGCGATTATAGAACTTGCGCCTATATTCTCGGGATATGTAATGCTCTGTATCCATAATTTTGCTGAAAGGAGAACAGTAGAACTTGTTAAATGATAAATTAAGAAAACTCGAGCGGTATCCCTATCATATGCCGGGACATAAGAGAAACAAAAAATTTGACATTGTAGGCAGTGAAATCGACATTACCGAAATAACAGGATTTGACGATCTGCACAATCCCAAGCAAGATATTGCGGCTCTTCAAAACGAAATTGCTAAAGTGTGGGGATATGAGAAAAGTTTAATATCAGTAAACGGCTCAACGTGCTGTATCCTTGCGGCAATTTTTGCCGTGTGTAAAAGCGGAGACAAAATACTCATTGCAAGAAACTGTCACAAATCAGTATATAATGCCTGTTTTTTAAATAAGTTGAAGGTAGAATACATAGAACCGGAATTCGACAGCGAATTTGGAGTATATAAGAACATTACTCAAAAATCTGTTGACTGCGCTGTTAAAAACAATCCAGACGCAAAAGCACTTGTTATCACCTCCCCTACTTACGAGGGTTTTGTAAGCAATATACAGTGTGATTTGCCCATTATTGTTGACAGCGCCCACGGCAGTCATTTCGGATTTACAAAGTGGCTTCCAAAAAAGGCTCAGGGCGACATTGTAATACAGTCTTTTCATAAAACTTTACCCAGTTTAACTCAAACCGCAGTAATACATATCAATAACTCTTTATACGAAAAAGCAGTAAAAAAATATATGGATATGTTTGAAACAAGCTCACCGAGTTATATACTTATGGCTTCAATTGAAAAATGCTGTGAGTATATGAAAAATGGCTTGAATGATTTTGAAAAATACAAAAACATTCTTGACAAATTTTATAAAGAAGCAAAAAGTATCAGCGGTTTAAAAATACTGAAGAATGACGACATTACCCGCATTGTAATATCTTTTGACGGTTACAGCGGTACAGAACTTGGTGAAATACTCATAAACCACGGAATTGAACCCGAAGGAACAACGCTGAATTATGTTATCTTAATTTCTACCATAGCAGATACAGAAAAAGGTTTTAACAAGCTGATTAATGCGTTGAAATGCATTGAGCCGAAAAATGAAAAAAAATGCAAATTTATTAAAATGCCTGTTCTGCCGAAAAAAGAATGCGAAGCCTATGAAATAACCGAAACAAAAGCTGTTGCACTAAATGATAGTGTAGGAAAATGCTGTGCAGAAACTGTTTACGCTTATCCTCCTGCAACTCCCATAATTACTGCCGGTGAAATAATTAGTTCAGATACTTTGGACTATATTAACCAGTGTCTAAAATGTTCTGTAAACATTATTGATACAGAGAATTTACTGCCTGATAGTATATTGACAAAGGCATAGTAATAATGTAAAATATAAGCGAAAAATTAAAGAAAGAGGTGTTCTTTGTGAAAAGAATTAACACTTTAAGCTCACGCAATCTTTGCGAATCAGCAAAAAAAGGCGGCTGCGGCGAATGCCAAACTTCTTGTCAGTCAGCAAGTAAGACTTCTTGTTCAGTTGCTAACCAAAAATGTGAGCAGCTCAAAAAATAATCAGAGAAATTTAGGTGGGTTTACCCACCTTTTTCTTTGCAGTTTGGAGTAAATTTATGATACACGCATATAAAATGAACGGCTACAATATTATACTTGACCAAAACAGCGGATGCGTACATTCCGTTGACGATGTAGCCTATGATATTATTACAATGTACGAGGATAAAAGCAAGGATGAAATCAGGGCGTTTATACTTGATAAGTACAAGGACAAAGAAGACTTAAACGAAGAAGAAATTGATTTTTGCTTTAACGATATTGATGAGCTTATAAAAGACGGCAGGCTGTTTGCAAAGGACACTTTTGAAGATGTAGCAAAAGAATTCAAGAAGCGTCAAGGCGTTGTTAAGGCAATTTGTCTTCACGTTGCCCACGACTGCAATCTTGCCTGTAAATACTGTTTTGCGGGTAAAGGAGAATATGACGGTCCTAAAGGACTGATGAGCTTTGAAACAGGCAAAAGAGCTCTTGATTTTCTTATAGAGCAAAGCGGAACCAGAAAAAATCTTGAGGTTGATTTTTTCGGCGGTGAGCCTCTTATGAACTGGGAAGTGTGCAAAAAACTTGTTGAGTATGGCAGAGAACAGGAAAAAATACACAATAAAAATTTCAGATTCACACTTACTACCAACGGTCTTCTCATTAATGACGATGTTATTGAATTTTGTAACAGAGAAATGGGCAACGTAGTTTTATCACTTGACGGAAGAAAATCCACAAACGACGCTATGAGAGTGTCAAGAAACGGCGCAGGCTCTTACGATTTGATTATAGACAAATTTAAAAAATTTGCCAACTCCAGAAATCAGGAAAACTACTATATGAGAGGTACATATACACACAATAATCTTGATTTCTCTAAAGACATAATTCATATGGCAGATATGGGATTTAAAGAGTTATCCATAGAACCTGTTGTATGCTCTCCTGACGAGCCTTATGCTCTGAACGACGGCGATTTACCTACACTTAAAAAACAATATCAAATACTTGCCGATGAAATGCTGAAACGATACAGAAAAGGAAACGGATTTACGTTTTATCACTATATGATTGATCTTGACGCAGGTCCGTGCATTGTAAAAAGAGTGTCGGGATGCGGCGTAGGAACAGAATACCTGGCAGTAACCCCAAGCGGTGAGTTATACCCTTGTCATCAATTTGTTGGAGATGAAAAGTTTTTATTAGGTAATATTTGGGACGGAATTACAAATAAACAAGTTTTGGAACAATTTGAAAATTGTAATGTATACTCTCACAAAGAATGCAAAGACTGTTTTGCGAAACTGTACTGTTCCGGCGGATGCGCGGCAAATGCGTACCATACCACAGGAAGCGTAAACGGCATTTATGAATTTGGCTGTGAACTTCACAGAAAAAGAATAGAATGTGCAATAATGCTTAAAGTTGCAGAAGCTGAAGAAAAGCTTAATGTAAAATACTAATCAAAAAAGTGTGCAGACAATATCTGCACACTTTTTTTATGAATATTCCTGTGTTTTTTTATCAAGATGACTAACATCAATATAATCCGGTAAACCGTTTCTGTAAGGAACCTGTGGTACTCCTCTTACCAAAGGTCTGATATAATCAATAAATTCGTCTGTTACGTCATTTCCCTCATCATTTATCCATTCCAAAGGAACAGTTTTTTCTGCGTTTGCAACAATTGACACATTTTCAGTAAAATACTCAACTGCATAAGGCTTGTTGCAGGTTCTCCTTAATGACGAGAAAACGCCGCATTCTCCCCTGACTGCCGCATCGACTGCAACTGTGCCTAAATTGAATGCCTCCGTTACATCTGTAAGGGAAGATGTGTGCCCTGCGCTCCTTTGTAATACACTCGGTTCAAGTGCTCTTACTTTACATCCGATTTGTTCTTCAATAAGCTGCTTAAGTACTTCCCCTGTACCGCTCAACATAACGTGTCCGAACTTATCAGTTTTATCACCTTTTGCGCTTATATAATTTCCGCTTTCATCTTTTATACCTTCACTGACAACTACGATTACAGAGTTAAATTTCATAAGCTTATTTTTGACATCACTTATAAATTTATCAACAGAAAAAGGAACCTCAGGTAAATATATAAGATGAGGTGCTAAGTTTCCTCCCTCTCGTGCAAGAGCAGACGAACCGGCAATCCATCCAGCATTTCTGCCCATTGTTTCAATTATGTGAACACTCTTTATAGCATAGATACTTGTATCATAGGCAACTTCCCTTACAGCAAGCGCAATATATTTTGCGGCGCTGCCGAAACCGGGAGAATGGTCAATTCCCACAAGATCGTTATCAATTGTTTTTGGTATACCTACCACTTTTAGATCAATACCGTTTTTAGCTACGTATTTAGAAAGTTTGTCAACAGTATCCATTGAATCATTTCCGCCGATATAAATGAAATAACCGACGTTATACTTTTTAAGTACAGAGATTATTTTTTCATATTCACTGTCTTCATCAGAAAGTTTGTATCTGCATGACCCAAGATACATAGCAGGAGTAAGTCTTAATCTGTTAAGTTCTGAAGACTTGTCCTTGAAAATTTCAGTAAGATTAATAATGTTTTCTTCAATAAGACCGTTAATACCATTGATCATTCCGTAAACAGTATCAATTTCTTCTTTTTCTAATGCGCTTTCAACTGCTCCGGCAAGACTTGAATTTATTACGGCAGTAGGTCCGCCCGACTGCCCTATTATCATATTTTTCTTCATTTTATTTTGTGCCTTTCTTAGATTCGTGTCTATTATACGCAATGTTGGTTCACAATTCAATATTTTATTGACATATTGCAAATATTTAATGTATTATATACTTATATTAGGTATAGGATGTGATAATATGAAAAAGCGCCAAAAATTATTAGCTGTGCTAATAGCGCTTCTGATTGTCATAAGTTCCGGCGAATTAATTATCTATGCAAATATAAAAACATCAACAGCAAAGGCGATCCTACTCCAAGAGGGAGAATATAATATTCAGCAAAGCAATATAAATTACTCAAATTCAGCAATGTTTGGACTGTTTGATACGCCTACAGTTCAGGAATATATATACGAAGAACTTCTAAATTGCAGTACTTCGATAAATATCTATAATTACAGAGTTAATACAGACGACCTTATTAACGTATATTCGGACATAATAAACAGTAATCCTGACCTGTTTTACGTTTCAAGCTCAATAACTTATACTTATACAACAACAGGTTATGTTTATGAAATACGACCGCATTATTCGATGAATAGTTCAGAAATAATTGAAGCAAAAGTCATTTTTGAAAACGGAGTACAACGTGCTTTATCAGTTGTGGACAATTCAATGAACGACGTTCAAAAGGCGTTGGTTATACACGACTACATATGCGATATTGCAACTTATCCTGTTTTAAATTCTTCTGCCGATGATAAAGATATTTATCATTCAGCATACGGACTGTTTTATGACGGTAACGTGGTTTGCGCCGGTTATGCTTTAGCGTACTCTTATATACTGAATTTCTTGGGCATTCCCTGTGAATATGTGGCATCAAATGCTATGAATCACGCTTGGAATGCGGTGCAAATTGACGGAAAGTGGTATAATGTTGACTTAACTTGGGACGATATGAGTCTCTACAATAATTCAATGAATTTGCGCGGCGGTATGTTTCACAATTGCTTTTTGAAAAGTGACGAAGCTTTCGGCGGCGAAATCGGACGTTATCACTTTGGGGGAACAACTTATGACAACTGCGTTATGAGTGATACCTCATACGACAATTATTTTTGGAATAATTTAACTTCAAACATTTGTGTTGTTGACGGTGATTACTACTATTTTGAACAGGACGGAACGGCTTTTCGCGGATATTTGAAGAAAAGAGACTTAAACGGCAGCGTATCAACAGTAAGCGATACTGCAATAAGCTGTATTAAAATGAATGTTACAGGAACTAATGTGGATGAAAACGGTGTTTCACATACTCATACTATGGTTGACCCGTTTGTTCGTGTCGTTTATCTCGACAACAGATTTTATTTAACTTCAGTGCGTCAGATTATTTCAATCGACATTAGCGGCAACAGACACACTATTTTAAATGAAGACAACTACTGTTTCGGTTTAGGCACAACGGATAACGAGCTTGTATATCAGGAATATTCCACATTCGACAGTTATCAGCTTGACAAAATACAATATTTTAACGAATACTTAAGCACCGATGACTTTTCTGTATATAACAACTATCCGGATATTAACAACGACGGCAGTATCAATGCTAAAGATTATGCAATGATTATTAAATGAATAACTGACGGCTCTGCCGCAGGAAATTTATATATTTAAGGGGAATATTATGAATTGGGAAGAAATTTACAAAAGCAAATTAGTTTCTGTTGAGGAAGCAATAAGCTCAATAAAAGAGGGAGATAAAATAGTCACGGGATTTGCCTGCGGTGAACCTTTCGGAATTGAACGGGCTTTGGAAGAAAATTATGAAAATTTCAAAAATGTAGAAATTATAAGTATGCTTACTTTAGGCGACTCGCCTTGGGTACGTCCTGAAATGAAGGACCATTTCCGTCTTAACTGTTTATTTGCATCTCCCAGTAACAGAAAGGCTATTTCTAACGGAATTTGCGAATTTACGACTTCACATTTTTATGAAATACCCGACATAATTGAAAATTATATTAAACCAAGAGTAAGTATTGTTATGGTATCGCCTCCTGACGAACACGGTTACGTTTCTTTTGGAACTACTGTTGACTATACAAAAGGAACGACTGATTATTGTGAAGTTGTAATTGCCCAGGTAAATAAATATATGCCAAGAACATTCGGCAACAGTATTAAACACGTCAGAGACTTTACATATTTTGTTGAAATAGACGAACCTTTGCCGGAAGTTAAAGACGTTGAAATCACAGAAACAGAGATGAAAATCGGCAAATACTGTGCTTCTCTTATTAATGACGGTGATTGTTTACAGCTCGGAATCGGCGGTATTCCCAATGCTGTTTGCGCGCAGCTTTGGGAGAAAAAAGATTTGGGTCTTCACAGTGAATTGGTCGGAGACGGTGTTGTTGATTTATTGGAAGCAGGCGTCATAAATAACAGTAAAAAACAAAGTAAGGCTGGCCGAACTGTATTAGGAGCAGCTTTCGGTTCTTCAAAACTTAACAAATATCTCAATAATAATCCTTCAGTTGAATTTCATCCGATTGATTATGTAAACAATCCAAGCATTATCGCAAGAAATGACAATGTTGTTTCAATAAATTCCTGCCTTCAAGTTGACCTTTTGGGTCAGGTAGTAAGCGATACTGTCGGTCTTAATCAATTTTCTGCAGTTGGAGGACAGGTTGACTTTGTAAGAGGCGCAACAATGAGTAAAAACGGAAAATCCATCATTGCAATGCCCTCAACAGCAAAAAAAGGACTTATTTCGCGTATTGTTCCTATAATTACCGAGGGAAGCGCCGTAACTACTCCAAGAAACGACGTTAACTACGTTGTAACCGAATACGGAATTGCACAACTTAAAGGAAAAACGCTTAAAGAGCGAGCAAAAGCCCTTATAAAGATTGCTCATCCACGATTCAGACCGCATCTTATAATCGAGTATATTAAAAGATTTAATGATGAGCCCTTTACAAAGGAAGAATTAAATCAACAGGCAGACGTAATTAAAGAAAATTTCGTTGTAGATATTAAAAACAAATTAAATTTGGATACTGAATAATTGACAATAAAGGACGTTTATAGTATAATCAGTCTATCTTATTACATATAAAAGGAGCAAACCAATGGCATTAGTAAAAGAAGAACATTTTGGCATAGCAAGAAAAATTGTTTCTAATATGACCTCTGAAAGCTGGGAAACAATCCCCCACGCTACTCTAACTTATAACGCAGACGTTACTGAATTGTTTAAGGAATGCAAGAAACTTAATGCTGACTGCACAGATTCTGCAAAAAAAATAACAATTAACACAGTAATGCTCAAAATAATTTGCGAAGGTCTTAAAGCTGCACCCAAAATGAATACTCATTTAAAATTTAACAGAAAATTGGTAAGGGGCTGTCTGATGTATTTTGACCATATAGACATTTCGATGCCAATGGTGTTGCCTTCAGGTGAAATGATGACTGTCAATATGCATGATATGGGCAATAAATCTTTAAGTGAGATGACAGACGCCATTAACGACACAATAAGAAGAGCAAATAACTCTGATATGAATGAAGTTATGTTTGAGGTATCTTTGGACAATACCTTAAACGGTCTTAAAGAAGGTAAAATTCTTCAGGCAATCAGAAGACTTTACGGCTCAAAAACCGGCAAACACAAAGTTAAAACCTTGTCAGGTGCTGCAAAAAGAAAGTACTACTCTATTCCAACCACAGAAAGACTTACAAAGCACGATATTGAGCAGGGTACAACAACTATATCAAACCTTGGCTCAATTTACCGTGAGCAAAAGGGCGAATGTGAACTGCTTGAGATAATTCCTCCGCAAACCACAGCTTTTGCTATCAATGCAGTTCAAAAGAGACCGACAGTTGTTACAGACGAAAACGGAAAAGATTCCATCGAGGTAAGAATGATATTACCAATCACAATTGCTATTGACCACAGAGCCCTTGACTACGGCGATGTTGTTCCGTTTATGAGAAAGCTTGATGAAATCTTTGAAAATCCGCAAATTATTCAAAATTGGAAATAATAGAAAAAGCCTTGGTATACCAAGGCTTTTTTGTTGACAAAAATAGTCAATTATGATTAAATTCAATTAAGAAAATTAAAAGGCTGTTAATTAAAAATCAACAGCCTAATGGTGCAGGTAACAGGACTTGAACCTGCATGCTCTCGCACTAGATCCTAAATCTAGCGTGTCTGCCAATTCCACCATACCTGCGCATTGCTTTGATATAATATCACTTTTGTGATAATAATGCAAGCATTTTATGACATTATTTATTGATTATCCCATAGGAGAACTGTTATGGAAAATGTAAAAATAAACGGTAATGAGATTCTATTTCAAAGAGCAGGAGAGCTTGTGCGTATTACTCCTTGCGGTAATAACGCAATCAGATTTCAAGGGTTCCCTGACTGCAGCATTATTGATGAAAACTACACTCTTATGCCCCAGAATGTTGATTGTGAAATTATACAGGAAGAACGCAGCATTACAATGGTTCAGGGCAAAACAAAAGTAGTTCTTAAAAACAACGGCAAAGTAACTTTTTACCACAATGACAATAAAATTTTAGAAGAACAGCCGGAACTGACTTTTCACAACGGTTACAGAAATTATCTTAACAGGCACAGCGGAATATGGAGCTGCCGTGTTACATTTGAAGCAAACGAAAATGAACATTTTTACGGTTTAGGTCACAGTATGAATAACCCCTTTGATTTAAAAGGCGGTGTTTATGACATTATTAACACAAACGCAAATTGCGTTATCCCCTACGTTTATTCTTCTCTCGGTTACGGTTTTATTTGGAATAATCCATCAATAGGCACAGTAGAATTAGCAAACAACAGAACAAGATGGAAAACCGACTCAGCAAAATTCATCGACTACGTAGTAATCGGCGGTACTCCTAAAGAAGTTACTCAGACGCTGGCGGATCTTACCGGTCACTCTCCGGAAATGCCTGATTGGGCAACGGGCTTTTGGCAGTGCAGGCTACGATATGAAACACAGGAAAAGCTTTTAGAGGTTGCAAGACGTTACAAAAAAGAGAACATTCCCCTTTCAGTTATTATAGCCGACTATTTTCACTGGACAGAACAGGGCGACTATAAATTTGATCCGAAATACTGGCCTGATGTTAAAGCAATGACTGATGAGCTTCATAATATGGGTACAAAACTTGTGGTTTCAATGTGGCCGACGATTAACGAAAACAGTGAAAATTATCAGGCAATGAAAAACGCAAATATGCTTATCAGAACTACCAGAGGTTCTGACAGAGTATTTAATTTTTACGGCTGGCAGGCAGAAATTGACGTTACCAACAGTGAAACAAGAGAATTTGTGTGGAGCAAATTAAAACAAAATTATTTAGACAAAGGCGTAGACGCCTTGTGGTTTGACGAAGCAGAGCCCGAAATCCACCCTGAACAGTTTGACAACATTTTGCTGAAAAAAGGCAGAGGCGATGTGGTAGGACTGCTGTATCCCTACTATTATGTTAAAATGGCATACGACGGGTTCAAATCAATGGGCCGGGACGATATTATAACCCTTACAAGATGTGCATATTTGGGCAGCCAAAAATACGGCGCTCTTGTATGGTCCGGCGACATTGAATCAACATTTGAAAGCCTTAAATGCCAAGTTCATGCAGGAATGAATATGGCAATGTGCGGTATGCCTTGGTGGAATACCGATGTGGGCGGATTTTACGGCGGAGATACTACAAGTGAATATTTCAGAGAGCTTATTGTAAGGTGGTTCCAGTTTGGTGTATTCTCCCCTGTTTTAAGAATTCACGGAAACAGAGAGCGCCACGGTGAAAAAAGTAATTTAAAAGAACCGAGCGGAGATCCAAACGAGCTTTGGTCATTCGGGGATGAAAACTTTGAAATACTTAAAGACCTTGTAACATTAAGAGAGAATTTAAGACCGTACATAAAGGAAAATATGCTCACTGCCAGTGAAAAGGGATATCCTATAATAAGACCGATGTTTTTTGAATATCCGGATGATGAAATTTGTTATTCCCTTGACCAGCAGTATATGTTTGGGGATGATATAATTTTTGCTCCTATTGTTAACCAAGGACAAAAAGTTAAAAAGTTTTACATTCCAAACGGTAAATGGACTCTTACAATGAATGGAAAAGAATGCGAAAAAGGCTGGCATGAGGTTAACGTAAGTAAAAAAGATTTTGTGGCTCTTGTGAGAGAAAACAGTACGGTAATCGAAGCATTTAACTTATAAAATTAAAAGCAGTAAGAATTAATTCTTACTGCTTTTTTTATTTATTTTTGTTATTGCAACGACACTGCAATAAACAGAACTTGCTGAATAAATCTTAAGCATTTTTGCACATTCATTAAGTGTTGCGCCCGTTGTTTTTACATCGTCAACAAGTAAAACTGTTTTACCGTCAAGTTGATTTTTATATTTGTCACAAACGTCAAAAGCACCGAAAATATCGGCTTTTCTCTGCATCTGTGTTTTCTTGTGCTGTACGCCTGTATATCGCACCTTGTTAAGAAGGCATTTACAAGGTACATTCATCAGTTTTGAAAGTTCTTCTGCCAAAAGCTGTGCCTGATTATATCCTCGCTTAATTCTGTGAAGCTTTCTGAAAGGCACATAAGTTATGTAGTCAAAATGAATATCATCATAAGACTGACAAATAACATCATACATTTTTCGGCTTAACGGTTTAGCCAGAAAAGGCATTTCTCTGTTTTTAAAATTATGTATTGCCCGCGTTACAGAATCTTTGTAGTAAAATGGCGCTACTATCCTTTTATATTCGTTCTTTTTCTTTTTACAAAGACAGTCTTCTTTGCTGTAGCCACAGTACTCACAGTATGGCGGTTTAATAACAGGTAAATTCTTGCATTCAGTACATAAACTTTCGTTAAATTCAATTACTTCACCGCAAATTTCACACCTGTTTGCAAAAATAAGCTTTGATAAAAATTTTTCCACACCGTTAAACAATTTCATACAGTCAAATACGGAGAAATCTTCTCATATACTTTGTCCCCTATCCCCTTTATATTTTTTATCTGTTCAACAGATGTATAACCGCCGAGATATTCTCTGTATTCGATAATTGCCGACGCTTTTACTTCACCGATACCCGAAATGGTCATTAACTCTTCGGCAGTACAAGTATTAAGATTCAGCGGATATGAAACAGAGGCTTCCTGGTCGTTTTGATTTCCAGAATCTGACTGTGAATAATTTGACTCATCATAATTTTGAAGATTAGACTTTGTTTGAAGAGAAACGTCTTCATTATCATAAGTCTGTTGCGACGACTGAACAGACGCATCGCTTTCAAGACTTGACACAGCAACTTTTGGCTGAGAAAGTGCAAAGCCCAAAATAATTGCTCCGATAATTATCAGTCCTACTCCTGTAAGGATAATACTTTGCCGTTTGCTATCGCTCATCTTCTTCTTTTTTTAACCTTTCCTGCGTATTTTGCTTTATCAACAAATTGCTTATGATTTTGTTTTGATGGTCTGATTAAACATCCCTTATCTGTTCCGATAAGGTCATATCTTTTGGCTTTTTTTAAAGCTTCTTCAACAAGGCGCTGATTCTTTGGATTAAAATATTGGAGCAGCGCACGTTGAAGTGCTTTATCGTGGTCTGTTTTTGCAACATAAACTTTTTCCATTGTATACGGGTCAAGTTCCGTATAAAACATACAGGTTGAAATTGTACCGGGAGTTGGATAGAAATCCTGAACTTGCTCGGGTCTTATGTGATTTTTCTTTAGGAAAAGTGCCAATTCAATTGCATCGTCAAGGGTTGAACCCGGATGTGAAGACATTAAATACGGCACAAGATACTGCTCTTTATCAGCCTCTCCTGTATATTTAAAATATCTTTTTGAAAATTTTATATACGTCTCGATATGAGGCTTGCCCATTTTATCAAGCACCGCGGCAGAGCAATGTTCCGGAGCTACTTTAAGCTGACCTGAAACGTGATTTTCCACAAGTTCCTTGAAAAAAGTATCATCATTATCTTCAAGAAGATAATCATACCTGATACCGCTTCTGATAAATACTTTTTTTACTCCTTTTATCTTTCGTAAATCACGTAAAATATCAAGATATTCACTATGGTCTACTTTAAGATTCGGACACGGTTTAGGCGCGAGACATTTCTTACCTTTACAAAGACCGTGTTCAAGCTGATAATCGCAGGAAGGTTGTCTGAAATTAGCTGTCGGTCCCCCTACATCGTGGATATAGCCTTTAAAATTCGGCATATTTGTAAGTTTTTCAGCCTCTATTAAAATGCTCTTTTTTGAACGGCAGGTAACATATCTTCCCTGATGAAAAGCAATAGAGCAAAAATTACAGGCGCCAAAACAACCCCTGTTATGAGTAATGGAAAATTCTACCTCTCTGATACCTGGAACACCGCCCAACGCCTCATAGCTTGGATGATACGCTCTCATATAAGGAAGCGAATAAACCCAGTCAAGCTCCTTTTGCGTCAAAGGTGGCATAGGCTTGTTTTGAACAAGCATTATTTTACCGTGCTTTTGTTTAATTATTTTGCCTCTGATATGGTCTTGCTCGTCTTGCTGAATTCGGCAGGATTTAGCGTATTCTTTCTTACTGTTTACTACATTTTCAAAGGAGGGACATTCAACGCCCTCATATGGCGTTTCAACGGTGGGACAAATGTAACAGGTGCCTAAAATATCTCTCATTTGCTTTATATCTTCGCCGCTGTCAAGTCTTTGAGCAATTTCTACGGTCTGCTTTTCACCCATTCCAAACGAGAGCAAATCAGCGCCAGAATCAATTAATATACTGGGTCTTATACAGTCGTCCCAATAGTCATAATGGGCAAAACGCCTTAATGACGCCTCAAGTCCACCGATGATTACAGGACTGTCTGGATAAACCTGTTTAATCAATTTTGTATATACAATAACAGCCCTGTCAGGTCTTTTTCCTGCTTTTCCCCCTGCTGTATAGGCATCATCGTGCCTAATTCTATTTGCAGCAGTATAATGGGCAACCATAGAATCAATATTGCCGCTGGTTACAAAAAATCCCAGTCGAGGCTGACCGAACTGAACAAAGTCAGCCGTACTTTTCCAGTCAGGCTGGGAAAGCACGGCTACTTTATAACCTTTATTTTCTAAAACTCTTGTAATAATTGACGCACCGAAAGACGGGTGATCAACGTAGCTGTCACCTGTAACGTAAACAAAATCTACATTATCCCAGCCGCGTTTAAGCATATCATTTCTGTTAATGGGAAGAAAGCCGCTCATATTTATTCCTCGTCGTTGTTAAAAAATCTGTCATCGTTAATAAACGCTTCCATATCGTCAAAATCGCTGTCATCAGAAGAGGTGCGCTTTACTTCGTCGTCGTTTTTGTCAAGGTAACCTATTACCTCTTCCTTATTCATATCAAATGACATTTGCTCTGTGTTTTCAGCTGTAAAGTCAGGTGTAGAACCGTAAGCCTGCATTTCAAGCCATTGCTGACGATTTATAAGGATTTCTCGCGGTTTTGAGCCGTTTGAAGGACCGATGATTCCTTTTTCTTCAAGTTGGTCGATTATCTTTGCGCCTCGTGCATAACCAACAGACAATTTTCTCTGTAAGAAAGATGTTGATGCAGTTCCTGTTTCAAGAACAACGTCCACCGCTTTTTCAAATAGTGCGTCAAGCTGTTCACTGTCGCCGTCATCCTCAAACGGTGAAGATTTTTTATCCTGCACGGCTTTTGCCTCAATTTCCTTGGCAATATTTTCATCATACTGACTTTCGCCCTGATTTTTAACGAAATTGCAAAGTTCTTCAACCTCTTCATCAGATATAAAACAACCTTGAACACGGACAGGTTTTGAAGAACCTATAGGAGAATAGAGCATATCGCCGTGACCTAAAAGCTTTTCAGCGCCTGCGGCGTCAAGAATTGTTCTTGAATCAATTTGCGAAGAAACCGTAAGGGCAATTCTTGAAGAAATGTTTGCTTTGATTAAACCTGTAATTACGTCAACAGACGGACGCTGTGTAGCAATAACAAGGTGCATACCTACTGCACGCGCCATCTGAGCAAGACGGCACACAGAGTCCTCAACCTCTTTAGGAGCCGCCATCATCAAATCAGCAAACTCGTCGATAAAGATACAAATTTTAGGCATAAAATCCATATCCTCGTGCTTTTTAACGTACTTGTTATAACCCTCTATATCTCTGACGCCCACCTGTGAAAGGCGCTGATAACGCTGAAGCATTTCACTGACAGCCCAGCCAAGTGCACCTGCAGCTTTACGAGGATCGGTAACAACAGGAACAAGAAGATGCGGTATTCCTGCATACTTTGAAAACTCAACTTGCTTTGGGTCAATCATAAGGAATTTGACCTCGTCCGGCTTCGCTCTATACAGAATTGATGTGATAATTGAGTTCATACATACAGACTTACCTGAGCCGGTAGTACCTGCAACAAGAAGGTGCGGCATTTTTGCAATATCGCAATAAACGCACTTGCCTGCAATATCTTTACCCAATCCCGCAGAAAGAATCGAGCTTTGCTCATTAAATTCAGGAGTGTCAATAAGTTCACGCATTGATACAGAATTTTTAACCTTATTGGGAACTTCTATACCCACTGCTGCTTTACCGGGAATAGGTGCTTCAATACGAACGTGAGTAGCCGCAAGATTAAGAGCAATATCATCAGCAAGATTTGTTATTTTTGAAATTCTTATACCTGCAGCGGGCTTAAGTTCATATCTTGTGACAGTAGGTCCGCGGGAAATATCAGTTATTGTAGCATCTACGTTAAATGAATGCAGAGTATCTATGAGCATTTTTGCATTTTCTTTAAGCTCTCCGCTAATATCTTTAGTAGACTTTTTGGAAGAGAATTTAAGCAAATCAACATTAGGCAGTTTATAGTCGTTTACACTTGCATCCATAGCTTCTTTTGAAACAGTAAACTCCTGCGCCCTATTGTCAGCACCGGTCTCATCCTTAGAAGCATCTTTAACTATTTCATCAATAGATTTTTTCTTTTCTTTAGCTTTCTCGGCCTGTCTTTCAAGCTGATTACGTCTTGTTGTTTCGTTTATTTCATCAATTATATCTTTAGGTACGGAAGTTTCTTCATTTGGGTCAAAAACTTCTTTTTTAGTCTTTCTGCCCCTTTTCTTTTCCTGGGTGTCATCAATTGGAGGAGCATCATCAAGAGGAACGTCAATTGCATTTTTTGACATTCTGCGCCTTTCAATTTTTTCACTGATTGCCGGAGCAACTTTATCATATGTAGCTTTTGCAGGCTTTGCAGCGCCCTTAAAGAACTGTAAAACTGTAATGCCCGTCAGAAGCATAAAATCAACCAAGAACAGCACTACTGACAAAATAATCGCAGGGGCTTTTCCCATTGAGAGTAAGAGCCAGCCGAAAACAGCGCCGATAAAGCCGCCGTTGATGGTAGTAGGCGCTTCCTCATAACTCTGAATTATTGCAGTCTTAAACTCGCCGCCAATATCATTAGTTACAACGTGCAAAAATGTTGAAAGTATTAAAACCATTATCACGGTTTCGATAGACTTTGCCACAACTTTTCTCGTATCAGCACCTGTAAACGAGTAAAACAACATAACAACAATAGAAATTAACGGAAAAACGCAAGCGGCAAAAACACCGAAAATCCCCACATATACGTTATGCAGAAAATTCCAAACACCGTCGCCTGCGATAACTGCAAGACAAAAGAAAATAACTGAAAAAGCAAAAACAGCAATTCCGGCAATTCTCAGCTTGTCATCTTGAGTTACAGTTGACTGTTTTTGAGAAGTCTTACCCCTCGTATTTGATTTTGACTTACTTGAATTAGAAGACCTATTTTTACTTGCCATATAAACCTCTTATTTAACCATAATTTGAAAAATTCCCACAACGAAACATATTAGACCGACGGAAATATCGTAAACCGCAATATATTTAAGGAAGTTTTTATTTACTATGTATACAAACACCTTAACAGCTAAAAATGTTACTGCAACAGAAAAAATCAGCGCAAATATTACCTGCAAGAATGTAACGGTTGTTACGCCTACGCAAATTTCAATGATACCTGTAACAAGTAAAACCATTACAGATACTACCATTGAATATCGAAGAGCATATTTGTCGCTTAAACCAACTAAAAAGCCTATACAAAATACGCCGCCCACCACTGAACAGCCGGCAGTCGGTACAGCAAGGAAAGCGATAATTCCGATAATCAGTGCCTGAGCCCATTTGGGTAATGGGTTAAACTTCTTGTTCAGCATAGTGGAAACAATAAACAAAAGAGCGCCTAAAAGAGCCATACACAAGCCCTCACCTAACACATTGCCGTTATAAGACATTCTGTGAAAAACGCTGTAAAGATTGCCGTATTTACCAGCAGGCACTGCATATAAAATCATTGGCAGGAATGACAGCAATGTCATATACATAAAGCTTCTTCTTGGCGACGTTTCTTTTAATTCAATTCTTCTGTTTCTAAAAAGGTCCGCCCACTCGGTGAAAAAAGTTTTACCAAGCTGCAAAAATAGTTTGTAAAAAGCAACAATGATTCCTATTGCAATTCCAATATGTATAACGCCTGTAAGCTGTGAACAGGCATTGGTATATCTTGCTGAAAAATCGTGAAAAACGGCGCTGTGACCGCTTTCAGATATTGGTATTACCCAGGCAATTGCTTGTCCTATTGCCTGTAATATTGCCTTTATAATCGACATAATTTTTACCCCCGTAAAGAGCTGCGTTATCAAGAAAATATCCCTGTCTTATATAATCATAGGGATTGGAAGAACGAAGAGAATTTACAGGATTAGAAAAGGAAGAAGGATTATAAAAAATATCCTGCAAGCTAACGATAGAATAAATCAATGCTGACCCTCCTCAATTGACCTGTCCAGAAAGTCTAAAGCATCTGAAAGTCCGCCAAGCTCGTCAATAAGACCGGATTTTACAGCGCCTTCACCGTCAAGAACCGTGCCCACGTCCATAACAAGCTCACCTGTTATCATCATAAGTTCCCTGAATTTTTCGGCACTAATTTGAGAATTGTTTGCAACAAACCTCACAATTCTGTCCTGCATTTTTTCAAAATATGAAAGAGTCTGGGGAACGCCGAGAACAAGACCGTTCATTCGCACGGGATGCACAGTCATAGTAGCGCTGGGAACAATGAAGCTTCTTTTGCAACTTACTGCAAGAGGAACACCGATAGAATGACCTCCGCCTAACACAAGCGACGCCGTCGGAGTTTTCATAGTCGAAAGCAGCTCGGCAATAGCAAGACCCGCCTCAACATCACCCCCGACTGTATTGAGTATTATCAGCAAACCTTCAATTTCCTTACTCTCCTCTATTGCTACAAGTTGGGGAATAACGTGTTCGTATTTTGTGGTTTTATTTTGACTCGGAAGGATATAATGACCCTCAATCTGACCGATGATAGTAAGACAGTGAATAAAATGGCCGTCCTTTGAAACGGTAATAGAACCTGTTTCAAAATCACTTGTGCTGCTCACCTGCGGTTCAGTAGCTTGATTCTCCTCTGTATCCTGATTGTTATTTGTAGTATTTGTTTTTGAAATTTCAGTTGACATAAACAAGCACCTCAATGTTATTTATGCCCACTAACCCACAATATAATGTATTTATTTTACCACAGAAGGGGCATTTTTTCAATATATAATTAAAAATACTAAATTATTATATTAAAAATCTGTAACTTACATTGACAGAATTTTATCTTTGTTATAAAATACCTTTGTTAATTAATTAAACAATTAGGAGGATTTTTTATCAATGGGACTTACTTTAGCACAAAAACTTATTAAATCCCACCTTGTTGAAGGCGAAATGGTGGTTGGCACCGAAATCGGTCTTAAAATCGACCAAACTTTAACTCAAGACGCAACAGGCACTATGGCTTATCTTGAGTTTGAAGCAATGGGCGTTGACAGAGTAAAAACCGAAAAATCTGTGGCTTATATTGACCACAATACACTTCAGACCGGCTTTGAAAATGCAGATGACCATCGTTATATCCAAAGTGTTACTAAAAAACACGGAATTTATTTCAGCCGTCCCGGTAACGGAATCTGCCACCAAGTTCATCTTGAAAGATTTGGCATTCCGGGAAAAACTTTAATCGGCTCTGACAGCCATACTCCCACAGGCGGCGGTATCGGTATGCTTGCTATGGGCGCAGGCGGACTTGACGTTGCAGTTGCAATGGGCGGAGGAACTTACTATATTCCTATGCCGAAAATGACAAGAATTAATCTTAAAGGTTACCTTAAGCCTTGGGTATCAGCCAAGGATGTTATTCTTGAAGTTCTCAGAATTATGAGCGTTAAAGGCGGCGTTGGCAAGATTATTGAATACGGCGGTGAAGGAGTTAAAACCCTTTCTGTTCCAGAAAGAGCTACTATCACTAATATGGGCGCAGAGCTTGGCGCAACAACTTCTATCTTCCCATCTGACGAAATCACTCTTGCTTTTCTTAAAGCGCAGGGACGTGAAAATGACTGGGTTGAAATTCTTCCCGACGAGGATGCAGTTTATGACGAGGTTATTGATATTGACCTTTGTTCACTTACTCCTATGGCTGCCTGCCCTCATATGCCTGACCAGGTAAAAACTACTGATGAAATTGGAAAAATCAAGGTTGATCAGGTTGCTATCGGCTCCTGCACAAATTCTTCTTTCGTTGATATGATGAAAGTTGCGTCAATACTCAAGGGCAAAACTGTTGCTCCTTCCGTATCTCTTTGCATTGCACCCGGCTCAAAACAGGTACTTAATATGCTTGCTCTTAACGGTGCATTATCAGATATGATTAATGCAGGTGCAAGAATTCTTGAATCCGCATGCGGACCTTGCATTGGTATGGGACAGGCTCCAAATTCAGCAGGCGTATCGCTTCGTACATTTAACAGAAACTTTGAAGGACGTTCAGGCACAAAGGACGGTAAGATTTATCTTGTATCTCCTGAGGTAGCTGCCGCTTCTGCTCTGACCGGTTATCTCACCGACCCAAGAGATTTAGGTGAAGCTCCTAAAATCACAATGCCTGAAAAATTCATTGTAAACGACAATATGATTGAACCTCCTGCTTCACCAGAAGAGGCAGACAGTGTTGAGGTACTTCGCGGTCCAAACATTAAACCTTTCCCAAAGACAGAGCCTCTTCCGGAAAACATTACCGCAAAGGCTGTTCTCAAAGTCGGAGACAATATTACAACAGACCACATTATGCCGGCAGGAGCAAAGATTTTGCCTTACCGTTCAAATATTCCTCACCTTTCACAGTACTGCTTTGCAGTATGTGACGAGACATTCCCTGAAAGAATTAAGGCTGAGGGCAAGGGCTTTATTATCGGCGGTGCTAACTACGGTCAGGGTTCTTCAAGAGAACACGCTGCTCTTGTTCCGCTTTACCTTGGAGTTAAGGCAGTTATTACAAAGTCATTTGCAAGGATTCACGTTGCAAACCTTGTAAACGCTGGTATTCTTCCATTCACATTTAAGAACGAGGAAGATTATGACAAAATCGACCAAATGGATGAGCTTTCACTTGATAATATCAAGGACTGCATTGAAAATAACAAGCCTGTTGTTCTTAAAAACCTTACTAAAAACGAAGAATATCAGCTTGACTCATCTCACCTGTCTGACAGACAAAGAGCAATGCTCGTTTGCGGTGGACTTTTAGACTACACAAGAGAAATGAATAAAAATAACTAAGGAGAAAAATAATGGCTGACGAAAAACAAATAATTGATGAAGCTGTTGAAAAATTCCGTGCACTTATGGAAGGACAGCTTGCAAGAGCAAAGAAAATCAAAGAAGATAAAGACTTTACCGACTATGACGCCCTTGACACTATTGTTATCGGTATCTGCGGAGGAGACGGAATTGGTCCTATCATAACTAAAGAGAGCGAGAGAGTTCTTGCTTTTCTCCTTAAAGATGAAGTAGCAAGAGGTAAGGTTAAGTTTAAAGAAATTGACGGACTTACCATTGAAAACCGCGCTGCCTGCAACAAGGCAATTCCTGATGACGTTCTTGAAGAATTAAAGAGCTGTCACGTAATTCTTAAAGGTCCTACAACTACTCCCCGTGCAGGCGATCCATGGCCAAACGTTGAGTCTGCAAATGTTGCAATGAGAAAAGAACTTGACCTCTTTGCAAATATGCGACCTGTTAAAGTTCCTGAAGAAGGCATTGACTGGACATTCTTCCGTGAAAATACAGAAGGCGGATATGCAGTTGGTTCTCACGGTGTAAATATTACTGACGATCTTGCTGTTGACTTTACTGTTGCAACACAGGAAGGTTGTGAAA
The DNA here is from genome assembly GCA_944385025.1 of uncultured Eubacterium sp. Classification (GTDB taxonomy): domain Bacteria; phylum Bacillota; class Clostridia; order Oscillospirales; family Acutalibacteraceae; genus Eubacterium_R. Next base: position 27,361 of record CALWVQ010000021.1, read on the forward strand.
GAATCGCAAGACTTGCATATGAATACGCAAGAAAGAATAACAAAAGCAAGGTTTCAATTATCACAAAAGCTAATATCATTAAGACAACTGACGGCAAATTCCTTAAAACAGCCCAGAAAATCGGCGAGGAATACCCTGAAATCGTCACAGATGACTGGTATGTTGATATTACAACTGCAAAACTCATTGACCCCATGAGAAGAAAAGATTTTAAGGTATTTGTACTTCCTAATCTTTACGGTGATATTATTACCGATGAAGCCGCTGAATTTCAGGGCGGCGTCGGAACTGCAGGCTCTGCAAACATTGGTAAGAAATATGCTATGTTTGAGGCTATTCACGGCTCGGCACCAAGAATGATAAAGGAAGGCAGAGGTCAGTATGCTGACCCTTGCTCTATGCTTCGTGCATCTGTAATGCTTCTTTCTCACATAGGTTATCAAAAAGAGGCAAACGCTCTTGAAGCTGCTCTTGACAAGTGTATGTTTGAAGAGAAAAAGCTTACAATTACAGGCAGAGATAACGGATGCACCTGCAGTGAGTTTGGTGATTATGTAATGGAAACTATCACCGAAATGTCAAAATAATTTGAAAGAGGAAAATGAAATGGCTGCAAAGGAAGATATTTCAATATCCGTAATTAAAAGACTTCCCAGATACTACCGCTTTCTTCAATCTTTAAAGGAGAACGGCATTGTTCGCATAAGTTCAAAGGAACTTGCGGCAAGAATGGGCCTTACCGCATCACAGATAAGACACGATTTTAACTGTTTCGGCGGTTTCGGACAACAGGGATACGGTTATAATGTTCCTGAGCTTCACAGTAAAATCGGTGAAATTCTCGGTGTAAATAAAGAAATCAAAACTATTTTAATAGGTGCAGGTAATCTCGGCAAAGCTGTTACCAACAAGATTTTTTCTAAAAAAACAGGTTTCAAACTTATCGGAATTTTTGATAAGAACGAAGCGCTTTGCGGTAATATGATAAAAGGTATTCCTATCAGAAATATCAATTATCTTGAGAATTTCTGCATTGACAACGAGCCTGTTTGCGCCGTTACCTGTATTCCATCAAACGATATGAGCGAAATTACAGATTTGCTTGTAAAAGTTGGTATCAAAAGCTTTTTGAATTTTTCTAACTTTGATATTGCAATGGCTCATCCGGGTGTACTTGTTGAAAACGTACACCTTACTGACAGTCTGCTTACCCTTGGTTATCTCACCAACTCAACTTTGAATGTCGAGGAGGAATAAGTCTTGGAATTCATTACAAACAAAGAGATAATCGACGTTGTAAGATATAGCGACACATCTGCTATTATTGTTGAAAAGCTCCCCCTCCCCAATCCAAATCAGTACAAAGTTCAATATTCTCTTGTGGATTTTGAAAAAAAGAATATTGAGGTACTTACAAAGGGCGCTTATCTTTTAAAAAAGTTTGGTGCTAATTTTAAGCGCATAAGCGAGATAATTCCAAACTTTGTTCAATGCGAAGCAGCGGTAATTTATGACAGACGTGTTATTGCTATTTACCCCAACGGCGAAGCAGGAATATTTGACCGAGACGGCGAACTTGACTGGAGCGGTTCTTTTGACTACCACGAAAGACCCATAAAGTGTCTTGCTTTGGAGGGGAAATACTTTTGGAGCATCTGTCCCCAGGAAAATTGCGTAATTAGGTATTCCTGTCAGAATATGGGTGTTGATTTGAGAATCGGAGGTATTGACTCCCCTACTTTTATTAATCCGACACATATTTGTTTTGACGGCGGCGACCTTTACGTTTGCTGTGACAATAATAAAGTCAGAAAAATTGACGGCAGTAACTATACCGTTTCCGACTACATAAACTTTTCTAATTCTGTAAAAAGGTTTTACAAATACGGAAATTACGCAATTGCGGTTTTAAACGACGGCACCTATGTTATGGAAGATAATCAGTAAATAAAAAAATAAGGACTTGTTTTTAACAAGTCCTTATTTTTTATGCTTTGTTTAATTTTTTTCTCGGCGTTGAAATGAATTTCCACAGCGGATCTACCAACTTGTCGAATACATATGCCAAAGCTACTGTAACAATCAGGCAAAGTATAAAGTAGATATAAATATTTTTATCTGCCAATCCCAACTCTTTGAATACAATCATCGGTATTCTTTGAAAAATGAACACGCTGAAAAGATGCTGCCCAAACCAATGAAGAATTTTATTGTAAATAGATACTTTCATTGTGAGCAAAAGAGTACCGAAAGCAAAAGTAATCATACAAATCTCATATATGTAAAATCTGTCAGATTTGTCCCAAAGAGCTATTGTCAATATCCAGCAAGCAGAGAAAGCAATTGACCAAATTGTATCATTTTTAGTAAACAATTTATCAAACTTATCTTTAAAAATTGACAGGTAAACACCGATAACATAACAAATAACCGTATTGTAAAACCTTGACGGTCTAAGCTCATAAAAATGGAACAGACAAATATACGCTGCAACCAAAACGGTAAGCACTATTGCAGAAGGAATATAGTTTGCTTTATCTCTGAAAAGTTCAAAAGAAATAAATGTTAAAATATAGCATACTGCAATAGCAAAAATATACCAGTTGCTGTTTCCGACAGAATCCCATGCAGTAAATGCGAGTAAAATTTTCTTAATGCTGTATGTCATTTCAAAACCATCAAGACAAAAATGCATAATAAGAAAGACAATAACGGCGATAATGAATTTAAAATAGGTTCCGATTACTCTTGTTTTTGGAATATTGTGAACATAAGTCATCTTCTTTTTCTTTATTGACTCCATAACGCCGTAACCGGAATAAAGCATAAAGAGTGTTACCATTCTCTGCCCGATTTCTTTAAAGCCGTCATAATATAACAAGTCTAAGTCTGAAGTATAATCAACATAAGAATTGAAGTGGGAAAAGAACACCATTAATATAAAAATGCCCTTGATTGCCGTGGTCTTGTCCACAGACATATAATCCGTCATATAAAGCTTATCCCCGTCAGGTTTAAGTTTTATATTCCATAAACACAGCAAAGCAAATAAACCAATAAATATAAACATATAATCACCTCTTACAACTTGTTAATTATACCATATATAAAACCTTATATCAATAAAAATAAGACAGGATTTTGAGTCCTGTCTTATTTGATAAAATTATTTTGCAAAAGCTAAAAAATAAACTAAAACGATTATGCCTAAAACAATTCTGTACCAACCGAAAACTTTAAAGTCGTGCTTTTTAATGAAGCTCATAAGCCATTTGATACAAAGAAGTGAAACTACAAAAGCAACTACCATTCCCAGAACAAGCGCAAAAATCTCTTCGCCTGTAAAATTAAGACCGAATTTAAACAGTTTTAACGCACTGGCACCTACCATTGTAGGAACAGCAAGGAAAAAAGTAAATTCAGCAGCGGCTGTTCTTGAAACGCCGATAAGCAATGCGCCTACTATTGTTGCACCCGAACGAGAAGTTCCCGGTATCATTGAAAGCACTTGAAAAAGTCCGATAATAAACGCTGTCTGATAACTTATTTCATTTAGTGTTGCAACTTTTGGAGTTCTTTTTTTATTCCAGTTTTCAATAAGAATAAACGCAACACCGTAAAGAATAAGCATAATGGCAATAGTAACAGCGTTTCCGAAATATTTTTCAAGCAAATCGTCAAAAAGAAGACCTAACACTGCTGACGGAATGCAGGCAACAACAACCTTAAGCCACATATTAATTGTGTCCATTTTAACTTTAGGCTGTGATTTGTCTTTAAACTGAAACGGCCACATTTTATTCCAAAACATAACCACAACAGCAATGATTGCGCCAAGCTGAATAACAACGAAAAACATTTCTTTAAAGTTTTCGCTGAAATTAAGCGAAACAAATTCATCAACCAACAACATATGACCTGTACTGCTTATTGGCAGCCATTCTGTTATGCCTTCTACAATTCCGAGAAAAATTAATTTGATTATTTCAATTATATTCATATAACTACTCCTCAAGAAAATATATGCAATAATTACACAGCATATTAATTATACGTTATATATGACAGCAATGCAATTAAAAAATTTTAAAATTTAAGCCCGCATATAGCGGGCTTATTATAGTTATAATGAATTAAACAGGATGAACCTTTGTTTCTATATTGTCGTGCTTACCGTCAAGGCCGTATTTTTTATCACGGCGCTTTTCAAAGAACTTAACGGCAACCTGACCGAATTGAGCGTAAGAAAGAACGTCTTCCTCCTGCTCGTAAAACTCTTTAATTTCATCCTTAAAGCTGTCAATAGTGTCTGTGATGAGATCAGCAGGACGGCAGTCGATAATTTCGTCGTCACCAACTATCTTCTTTCTGAATTCAGGGTCAATCTCGCAAGGTGTTTTACCATATTTGCCTGCAACCATATCCTTGAACTCTTTAGTTACCATCTTGTATCTCTCACCCATAATTACATTGAATACAGACTGTGTACCTACAATCTGTGAAGTAGGAGTTACAAGAGGCGGATAACCGGAATCTTTACGTACTCTCGGAACCTCATTAAGAACTTCTTCAAGTTTGTCTGCCTTGCCGGCCTGTTTAAGCTGTGAAACAAGGTTTGAAAGCATACCGCCGGGTACCTGATACAAAAGAGTATTAGCATCAACGCCAAGCATTTTAGGGTCAAGAAGTCCGCTTTCAAGATATTTCTCACGAAGAGGAGTAAAGAAATCACGAATTTCTGTTAATGCTTTAATATCAAGTCCTGTATCATATTCAGTACCCTTAAATGCGGCAACCATAGATTCAGTTGCAGGGTGAGAAGTACCCATAGCAAGCGGGCTGATAGCTGTATCAATAACGTCAACGCCAGCTTCTACACCTTTAAGGTGAACCATTGAAGCAAGACCTGATGTATAATGTGAGTGAAGCTGAATAGGAACTTTAACAGTTTCTTTCAATGCTTTTACAAGGTCGTATGTTCCGTAAGGAGTAAGAAGGCCTGCCATATCCTTAATACAGATTGAATCAGCACCTGCCTCTTCAAGCTGACGGGCATAGTTGCAGTAATACTCAATATCAAAAACAGGACCTGTTGTATAAGAAATTGCAGCCTGTACGTGACCGCCGTATTTTTTAGCGGCGGTAATAGCAGTCTGAAGATTGCGCACGTCGTTGAGTGCGTCAAAAATTCTCAAAATATCAATACCGTTATCAATACTTTTCTTTACAAAATAATCAACAATTTCATCGCTGTAATGGCGGTAGCCAAGCATATTCTGACCGCGGAAAAGCATTTGAAGTTTAGTATTTGGACATTTTTCACGAATGAGACGAAGTCTCTCCCAAGGGTCTTCGTCAAGGAAACGCAGACAGGAGTCAAAAGTAGCGCCGCCCCAGCACTCAAGAGAATGGTAACCGATTTTATCCATTTTCTCAAGGATACCTGAAAACTCCTCGGTAGTCATACGAGTTGCAATCAAAGACTGATGGGCATCTCGCAGGACTGTTTCAGTAATACCAATTTTTGCCATTTAAGACACCCCTTAGTTTAAAGTAATAATAGCCTGACCAGCCTCTACGCTGTCGCCTTTGTTGACAGCCACAGAAGCAACTGTTCCGTCCTGAGGAGCAACGATTTCATTTTCCATTTTCATTGCCTCAAGAATGCAGAGAACCTGTCCGCTTGTAACAGATGAGCCTACTGCTGCCTTAACATCAAGAATTGTTCCCGGCATAGGAGCTTCAACCTTAACGCTGCCTTCTGTACCGCCTGCTGTTGCAGGAGCAGGTGCCGGAGCAGGTGCGGGAGCTGCTGCAGGAGCAGGTGTTGGCGCTGCTGCAGGAGCAGGTGCAGCCTGAACAGGAGCTGCTGCTCCCTCTTCAACTGTTACATTGTATGGTGTACCGTTTACTGTAATTGTATAGTTTTTCATATTATTAATCCTCCATTATTTTACTGAATGTTTCCTTGGTAATGTGTTTTCTCTCTTGCCAGCAAGCATATCAAGCATAGCAATAAGCTTGTCCCTTGTTTCTTCAGGTGTGCATACATCGTCAACTGCACCACAGGCAGCGGCTGTAAACGGAGAAGCCACTGTTTCAGTATACTCTTTTTTAAGAGCTTCTCTGTCCTCTCCTTTTGCAAGACGGTCATTAAACAAAAATGCTACTGCAGCATCTGCATCAAGTGGAGACGCAATACTTGTATCCCAAGCAAGAGTCATATCTGCGTTAGCGCCTTTGCCTGCAAGAATTATATATGCACTGCCTATTGCGTTACCTGTAATTACCGAAATTTTAGGACAGGTGGCTGTTGCATAAGCAGTTGTAAGCTTTGTAAGCGCCACTAAATTCTGATTATCCTTACCCTTTGAAACGCCGTCAGCGTTTACAAGAGTAACAACAGGAATTGAATAAGCGTCGCAAAGCTTAATCAAATATTCTGCCTTATAAGAACAGCTTGGGCAAAGAGATTTGCCATCAAATCCTACGAAGCCTACCGTTGTGCCCATTACTGACGCAAGAGCTATTTTACAGTTTTCACTTGCGTAATCTTTTTTAAGTTCAACAACTGAATTATTGTCGGCAACTGCATTGATAATAGTAAGAGCATCAGTATTTTCAGCTGCAGCAGCCTGCGGTGCTGAAAAATCAAATATAGGAGCAGGAGTAAGATTGTTAGCCGGAAGAAGAGAAACAATATCCTTTACTGCTTCAACTGCGCCGTTAAAGTCGTCGCAAAGAACGTCAACTGTTCCCTCTTTTGCTGACTGCTCTGCTGTAACGTCGCTTGGAGCTGAAACGTAAAACTCAGCGTCCTTTACAGCTACAACTACGTCCGCCATATTGGCGATCAGCGCAGATGTGCCAAGACAAGCGCCTGCAATAACTGAAATTTGAGGACAAACACCGCTCATTGAAGTAGATGCCTTAACAAGCTCGCCGTAAGCATTAAGCACCTCAAATCCCTCGTCAATTTTAACGCCGTTAGAATCGTAGATACCAATTACGGGACAACCTGTTTTAACAGCTAAATCATAAACCTTTTTGATTTTAGCACAGTGCGCAACACTAACCGCACCGTCACAAACTGAAAGGTCCTGTGAAAATGCATAAACAGGACAATCATTAACTGTTCCAAAGCCTGCCACAACTTCCACATCACCACCGGCTGATTTGGCATAAGCATCAATCTGTGTAAATGTGCCGTCATCAAACAGAGTTTCAAGCCTTGAAACTGCTTTTAATTCACTCACTTATATATCCTCCTTGTAATTTACAACAGAAAATTAAAATATTCAAAATTTTCCTATTATTGATTTTACCATTTTGAATCATTAATATCAACAGTTATTTTATATTTATTATATAAATATTATGTAAAATCAATTCATACAATTTATTTACTTTTCTTCTGTATATTCAGATGGATTTGAAGAACGTAAAAGCTTTTTAACCTCATTGTCAGTAAGACGTCTTGTTTTGCCTGTTTGCAGCATACCAAGTTTTACAGGTCCTATGGAAATTCTTTTAAGTCTTGCCACTTCGAGATTTACTGCCTCGCACATTTTCCTTATCTGTCTGTTTCTTCCCTCTCTTAAAATAAACTCAAGTACTACTCTGCCCTCTTCCTCGGTTATCACGTTAACATCGCAGGGAGCAGTCTTTCTGCCGTCTATTTCAATACCGTTTCTTAATTTATCAAGAATTTCATCATTAACAGCCGGACGAACGGTAACTCTGTAAACCTTGGCGTAATTATGCTTTGGATGTGTGAGAGCATTAGCAAATGAACCGTCGTTGGTAAGAATGAGCAATCCTTCAGAATCTTTGTCAAGTCTGCCCACAGGATAAACTCTTGCATCAACATCCACAAGGTCCATAACTGTTTTTCTTCCAAGCTCGTCGCTAACCGTTGTTACGTATCCTCTCGGTTTATTAAGCATAATGTAATACATTCTGTCAACCTTGTTGATTTTCTTACCTCTGACAGTAACAAGGTCTTTTTTGGGATTCACCTTATCGCCGATATGAGCAACGTGTCCGTTAACTTTAACTTTGCCCATCTGTATAAGTTCTTCACATTTTCTTCTTGAATCCACGCCGCATTCAGCCATAAATTTCTGAAGTCTCACCTCGTTCTTGTTTGGCATATTCAACATCCTCGTCTGCCTCTATCGGCAGTCTTTCTATAATATTTTCGCCGCAGTAAACAAGCACCTCGCCCACAATATCGCCCTTATTTACAGGAGCATATGCAAACGGATAATAGTAAACATCGGCTCTTACTTCACCTACAGAATAAATTTCTTTGCTGTATGAAACATTTACCGTATCGCTGTTTCCGCCTACTGCGGAGATTTCAAAATTATCAGAAACGGTAGATTTCGTGTATTTTTTCTCACATTGTTCGTACAGATTTAGATGGTCGTTCCAATCATCGGGAGCATTTAATGTAACACAGATAATTTTGTTTCCGTTATAATTTTTTGCTGTTACAAGACACCTGCCCGCCTTTTCTGTAAAACCTGTTTTAACACCGAAAATATCCTCATCTTTTGCAAGCAGTTTGTTGTGATTATAAACAGCAAGTTTTTTACCGTTAATTGTAATTTCTGCGCTTGCCATTGATGTAATTTCACAAAATTCGGAATATTCCACAGCTTTTGCTGTAAGAAGCGCCATATCATAAGCAGTGGAATGATGGTCTCCGTCATCAAGTCCTGACGGTGTTACAAATACTGTATTATTCATTCCCAACTCCTTTGCCCTGTTATTCATCAACACAGCAAACTCCTCAATACTGCCGCTGATTAAAAAAGCAACAGCATTAGCAGCGTCATTGCCGGAGGTGAGCATCATACCTACTACTAAATCGTAAAAAGAGAGTTTATCCCCGTCTCTCAGCCCAAGGCAAGAACCTTCTATATATAGCATTTCCTGCTCAATAACTACTTCCTCGTCAAGTCTTCCGCTTTCCACTGCTAACAAAGCTGTCATTATCTTTGTGGTTGAAGCCATAGAACGCTTTTCGCCGGAATTTTTCTCATATAAAACTGTTTTTGTAGCGGCATCAATAACAACTGCGCTGGAAGCGCTGCAATCAGAAGCAAATGCAGAAAACGGAAACACAAACAAAATGGCAAGAAAAAAGCAAAATCTTTTTAACAAAATAATCACCCACATAAATATATGCAGGTGATTAGAGTTTATAATATCATTACTCTGAAGTTTCTTCAGTCTTAACTTCTTTATCTTCAGGCTTCAAAAGCTCTGTAACTTTATCAACAAGTTCGGGAATCATTGCAATTGCACGGTCAGCAGATGAGGTGTAATTGTTAATCTGCATCATTCTGCACTTACCGTTTTCAATAACAATGAAAGCAATGGGAGCGATAGAAACACCGCCGCCGCCTGCGCCGCCGAAAAGCTCATTATTTTGTTTTGATGGGAGATCAGTACCGCCTGAACCAAAGCCGTATGAAATGCGTGACACTGGAATAAGAGTAACAGAGCCCTGCTGAATTGGCTCACCGATTACGGTTGATACGTCAACCATATCACGAAGTCTTTGTAAAGTGCTTTCCATTATTTTGTTTACAGGTGTTTCTTTCATTGTTTTTCAGTCCCCTTTTTATTTTCTATCAAATTCTTTAAAAATACAATTCCTGCTTTAAACGCTACTTTTAAAATTAAATACACGTTTACACTGGCAATAAGCTGAAATTCAAATTCGCTCCTGTCAGCGATAAAATCAGGAATTATCACATCGTCATAATTATCAACCTTCATTTGATTGAGAATTATGCCTTTTACAGGATAATAATATTGGCAAACCGTACCGTAGGTTCTGCCGATAATGTCGGCGTCATAGCCTCCGACTATTATCATAACATAAAGAGAGTAAATATGTAAACCCCTAATAAGCGTTAAAATTGCAGAATTTGCGGTTTCTACCAAGTTTGTTAGCAGAGAAAAGATACCGACGATACCCTCATCACGCCAAATCTTTAAAATAGGATTAGGTTTGGCGCTGTTTTTCTTTGCTTTTTCTGCAACGCTTTCACTTACCTCTTCCTTGATTTCAGCTTCTGTTTCCTGAATCGGATGAGGTTCGCTGTCATTTTTTAGCTCTTCTTTTTTCTTTTTTTGCTTATCAGCAACTTCGCTTGCTGTTTTTTCAGGGAAAAGAACAAAAGACAGAATCTTTGACAACGATATTTCCTTTTCAATAAACAGAAAGCTTACGGTTGTAGTCCACTTTTTGTCATAAACGACAGTAAAAGTTGCCGACAATGATAAAACAGCCGCAATAAGAACAACAAGAACAGCTACAACGATTAAAAAAACTGTCATTATTCACCGTCCTCCTGCACATTTTCAGCGTCATTGTCAGCCTTATCTTCGAACAACGACGTCTGTTCATCGTTATTTTCCTCGGTATTTTCAGGCAGATCGGGCAAATCATCAAGACTGTTTAAAGAAAAACATCTCAAAAATCTGTCGGTAGTACCGTAAACAAGAGGTCTGCCAGGTAAGTCAAGCCTGCCCTTTTCCTCAATAAGTCCTTTTTGAATGAGGTTTGACACAGGACCGCTGCAATCAACACCTCTTATTTGTTCAATAAAAGAACGTGTCACGGTTTTATTATAAGCAACAATAGCAAGCACTTCAAATGCCGCCTGACTCAAGGGAGTATTTTTCTTTATTTCAAGAAGGCTCCTAACCTGCTCTGCATACTGCTCTCGAGTGCAAAGCTGATATTTGCCGTCCACGTGAATTACCTGAAGACCGCTTTCTTTTTCGTCATACATCGCTTCAAGATGACCAAGCATTTTTATTACATTTTCAATATCAATTTCAAGCACTTCTGCAAGCTTTGCAGGCTCCACAGGTTCACCCGATGCAAAAAGCATTGCCTCCAGCGCTGATAAAATATTGTTACTGTTCAACTTCATTTACCTCATTAATTATTTGAACTGACGGGTTTTTCATTTCACCCTCAATATTAATTTTCTTTGTCTTAGCAAGTTCAAGCACTGCAAGAAAAGTTGCCACCATATCGCTTTTTGTTTTTGCATCCTCAAACAAAGTGAGAAACTTGACTTTCTTGCCGCCTAAAAGTTTTTTCATAACATTTCCGACTTTTGAAGCAACTGCAACAAACTTCTTTGCTACAATCACCTTGAATGAATCAAGCGGAGGCGGAAGCCGTCTTTTTCCTCTTCCTGCGGCACTTATATATGCGTTTAAAAGCTCTTCGCCCTCGTGAAAGCGCTCATAGTCGTAATTGATGTAACCCTCCTGAGCAGGTCTTACAAATCTGTCAAATCCTTCAGTCTGATGTGAAAGCTTTTCCGCCATCAGTTTACAGTCACGATACTCAATAAGTTCGCCTGTAAGCTCTTTTTTCAAAACTTCAGCTTCCTCGTGTTTTGGCAAAAGAGAAACCGTTTTTATATAAATCAGTCGCGCTGCCATTTCAAGAAATTCACCGGCAACGTCAAAATCCTGTTCCTGCATCTGTCTGACATAGTCGACATACTGATTAACAAGCTCAACAATAGGAATATCGTTAATATTCAGTTTATGCTTTGATATTAGATGCAAAAGCAGATCCATTGGACCTTCAAAAACATCTATTTTATAACTGATTTTTTCCATAACTCACCCAAAAATCAAACTTGGAATAAATGAAATTATATTTAACAGTATATTTGAAAGCCAAGTAATCGGTCCGTTGAGAACGCCTAAAAACAGCAAAACGAACAATCCTATCATAATGTAGCGTTCATAGCGCATTAAACTAAAATAAATTTTGTCAGGCAATACTGCTGTAAGAATTTTAGAACCGTCAAGAGGTGGAATAGGAATAAGGTTAAAAACAGCAAGGGTGACATTAACCTGTGCGGCATAGCTGAAGAATGACGCAACCATATAAATCACATTGTTTGTAGGAGCAATAAACATAAGAAAATACGTTAAAAAGATAAATATAAATGACATAATTATATTAGCAAGCGGACCTGCAAAAGAAATCAATGCCATATTTTTTTTAGGGTGTTTTAACCTTGCAGGATTAACAGGTACGGGATTAGCGTAACCGATACCGAAAAACAGTATCATCAAAGTACCTATTAAATCAAGATGTGCAAAAGGATTTATTGTAAGTCTGCCCTTTAATTTAGCAGTATCATCGCCGCATTTATAAGCGGCATATGCGTGTGCCATTTCGTGAACAGGCATACAGCACAAGACTACAAACATTCTTGAAAGCACCATAATTATCAGTAACGATGTTTCGCCGCTTCTTAAAAGACTGAAAATACTCATAAACAATTTCCCTTCATACAGGTAACGATTCTGTCGTTACCGTAAATATCTTTATGTACTTTAATGTCGGTAAAGTCAGTAAGTATTTCACTAACTGCACTACCCTGTTCATTTCCGATTTCTAAAAACAATTTGGCATTAGGTTTAACCTTGTTATGCCAATTATCGTTGATAACTCTGTAAAAGTCAAGTCCGTCTGCTCCGCCGTCAAGAGCAGTTACAGGTTCGTACAAAACCTCATTTTGCAAAGTTTTAATATCATCAGTTTTAATATAAGGCGGATTTGATACAAGCACGTCAGCTTTTTCAAGTTCCACATTATTGCAAATATCAGCGCAAATTACTTTTGCATTTTCAACGCCCTGAGCATTTTTTAAAAGATAAGCCATAGCATCACTGCTTTTTTCAACAAGATAAACAGTGGCGTTTTTACATTTTTTTGCAATACTAATACCTATACAACCTGTACCTGCACAAAGGTCATAAACAACACAGTCAGGCAGTGTTTTTATGTATTTAATTGCCATATCGCAGAGTTCTTCTGTTTCAGGTCGCGGTATCAGTACTCCTTTGCCGCAGTAAAATTCACTTTCGTAAAAATCCCACTTTCCCAAAACATATTGCAAAGGCTCGCCGCTTTTAACTCTCCACAGCAAATCGGCAAATCTTTTCATTATTATTTCATCATCAAGGTGCTGTTGGTACTGGCTGTTTTTTATCCCTGCAAGACTGCACACAAGACATAAAGATTTAAACTCTGCCTCATCAACGCCGTTACAGGAAAGAAAATATACGCCGTAATTATATGCGTCTTTAACTGTCATTTTATTTCATCGTCCTTCGGGTCATCGGTTATAACAGCTTTAAGCGCCTCAATACCCACTTCAATGATTTTGTCATCAGGTTCTTTTGTGGTAATTCTCTGCATCCAAAGACCGGGAGCAGATAAAATTTTTACAAAAATGTTATTATGCTTACCTGCATATCTTATAAACTCATATCCAAGGCCCATAATAATCGGAATCATAGGCAGCTTAATAAGCATCCACAAAATAGTATTTTGTTTAAGACTGTCATCAACGAAAAGTGAAAGCACCGTGATAACAACAATACTTAAAATAAGCATTACAAACATAAAAGAAGTACCGCATCTTGGATGAAAACGTGTGCATTTTTTTACGTTATCAACAGTTAAATCCATACCTGCTTCATAGCAGGCAATAGACTTGTGCTCTGCTCCGTGGTACATAAAAGTTCTTTTAATATCTTTCATACGGCTTACCAGCACCATATAAAGAACAAAGATCACAATTTTAAGACCGCCCTCAATAGTACCCTGCCAAGCCGTGATTGAGTAATCACACCACTGATTAATTCTGTTAAAGATAAATACAGGAAGATAAAAGAAAATCAAAAAAGCGAGTATAACACCGATAACGCTTGCAATACCCATAATAATACTCATAAGCTTATCGCCCATTTTATCGGTAAGCCACTTTTCAAATTTATTCATTTCAACGTCTTCCATATCATCCATACCGGATGCTTCAGCGGAATACATCAAAAGCTTGTAACCTGTTATCATTGACTCAATAAAAGCTACTACGCCTCTGATTATTGGAATTTGAAAAAATTTGCTTTTGTCCCTAAGCTTTTTTATATTGTGATGCTCAACCAAAATACTGCCGTCTGTTTTTCTTACTGCCGTGGCAATACCCCGTGGTCCCTGCATCATTATTCCTTCAATAAGAGCCTGTCCCCCCACAGAAGTAATATGTGTCTTTTTTTCACTCATTATCCGATTTGCCCTTCATTTCCATTCCTTGATTAATTTCGGCTTCGTCTGCATTTGCCGTAGTGTCCTGAAGTTCTGTCTCGCTTGGAGAATTTTCAACAGGGAGATAGATGGTTACAAGTGTACCTGTACCCTCCTCACTGTCAATTTCAAGCCTTCCGTTATGAAGATTAATTATTTCATTAGTTACGGCAAGACCTATGCCTGAACCCCTTACTGACACGTTTGCCTTATAAAACTTGTCCTTAACGTGCGGCAGGTCCTCTTTGCTGATACCGCATCCCTGGTCAGCAATAGCAATACTTATGTAATCCTTGCCGTCCTGCTTAATAAACTGAGCTTTTACAAAAATCTTGCTGGGAGCTCTGGAATACTTAAGTGCATTATCAAGTATATTCATAAACACTTGTTTCAATCTGTTGGCGTCTGCGTTTGCTATTGCAGGAACATCGGGAATGCTGTATTTAACTTCTATTCCTTCCCTCATAGCACGTTCTCTGAATGTAAACACGGTTTCATCAAGTTCTGCAAACACGTCCGTCTTGGCAAGACGCAAATTCATTCTGCCGCTTTGAAGTCTTGAAAAATCCAAAAGTTCTTCTACAAAGCCTTCAAGTCTTCCTGCTTCCTTTACAATTACCTCAAGGCCTTTTCTTGTAAGCTCGTCAACATTTTCATTGTTGCCTAAAGTAAGAGTCTCGCCCCACCCTTTAATCGATGTAAGCGGTGTTCGCAGCTCGTGAGAAATAGTTGAGATAAAATCATTTTTCATTTTATCCGTTTGTGATATTTCTTCCGCCATTGTGTTGATAGAGTCACAAAGGTCGCCTATTTCGTCATTATACTTTTTCTCAATCCTTACTGAATAATCGCCCTGGGAAATCTTTTTTGTAGTTTCATTAACCTCTCTTACAGGGATAATGATTGAACGAATAAAAAACAGATTAGAAAAAATGATAATAGCAAAAATCACAAGCAGCGCAAGAAAAATTAAAAATACAATTGTAAATATCTGATTGTCAATCTGTTCCAAAGACGACATTACTCTGACTGCGCCTACTATATCTCCGTCGCTGTTAGTAATAACTCTGCAAACCGCCATTACCTTTTCGCCGCTTTTTAACTTACCGATATACTCTCCGGTAGACGATGTAGCAATAGCTTGGTCAAAATCCGGCATATCCTGTTTTTCAATAGCAAAGCCGCTTGAAGACACAACAACATCGCCATTGGCATCTATTATCCAAGTTGTAGTTTTTTCTCTGTAACTGTAACTTTCAAAATAATTTGACGCTGACTGTTCAAGAGATATTCCGTCATCAAGATTTGTGGAAAAATAGCCGGTTGCGCTGGTAGAAACACCTGACTTAAGTATACTCTCAACATTTGAGTAATAGTGTGTCTTTATTGAAAATGAGAACACTACAAAAAATATTATAAAGAAAAGCATAATAACGCCGATAATATTGATAAGCCAACGCAAAGTTATGCCCTCAACTTTTAAATTATGAAGTTTTTTTAACATCATACTTTTCATAGTTTACTCACGCTGATAACCGTTATTTTTTATCTGTAATCCATTTATAGCCAAGCCCCCAGATAGTAACAAGTCTTGTTGGATTTGAAGGATTCTCCTCAATTTTTATTCTGAGTCTTCTTATATTTACGTCAACGATTTTTTCATCGCCGAAATAATTAGCACCCCATACAGTTTTTAAAATGTCGGTACGAGAAAGAGCCGCATTTGGATTTTTAAAGAAATATTCAACAATTTGAAACTCCACCTGTGTAAGCTCGATATATTCGCCGTTTTTTGAAAGAGTACGGTTTCTTAAATTAAGCTCAAATTCGTCAAGAATAATGCTGTCACCTGTAGTATCGTTCTTCTTAAACCCTCTTGTCATCTCAACTCTTCTGTAAACTGCGTCTACTCTCGCCATAAGTTCGCTGGGAGAAAATGGTTTTGTAACATAATCATCTGCCCCAAACAAAAGACCTGTTACCTTGTCCATTTCCTGAGTTTTGGCGCTTAACATAATAATTCCCAAATCAGGTGACTGTTTACGAAATTCCTTGCAAACAGTTAAACCGTCAACCTCCGGCATCATAATGTCAAGAATTGCCACATCAAAACCACTGCCCTCTTTGGAAAATTTCTCCAAAGCAACAGCGCCGTTTTCCGCCTGCTCAACCTCGTATCCGCTTCGGGTAAGGTTAATCACTATAAATTCGCGGATGGATTCTTCGTCCTCTGCAACTAATACCTTTTTCATAATACTCCTCTACTCCTTTAACTAATAGGGTTTAATTATATTTTTAAGGTCATTAACTGTAATATCACTTTCGGAATTGCTACCTGTTTTAGCCAGATAAACAAATCCGTTATTGCTGTATATTTCCGAATATCCCGAATAGTTTTGTGAATCATATGCAGATTTAAAAACTGTTACAATTTCAAACTGCATATTTTTACCGTCATAGACAATAAGCTTTCTTGTATTTACGTCATACTTAAAAGTATAATCTTCTAACTGTTTTTTTGAAAGGACTACTGAATAACTGTCTCTTTTACAAGAAACAGTATAGCACTTATGCGTTAAAACCGTGTTGCCGTAAACCATCCAATCCTGCGCCGTCAAATGCTGCGGCAGTTTACTGCGTTTGGCGTCGGTTGGTATTTCAATAACACCGTCGCCGTCAATATCCTTAGAATCGATCATACTTTGTCTTGCTGTATCAGATGTTCTGCCTGTACTGTAACTATAAAAGGGAGAAACTATGCTGTCATAATAATTTGACCAGTATATAAGTTCGGTAACCATCGAATCACCGTCTGAACGAACAGCATCTGCGTAAACGCTGACGCCTTGGTCAGTCTCACCCACTACAATTGAGGAAAATGAATTGATTGAACCGTCAAGCTTCGTTTCACCGATAAGTTTTCTGCTGTTAGAGCTGTAAGAATATAGCCTTGCTGTTGGCGACAGCGTTGAAGAACCAAAGCTGAACACCAGTACATCTGTGACGCCGTCCTCATTTACGTCGGCACAGATAAATTCGCCCGCGGTAACACTGTCTCCGATTGGTTCTAATGAATATCCGCTATCATCTGAAATCTGCCTGTATACATCAAGATTAAAATTAGTAGATTTTGAAATAAGACTCCAGCATACAAGTATTTCAATTTCGCCGTCGTTATTTACGTCACAAAAGTCTACAGAATTCACGTCTGTGCCATTGCCTGTAACATTGTAAACAACTTTCCAGTTATCGTCCTGCTTATTAAGGACAGCCATATCAATAGTGCCAAGCTTATCCGACGGTTCATAAAAAGCAATTGCTTCGTTTTCACCGTCATTGTTAAGGTCATAGAAAATAAAAGATGTGGTATACTCGCCGCTTGAAGGTATCTTGATTAAATATCCGTTTTTGCAATATTGTTCAACAGCGGTTTTAACTGCATCGTTTTCACCGCTTGGCGACACGGGAGAAATAAGATCATCAATAGATGTTGAAAGGCGAAAACTGCTGCAACCTGAAAAAGCAAAAATCATAATCAAAACAAGTAACAGAATTTTAAACTTTTTCACTTATTTGCTCCCCTTTCAGCACACATTTACAACATTATAACAGAAATTTGCAATAAAATAAATATATAATTTTAATTTATTACAAAAATTATTGATAATATTACAAAAAAGCAAAAAGGACAGGCATAGCCTGTCCTATAATTGCAATTATATTTATTTTTCTTCTTCCAAATTTATTTGTCCTGTTTTTGTATCGGCTTGAAATGCTTTTTCCGGATCGAAATCTTTTTCAGGGAAGATAAGATTGAGAACGATACCTGCAATAGAAGCACAGGCAAGCGCTGTAAGAGTAATTGTAGCGCCCTTAATTGTAAATGTAATTCCACCGCTTAATCCGAGAGCTACAACAAGAATTACAGCTGCAATTATTGTATTTCTTGCCTTTGAAAAGTCAACTTTTGCCTCAACAACATTTCTTACACCTATAGCAGAAATCATACCGTAAAGAACAAAAGATATACCGCCTACAACAGATGAAGGGATGGACTCGATGATTGCAGCAAATTTGGGGCAGAAAGAAAACAGCATTGCAAAATATGCAGCAATACGAATTACTCGAGGATCGTAAACTTTTGAAAGAGCAAGAACACCTGTGTTTTCACCATAAGTTGTATTTGCAGGTCCGCCGAATAAAGCTGCCATTGAAGTTGCAAGTCCGTCGCCTAAAAGAGTTCTGTGAAGACCGGGGTCATTAATATAGTTCTTTCCGACGGTAGCTGAAATCGCAGAAATATCGCCGATATGCTCCATAATTGTAGCTATAGCAATCGGCATAATAGCGATAATAGCAGAGATAGCCTTTGAACTGTCGTGAACACCGCCGAAAACAGTAGATGACCATTCAATCGGGAAACCGATCCAAGCAGCCTCTTTTACTTGAGTAAAATCAATTGTGAAACTTTCTACGCCGCCGACATTGCCGACAAGAATTGCAACAACGTATGCGCCGATAATACCGAGAAGGATAGGAATAATTTTAATCATACCCTTACCGAAAATGTTGAATACAATTACAAGTACAAGGGCAACAAGTGCAAGCCACCAGTTAGTTGAGCAGTTGCTTACGGCAGAGGGCGCAAGTCCCAAACCGATAGCAATAATAATTGGACCTGTAACAACCGGAGGGAACAGTTTCATTACCTTGTTAATACCAATGATTTTAATAAGAGCAGCAATAACAAGATAAACCAAACCTGCACAGGCTACACCGAGGCAAGCATAAGGAAGCATTTCCTTGTTAGCGGCGCCGTCGGCAGACATAGGAGCAACTGCCGCATAACCGCCTAAAAACGCAAATGATGAGCCTAAAAATGCAGGCACCTTAAACTTTGTTATGCAATGGAAAAGAAATGTGCCGAGTCCTGCAAAAAGAAGTGTAGTTGAAATATCAAGTCCGGTAAGAAGCGGAACTGTTACTGTAGCGCCGAACATAGCAAACATATGCTGGAATCCCAGAAGAACCATTCTGCCTGTTCCAAGCTGGCGAGCGTCATAAATTCCGTCTTTACCAACCTTAAGTTTTGTTTTAGCCATATTTATACCTCGCTTTTATTATTTTGTTCCGAAAATTCTGTCACCGGCATCACCTAAACCGGGAATTATATAACAGTCATCATTTAATTTTTCATCGAGAGCAGCACAGTAAATATCAACATCAGGATGTGCCTTTTCAAGAGCTTCGAGACCTTCCGGCGCAGCAATGGTACACATAAAGACAATTTTTCTCGGCTTTCTCAATTTAATCTGACTGATAGCATCCACAGCTGAGCCGCCTGTGGCAAGCATCGGGTCAACTACAAAAACGTCTCTCTCCTCAATATCCTTGGGAAGTTTGCAGTAATACTCCACAGGGGTATGAGTAGTTTCGTCACGATAAAGACCGATATGACCTACTCTCGCAGAGGGTACTAATTTGAGACAGCCGTCAACCATTCCCAATCCAGCACGCAGAATTGGTACAAATGCAAGTTTTCTGCCTGCAAGCTGATGACATTTTGCAATACCGCACGGAGTTTTAACTTCAATTTCTTCCATCGGCAAATCTCTTGTAGCCTCAAACATCATAAGCATTGATATTTCGTTGATAAGCTCACGAAAATCTTTAGTAGTAGTATTTTCATCACGCAAAATACTTAACTTATGCTGAATGAGAGGATGATCAAAAATAACAACTTTTCTGTCCATTTCTTTTCTCCTTCGACATATTTTTTCTAAAGAATTTTAACACAATTAATATTATTTCTCAATATTTGTTACAACAATGTAATAAAAAAACAGAGAGCATTTACTCTCTGTTTTTAAAGGCATTTTTTCAAATACTGTCCCGTATAGGATTTTTTACATTTTGCCACTTCTTCGGGAGTACCCGTGCAGACAATTTTACCGCCGCCTTTTCCGCCTTCGGGACCAAGATCAATTATATAGTCGGCAGTTTTAATAACATCAAGATTGTGTTCAATAACAAGGACTGTGTTTCCGCTGTCCACAAGCATATTTAATACATTGATTAGCCTGTGAACGTCTGCTGTATGAAGTCCGGTTGTAGGCTCGTCAAGAATATATATTGTTTTACCTGTGCTCCTTTTTGAAAGCTCTGTAGCAAGTTTAACACGCTGTGCCTCGCCTCCCGACAAGGTTGTAGCGCTTTGTCCGATTTTTATATATCCGAGACCCACATCTGACAAAGTTTTGAGTTTATTACAAATTTTAGGCTGCTGTGCAAAAAACTCAACGCCCTCATCCACAGTCATTTCAAGAACATCAAAAATTGATTTACCTTTAAATTTAACATCAAGAGTTTCACGATTATATCTTTTGCCGCCGCAAACCTCGCAGGGAACATATACATCAGCAAGAAAATGCATTTCTATTTTAACGATACCGTCGCCCTGACAGGCTTCGCAGCGTCCGCCTTTAACATTAAACGAAAAACGGTTTGCCTTATATCCCCTCTGCTTTGAGTCTGGAGTTTGGGCGTAAAGCTCGCGAATATCGTTAAATACACCTGTATAGGTTGCAGGGTTAGAACGTGGGGTTCTGCCGATAGGCGACTGGTCAATATTGATAACCTTGTCAAGATTGTCAACGCCTGTCATTTTGTCAAACTTGCCTGCTCTTTTTTTAGCTCCGTTTAAAACAGATGACAAGTGTTTATTTAGAATTTCATTTACAAGACTTGATTTTCCCGAACCAGAAACTCCTGTAATGGCAACAAATTTGCCTAATGGGATTTCAACGTCTATACCCTTTAAATTGTTTTCACGGGCGTTATAAACAGTAAGTTTTTTGCCGTTTCCCTCTCTCCTTTTTTCAGGAACGGGAATTTTTCTTTTACCGCTTAAATACATACCTGTTATAGAGTTTTCACAGTTGATAATGTCGTCAACAGTTCCCTGTGCAATAAGTTCGCCACCGTGAACACCTGCACCCGGACCAATATCGACAATGTAATCGGCACTTCGCATAGTGTCCTCATCGTGTTCAACAACGATAAGAGTGTTTCCCAAATCTCTCAAGTGCTTGAGAGTTCCCAGCAGTTTATCATTATCCCTTTGGTGCAAACCGATTGAAGGCTCGTCAAGAATATACAAAACGCCCATAAGAGACGAACCTATTTGCGTTGCAAGTCTGATCCTTTGAGCCTCTCCACCTGAAAGTGTAGAAGCCTCACGTGCAAGTGAAAGGTAGTCGAGCCCCACACTGTTAAGAAATTCCAGTCTTTCTCTGATTTCGTTTATAACAAGAGTTCCGATAAGTTTTTCCCTATCGGTAAGCTGAAGATTTTTAATAAACTCCAGTTCTTCGTTAATTGGCATACTGCAAAATTCATATATGTTCAGACCGCCTACGGTTACGCTCATAATCTCAGGGGTTAATCTTGAACCGTGACAATCAGGACAAACGCAGGTAGTCATTACGCTTTCAATATCTGCTCTCGCCCAGTCAGACGTTGTTTCGTTATACCGTCTTTGAAGATTTGATATAATTCCCTCAAACTCGTTTTTATAGGTTCCCGTGCCGTAAGAGGTTACTCTCTTCATACTTATTTTTTTGCCGTTGGTACCGTAAAGAATTGCGTTTAATCCCTCTTGACTAATCATTTCAATAGGAACATCAAGAGAGAAACCATACTCCTTGGCAAGTCCCTCATAATACATTTTGGCTATTGAACCGTCGTTTACATTCCAGCCCGACGCCTTAATAGCGCCTTGATTAATGGACAGCTTTTTGTTAGGAATAATCAATTCAGGTGCAATTTCTTTATATGAGCCCAAGCCCGAACACTTTTTACAAGCGCCGAAAGGATTATTAAAAGAAAACATACGAGGACTCATTTCCTCAATTACGGCGCCGTGCTCGGGACAGGCGTAATTAAGGGAAAACATTTCTTCCCTGTCTCCCACTATGTCTATAATTACCGTTCCCTCTGAAAGCTGAGTTGCCGTTTCTATTGAATCGGCAAGACGTGATTTAATATCTTCTTTTATAACAAGTCTGTCAACAATAACCTCTATATTGTGCTTTTTATTTTTATCAAGCTTTATTTCTTCGGACAAATCATAAACAGAGCCGTCAATTCGCACACGTACAAAGCCTGATTTTCGTACAGAATCAAGCTCTTTAACGTATTCGCCCTTACGTCCGCGGACTATCGGCGACATAACCTGAATTTTTGTCTTTTCCTCCAGCTCCATAACTGTATCAACAATTTGGTCAACGGTTTGCTGTGTTATCTCCCTGCCGCATTTAATACAGTGCGGGATACCTATTCTTGCGTAGAGAAGTCGCAGATAGTCATAAATCTCCGTTACTGTGCCGACAGTTGAACGGGGATTTCGGCTGGTAGTTTTTTGGTCGATGGAAATAGCGGGGGAAAGTCCGTCAATATAATCTACATCGGGCTTTTCCATTTGACCTAAAAACTGCCTTGCGTACGATGACAGGCTTTCTACATATCTACGCTGTCCTTCGGCATATATAGTATCAAAAGCAAGACTTGATTTACCGGAACCTGAAAGTCCTGTAAAAACAATCAGCTTGTCTCTGGGTATTTCCACGTCAATATTTTTAAGGTTATGCTCTCTTGCACCTTTTATAACTATATTTTTATTCATTGATGCTATCCTCCGATTTTAGCTTGTCAAGAGCCTCTATTCCCTCTTTAGTGACAGGCTTAATCCACTTTTTTGACAGATAGAATTTGAGTGTCATAATATTTTTAGGTATATCCTCGAAAATATACATAATTGCAAATGCCGCCACAAACGGCACTTTAAACACATAAACAGAAATAATTGTTGCGGGAACTGAAAGCGCCCACAGACAAAACAGCTCCTGCTTTGCTCCTGTTACGGTATCTCCCCCTGCTCTGAACACTGCAACCACTTCGAGATACGGCAACATTCTGAAGGGAAAAGCGCACGCATATATAGACATAATAATAACGGCTGTATCTATGGCAACCTTACTTATATTATCGCCCATGTTGAATACGCTCACAAGCTGATGCCTGAAAATGACAATAAACACGGCAACTATTACTGCCAGAACAGGAACAATTATCATAAATCTTTTTGAATCAACAAGTCCTCTTTCAATATTACCCTTTCCTATGGACTTGCCTATCATTACCGCAGCTGCACTGCTGATGCCTATGAACAAAACGAACGATATGTTTTCAAAGCTTCTTAAAATAGTGAGAGCTGAAAAATATTCGTAACCCATATTGCCGTAAATAATGTTATACACAAAATTTCCTGCTCCCCACATACCTTCATTCAAAACTACGGGAGTGGCAATTTTGATGTAAGAAACAATTTCCTGCTTTGAAAAATTAAATATATTTTTAGGCTTATCAATTAAAATGTTCTTTTTGGCAAGCGATACGATAACTACAAGAGCAAGACCCATCCACGCTGAAATAACCGTTGCAACAGCGGCGCCTTTAACGCCCATTTTCGGAAAACCGAATTTACCGAAGATCATAGCATAGTCAAGTACAATATTGACAACTGTAGATAAACCCGAAACATACATCGGAAGTTTAACATTTTCAACTGCACGAAGAACCGCAGCCAAAATATTTGTAAGAGCAATAGGAATATAGGAAAGCGCTACATAGCGCAGATATTCGCTGCCCACGCTTATAATTTCAGCATCGGAATTGAAAAGTTTTACAACTAACTGAGGGACTATAAGGCTGACAGCAGTAAAAAGCGTTGAAATTCCCAAGGCAAATACTGTGGAAATGCCCTCTACGTGACGTATTTTTTTCAAATCCTTGACGCCCCAAAACTGTGAAACGAATACAGTTGTAGCAGAGGCAAAGCCAATGAGTATCATATTCATAAGCCAAGCCCATTGACCTACCATACCCACAGATGAAAGAGCAACCGTGCCCAAATTACTAACAAGTAAAGTATCAACGAGGGTGTATGAACTTGTAAGAAGATTTTGAATTACAACAGGCAGAGTGAGCTTGAATGCAGTCACCCAAAAACCCTTGTCCTTAAATAGTGAAAACATATTATTTCTCCAGCTCTGCGATTTGGTCACGCAAAAATGCAGCGTGTTCAAATTCAAGCAGTCTTGCCGCCTCTCTCATTTCTTTTGTCAGCTCGCTGATAAGGAGCTGTTTTTCTTTCTTTGTAAGATGCTTTTTCTTGCCGTCAATTTTATCTTTAGAGGTGATTTCGATAATCTCACGAACGTCCTTCTTAATAGTTTTAGGAGTAATACCGTGTTCCTCGTTATATTTTTGCTGTATTTCTCTTCTTCGTTCAGTTTCGGTAATTGCCCTTTCCATTGAAGGAGTTACGCAGTCAGCATACATAATTACTTCGCCGTTTTCATTTCTTGCGGCACGTCCGATAGTCTGAACCAAAGATGTTTCGGAACGCAAAAATCCTTCTTTATCGGCGTCAAGTATAGCTACAAGAGATACCTCGGGAATATCGAGTCCTTCTCTCAAAAGATTGATGCCGACAAGTACGTCAAACTCACCAAGGCGCAAATCTCTGATAATTTCCATTCTTTCGATAGTATCAACGTCGTGGTGCATATACCTTACTTTTACTCCGAAGCCCTCAAGATATTTTGTCAAATCCTCCGCCATAGCTTTTGTAAGGGTGGTTACAAGAACACGTTCTTTTTTATCAACTCTGATATTGATTTCACTTAACAAATCGTCCATTTGGTCTTCTGTAGGCTTAACAGTAATAACAGGGTCAAGCAATCCTGTAGGACGAATAATCTGCTCAACAATTCTTGTGCTGTGTTCTTTTTCAAATTCCTTTGGAGTTGCTGAAGTGAAAATGACTTGATTTACTTTGCCGTAAAACTCGTCAAACTGCAAAGGTCTGTTATCAAGAGCGCTGGGAAGCCTAAATCCATACTCTACAAGGCTTTCCTTTCTTGCTCTGTCGCCTGCGTACATACCCCTTATTTGAGGAAGCATAACGTGGCTTTCATCGCAAAACAGAAGAAAATCATCAGGAAAATAATCTATAAGTGTAAAAGGAGCTTCTCCGGGTTTTCTGCCGCTCATTACTGCGGAGTAGTTTTCAATTCCTTTGCAAAATCCTGTTTCACGGAGCATTTCAATATCATTCATTGTACGCTCTTTAATTCTTTGAGCCTCAAGGAGCTTACCTTTCTCTTCAAAGTAAGCAACTCTCTCTACCATCTCGTTATAAATTTTGTCAATAGCTTTATTCATTTTTTCTGCGCCCACTACATAGTGAGAAGCAGGATAAAGACAAACGTGGGACAAAACGCCCTCAACCTTGCCTGTAAGCGGCTGAATTTCACATATTCTGTCAATTTCATCGCCGAAAAACTCAATTCTGATGGCGTTTCCTGAAGAGCCTGCAGGAAATACCTCAAGAGTATCTCCCCTAACTCTGAACTTATTTCGCACAAAGTTAATATCATTTCTCTCGTACTGAATAGAAACAAGTTTTTCAATCAGTTTATCTCTGCCAAACTCCATACCGGTACGAAGAGAAATAACCATACTTTTGTAATCGATAGGGTCGCCGATTGAATAGATACAGGATACAGACGCAACAATTATAACATCTCTTCTTTCAAAAAGAGCAGCCGTCGCAGAGTGGCGAAGTTTGTCAATCTCATCGTTAATTGACGAATCCTTCTCAATATAAGTATCTGTTGTA
Organism: uncultured Eubacterium sp.; assembly: GCA_944385025.1. GTDB lineage: Bacteria > Bacillota > Clostridia > Oscillospirales > Acutalibacteraceae > Eubacterium_R. Next base: position 53,253 of record CALWVQ010000021.1, read on the forward strand.
GGCACATATGCCTCAGGCTGATAATAGTCATAGTATGAAACGAAATACTCGACCGCATTTTCAGGGAAGAACTCTTTAAACTCACTGCAAAGCTGTGCCGCAAGAGTTTTATTGTGAGCCAAAACAAGAGTAGGACGATTTACCCTTTCAATAATATTTGCCATAGTAAACGTTTTACCTGAACCTGTAACACCCATAAGCGTCTGCTCTTTGTCACCGTTTAACACGCCGTTTACAAGAGCATCAATAGCTTGAGGCTGGTCCCCTGTTGGTTTAAATTTGCTTACTAATTTAAACTTGTCCATACTGTTCACCTACTCTGTTTTTAATATTTTTTCGCATTCACATTATTATATGACATAAATGCGCTAAATTCAAGTATATTCACAAAAAAGATGAACATTTGTTCTGTGGTATAAAAGAAAACCAACCGGAATAAGATTTTTTAGGTGATGAAAATGTTTAGCGCTATTATTTCAGCCATTGCGGCAAATTTTATTTATTTCATTTTACACATTCAAAATCCCTCAAGTTTTCCTAAACCTTTACCTCCTAAACAGGAAGCCGAAATGCTAAAAAAAATGGAACAGGGAGATAAAAATGCGAGAGCCGTTTTGATTGAAAGAAATTTAAGACTTGTAAGCCATATAGTAAAAAAATACTATTCTAAAACCAATGACAACGAGGATTTGATAAGCATAGGAACAATCGGCTTGATTAAGGCGATTGACAGCTATAAGCAGGAAAAAGGAACTAAATTGGCAACTTATGCCAGCAGATGTATAGAAAACGAAATACTTATGTATTTCAGAAGCGGCAAAAAGCAGTCAAACGACGTGTATTTGGGTGATGCGCTGGAGGTTGATAAAGACGGAAATCCGTTAACTATTGAGGATACGGTAAGCAGTCCCGACGACTTGGCTGAAAATCTCGAAACAAAATTAAGCTGGCAAAAGGTTTCAAGATATATAAAAAATATGAGTGATGAAAGAGAACGGGAAATAATTATCTTAAGATATGGTCTAAATAACAAAAAGCCCCTGACGCAACGAGAAGTTGCACAGAGGCTTAACATTAGCAGAAGCTATGTATCCCGCATTGAAAAAAAAGTTTTGCAGGACATTAAGAAAAATTTAGAGGACAATTAACTGCCTGATGAAGTTGGCATATAAGGTATAAGCGCTTGAGCCATCTTGATAGTCGGCATTGTCTGAACCACAACCTCACCGGGACCGGTAACAACAGTATTGAAAAGTCCTTCACCGCCGAACAAGATATTTTTGGCGCCCTTATTTGTTGTTATATCCATTTTACAGGTTGCATCCATCATAACAACGTGGCCTGTATCCACAATTAACTGCTGACCGGGAGCAAGATTATACTTAACAGCAGAACCGTCAATCTCGATAAAAGCGAGTCCTGTTCCGCTTAATTTCTGCATAATAAAACCTTCGCCGCCAAACAGTCCTGCTCCAAGCTTTCTCTGAAGATAAACAGAAAGCTCAACGCCTGTTGTAGAAGCTATAAATGAGCTTTTTTGACAAATATACTCCTTTGCGCCATCCAGTTCCAAAACAACAATATCGCCGGGAAAACTGCTGGCAAAAGCAATCATTCCCTCGCCACCCATAGCAGTAAATCTATTTTGGAACAAGCGCTCACCTGTAAGCATTCTACCGAAAATTTTTCCGATACCGCCGCTGGATGTGGTTTCCATCTTCATATTTGGACTCATCCAACTCATTGCGCCGCCTTCGGTAATCATTGTTTCATTTGCTTCAAGATTGCAAATAAGAACAGGAAAATTACCGCCTTTAATTTCATATTTCATAAAAATCCCCCCTCTTCATTTTCAATTCATAATATGAAATTATCTGACAAAAATATTACCTCCGCTGCAATCAACAGCGACCGTAAGAGGAAAATCTTTAAATGTAAGTTTTTTAACCGACTCGCAGCCTAAGTCATCGTATGCAATAACTTCACAAGAAGTTATACATTTTGACGCCAATGCGCCCGCACCGCCGATAGCGCACAGATAAACCGCTTTATTTCTTACAATAGCATCACATACTTCTTTGCTTCTTTCACCCTTGCCTACCATTGCCACAAGACCTTCATCTAAAAATCTGGGGGCATATACGTCCATCCTGCCGGATGTTGTAGGTCCACAGGAACCAACGGCAAGATTTTCAGGGGCAGGAGTTGGTCCGGCGTAATAAATAACAGCGTCTTTTAATTCATAAGGCAAAGGCTGATTATTATCCATTGCCTCATTAATACGTTTGTGAGCGGCGTCACGGGAAGTATACACCGTTCCTGACAATATCACTCTGTCTCCCGCTTTTAGTTTTGGTGCGAAGCAACGTAGTTCATCGGTATTTAATTTATATTCCATTGTTTTTACCTAATTCTTCCTTAAGTTTCTTATTTTCTTCTTCAAGCGCTTCAAGAATTGCAATGTTTTGTTTTAACTCACGGCTGATGCTTTTAAGCTGAAAATCAAGATTAGCGTTAATAATTTCTAATCTTTGACATTCAAAATTTACATCCTCAAGAGCCGCCATAAGTCGTGAAACTTCATCAGTAAGCGCTTTGATGTCAGATTTTTTGTTCATAAACCATTTCCTTCAATTTGATAAAAACACAAAAAGAGGTTGAAAACTCAACCTCTTTTTTGATTTTAGCTGTCGATATCTACATCTTTCTCGAAATAACGAGAACCAAACCAATTAACTTTAAGGGTGTAAGCCTCCTCAAGCTTATCGGTTGCAGATGTGCTATTTTCATTAATAAGGTCTTGTTCTGCACTATGATACCATATCAGTTCATTATTTGTTCCGACAAAATACATAATGTGATAACCGTATTCGGTCATAACAATAGCTGTATCGCCGGCTTTTCTTGAGCTGTCAAAGCACCAGTTAGAGAACGGATCAACCATTTCACCCGTAGCAACGTCTTCATAAAGGCCACCGTTTTCGGTTGAGCCTGTATCAGTAGAATTGTCAGCAACAAGAGCTGCGAAAGAATCCTCCGTTGCATCGCCTGATTTCCATTCATTAAGAATACTCTCAGCCTTACTATATGCAGCGTTCCACTGTGATTCGGTAGCGTCAACTGCCTGAGCGTTTTCATCTGCATTTTCAGGTGCAATAAGAATATGACGAACATTAACAGTCTTTCTGTCGGTTACTTCAGCAGGGCTTAAAACGTAAACTACTGTTGTGCTTTCTTGTTTTATATCTCCTGCCTTTCTGTCGCTGCTAAACAGCCAGTCAAGACCTGAATATGTAAGCTCTTCAGCGTCAGAATCGTCAGGAGTTGCGATGGCATAACCGTGACTGATGAGGTTATTTCTTGTAGCGCCTGTTACTGTTGAAAAAGTATCTTCAGCATAGGCTCTCTTATAAAAATCACCGCTTGAATATTTAACTGCAAGTTCTGCAAAATTTGAACCGTCAGCTTTAAGCTCATCAGCAAAAGCTTTTGCATCGTCCTCAGTTGAACATTCAAAAATCTTAATATCAACTGTCTTATAGTTATCGATATTTTCGTCCTTATATGCTGTAACCTCTTCTTCTGTAACATCTGCTGAAGTTGTTGAAGAAGATAATTCGCTTTGATAATTCTGTGCAATATACTGACGGGTTGCCTCTGTTCTGAATACAGCTTCGGTAACGCCCTTACCCATAGCTCTTACAAGGTAGCCGCTGAGTGTATAACCGTATTGATTTGCAGTCTCTTTATAGCTGTCAAGTGCTTCATCAATCTCTGACTGCTGTTCTTCGGTTATTTCAGGTTCTTCACCGTCATTCTGTGCAACAGCTTCAAGGTAATAAGTGTATGTTGACTCAATGGAATCAAGCACAAGTTCTTCCATATGCTCTGACCAAGTCATAGTTTCATTAGTTTCAGGGTCAGTATAAGTCTGCTTTGAAAGCGGCTGATCAAAATCAACATCCATTCCCATATCTGCAAGGTCAAGTCCGTACTGCTCATAACTTGACTGCTGAGAAATTAAACTGTTATATGTGGAAGCAAAATAAAAATTGTATGTACTAACTTTAACTTTTGCTTTTTCTGTGCCGTTTGTTATTGTAGCTGCAGTAAGAGTCTGAGCCGGAATGCTTAATGAAGCAATAAATCCCTTTCTTACCAAACCTGTTGAAACGTAAGTAACAAGAAGTGCAACAACTATAACAATACAAACTGCAGACTGTATTATCTTCTTGGTTCTGGGAGCAAGACCGTTAGGTGCTGAACCTACCGAATTATACTTGTCGGACAATTTCTTTATTTTAGCGTCAAGAGTTTTCTTTTCCTCTTCATTTTCGCATTTTTCTTTTTGCTCTTTAAGTTTATCAATCTCTGATTTTATGCTTGCTCTTTTAGCATCAAGCTTTTCCTTTTTAGCCTTATTTTTAGCTGCAAGCTTTTCTGCCTTGGCTTTAGCCTTATCCTTATCGGCATTAATGCTTCCGCCTGCAAGCATATCCTCTTCTAACTGTTTCTTTGCCATTTTTTTCATCCTTTTTATGTTTTTTGAAAAAATTAAAGTATATCAAAAGATATTCTACACTATTATCTATAATTTTACAAGTGTAAATTTATTCAATTACGATACGGTATTTGATGTTGAAGAATCAGCCGCTTCACTCTTTGCGTCATTATATTTTTCTATTGCTTTATTGATGACGCCATCGTGAAGATTTACGCTGGCATTTTCAATCATTTCGTTAAGCTTTTCAGTTTTCATATCATTTTTAAGCTGTGCCATATAACTTGGAGATGCGTCAACAAAGAACATAATATGATAACCGTGAGTCGACTTAACCATTCCTGTATCACCGTATTTTCTTGAGCTGTCCATTGACCAATCCTCAAATTCAGAGACCATTTGACCAAGAGGAACACCTTCGTAAAAGCCACCGTATAATCCGTTTGCGCCTGATGAAGTTGAAGCAACGTCGTCGGAATTAAGTTCTGCAAGCAATGCAAAGGAATACTCACTTCTGTCGCCGCTGTTAAATTCATCAAGAATCGAGTTTGCTTTTTCTTCGGCGGCAGCCCACTGTTCGTCAGTGTATTTCGGTTCTTCTGAAGAATAAGATGAAGAATCAGAAGTTTCATCGTCGCTTTCAGGCATAATCAAAATGTGTCTTACAGAGTAAGTATCGCTTTCATCAAGTGATGCCATTTCGGTTTTAAGGATAATATATGCGTAGCTGTTTTCCTCGTCAACATAGTAGTTTTTCTCGCCTATTTCGGTATCGTCGCTGAACAACCACTGTGTTATCTCATCACTAAACGGAGAAGATGCTCCCGTGATAGAAGAATCAATATTCGCCTGATAATTTGCAATAGCATCTTCGCGTGCTTCCTCTTCAGTTAATGAAGAATCAGAGGACATAGCCGTTTCCATATCTGTTTGAATATAGTCAGCATAAACTTCTGGCACCATGGCAAGAATTGAGTCTCTGTCAGTAATTCTGTCCATATAATCATCAATTACTTTTTGCGATTGAGCTTTTGATTCATCGTCAGTAGCATCGTATTCGGTAGCTATATAGCTGAAGCTAATTTGATTATAATCGTTTCTGTTTTCATCGAAAAACTCATTAATTTCTTCATTACTTGGCTTATAATCAATGGCAAATTTGCCCTTATAATTCACAGCTATGTAGTACTGTTCAAGCATAAGTCTTACGGTATCCTCACTGCAATACTCTCCAAAATTTTCAGAAATATAGTCATTAAGTGACATTTCTTGGTCAGAAGCACTTGCCTTTAAACTTTCAATTTGAGTTTCTATTGTATCTTTCTGATTCTGTGTAAGAGTTATGCCTTCTTTAAGCCCTTTTGTATAATACACATAATTCAGTTCTATTTCTCTCAAAGCTTCATTTTGAAAAAATTGTGCCCACGTAATTTCGTTTCCGTCTTCGTCAACAGTATACTGCTTTTCGTAGCTCTTTGTTGTATCCAGGTCAAAATATCCGTACATTGCATACTGCTCATAATAGTTAACCACACTTGCATAATAATAATTATACATACCAACGCTGACTTTTTCTCCGTCAATGGTAGCGGCAATTGAAGGAGGATTTATTAAATCGCCCTCCTTGCCGTTTGGCACGGTATAATAACGTACGCCAAGTACGATTAGAGCAATAAGTACCAATACCGTAAACACTGCCACCGGCACAAGTTTCAAAGAATCTCTATTAATGACAATTTGATTATCAGCCGTCTGCGGCACATTTTGATTATGTTCAGCAGGCACATTTTTTACTGTTTTGTCAAATTCGTCCTTGTCAATAACAAAATTATCATTCTCCAAAAAAGCGCTGTCATCAAGAGTAGGAGCCTGTGCTTCAAACTCCCAGTTATCGTTATTTTCAAGATGAACGCTGTTTTCATTTGACTGCTGACTTTCATCGGCAGACAAATTATCGTCATTTTCAGTTATATCTTCTGACAAATCTGTTTTCTTTTCTTCGTCAAAATCTTTTTCGTTATCTGGCATAAAAACACTCCTAAACAAATATATACACGTACAAATTATACATTAATGTAACCGTATTTGCAACAAATTTATTGTTATTACTATTAAAATTATGTAAACAACCTGTAAATCTTGAAAGTAAAATATTTCATAAAATGTTATTATGCTTGAAAATATATGAAATATGTAGTATTATGTCATTATTATATGTATCGGGTATATTTTCACATATAGAAGAGGTTTATATATGAAGGAAGATCTAATATCCTTTAAACAGAAATATAAAGAGAACCCTGCTTGGCATTGGCTTCAGGCAACTGTATTTCTGTTTCCAATTTTACCTGAATACGTCAGTCCTTTTATTCTTTTTATATCTTTCATTATTTTTAAACGGCAATGGACAAAAGAAGGAAGAAAAGCAAAGGTAGGAACAATCGGAAAATTAATGATGGTTTTTCTGACGTTGGCGGTTGTCAGCACCCTTTGGTCTTCTACCAAATTCTCCACATTTGCTACCGCAATGCTTTGGTGGGGAATGCTCCTTGTTGAAATAATGATTTATAATCTTGCCAGATCAAGAGAAAAGATAGACAGGCTGCTGGCGGCAATGGTTTATTCAGGCGGACTTAATGCAATTGTAGGAACTGTTCAAATATGCACCTATACGCTTTACCGATTTGGTTACATAAGTCAATCTGCCGTTTTAGTAACTCCTTTTTACAGGCAGCTGGACAAAGCGGTTTACTCTGCCCTTCCCTTTGATATTGTAACTTCAATGTGGTCAACAAGAGCAAGCGGATTTTTCTCAAATCCAAATCTTCTTGCAACCTATATGGTAATTGTTTATCCCATTTCAATTTATCTTTATCTAAATGCTTCAACGAAAAACAAAAAAATTACTTTCTTTATTTTTAATGTACTCATAAGCGCAGGAATGAGCTCTACTATGACAAGAGCAGGCTGCTTTATCGCCATTGCCGGATGGGTGTTTATGTTTGTAATTCTTGCCAAAAGACATTGGAAAGAAATGATACAGATTTTCATACCCACAGTTTGCATTATCATACCTTCAATACTTACTCGTTACGGTCTTATTTTCAAGACGGTAGGCGTTGTCAGCGGCGGAGGCAGCGGCGGAGCTGAAGCAAAAAAATCATCCCTGGCACATTTTCAGATATGGGACAGTCTTGTTGATTTTCTAATTACAAATCCTAAGGAGTTTTTGTTTGGCACAGGATTCGGCGTGGAGGAAACGGGTCTTATTCTTTTGAACAACTATGGACTTGACAAACCGCATGCGCACAACTTTTTGCTGGAAACTTGGGTTGAATTAGGAGTTTTCGGTATGCTGTTGTTTATGTGCGTATTTGTCTTGGCTTTCGGCAAACTACTTGAAATTAACGCAAATAACGGTAAAAAGTTCACATTGGTATTTTGCGTTTTTACATCAATACTTCTTTATCTGCTTTTTGGATTAACAGATTACATATTCAATTCGCCAAAACAAATAATCATATTGTTTATCTTACTCGGTCTGACCCAAGCAATAAGTTTCTGTTACGAAAAAACGGTAATAAACAGCCCCGAAACACTGAAACTTGCCACGATAAAAGAAATAGACAATGCAATACACAAGGCATAAAAAATAACCTGCACAACTGTGCAGGTTATTTTTTATTTATTTTGCTTTTGTTTCACAGTAAAGACAGCGATAAGTGCCATTGTCATCAACAAGGGTAAATATATGGTCAATATCCTCGTTATTACAAATACAACGCGGGTTTGAACACTTGATAACATTGGTAAGAGTCTTTGGCAATGAAAGATTTTTCTTTTCAACAGATTTGCCGTCTTTGATAATATTTACAGTGATGTCCTTATCAATATAACAAAGGACGTCAAGGTTAATATCTATCAAATCATTTATCTTGATAATGTCCTTTGCTCCCATTTTTTCGGATTTAGCATTTTGAATTATAGCTACCTGACAGTTAAGCTTTTCTAAATGGAGAGTATTATATACCTCCATTCCCTTGCCTGCTGTAATGTGGTCAAACACTATGCCGTTTTCAATCTCGTCAATTTTCATCAGATAATACCTCCCCATTCAAGCAGAGTTTTAATAAGCGCCATTCGAATATATTTACCGTTTAACGCCTGAACAAAATACTTTGCCCTTGGGTCATCATCCACCTCGGTAGCAATCTCGTTGACTCTTGGAAGAGGATGCATAATAGTTAAATCACTTTTAGCATTTTCAAGTTTCTTTAAATCAAGAACAAATGCGTCTTTATGCTTTAAGTACTCATCTTCAGAGAAAAAGCGCTCACGCTGTATTCTTGTCATATAAAGAATATCCAGCTTATCCATAACCAGCTCCATTTTCTCTACTTCTTCGTATGGATGACCGCTTTTATCAAGAACGTCGCTCTTAATATAATCGGGAACCGAAAGTTCCTTTGGAGAAATAAGCACAAACTTAACATTTTTATATCTGCACATTGCTTTTATTAAAGAATGAACGGTACGACCGAATTTCAAATCACCGCACAAACCTATTGTGAGATTGTCAAATCTACCCTTTTCACGATAGATTGTAAGCAAATCGGTAAGGGTTTGGGTGGGGTGAGAATGTCCGCCGTCCCCTGCATTAATAATAGGCACAGAGCTTTTAAAGCTTGCTACTCTCGGCGCTCCCTCAAGAGGATGGCGCATAGCAATTATATCTGCATAGCAGGACACCATTCTTACAGTGTCTTCAACGCTTTCACCTTTTGAGGCAGATGACGACGCAGCCTCGGAAAATCCAAGCACGTTGCCGCCAAGTTCCATCATTGCCGCTTCAAAAGAAAGTCTTGTTCTTGTAGACGGTTCAAAGAAAAGAGTTGCCAGCTTTTTTCCGTCACAGATGTGAGCATACTTATCCTTATTTTCGATTATATCCATTGCCGTAGCAATCATAGTATCTATTTCTTCAAGAGACAAGTCTGTTGTATCAAGTAAATGTCGCATAAAACAAACCTCTATATAAGTATTTAGTGAAGATTATAAATCCATCCAAGCAGGGTCTGAAGGATTATTTCTGAATGCTTTAAGTTTAACAATATCTTTTTCGGAAATGTAACCTTCTTCTGCAGCCACCTCTGCGAGAACATCAAAATTAGAAAGAGAATAATTGATAACATTTGCCTCTTTAAGTCTGTCAAGACCCTTCTGCATACCGTATGTGAAAATAGAAGCAACGCCAAGCACCTCAGCTCCGGCTTCGCGAAGAACGTCTACAACCTCCAGAACTGAACCGCCTGTTGAGATAAGGTCTTCAATTACAACGACCTTTTGACCCTTCTCAAGCTTGCCTTCTATCTGATTCTGTCTGCCGTGATCCTTATGGCCTGAACGAACATAACCCATAGGCATATCAAGAATTGTAGCTGTTATAGCGGCGTGAGCAATTCCGGCAGTAGATGTTCCCATAAGGATTTCAGCTTCAGGGAATTTTTCCTTAACTATCTCTGCAAGTCCTGCCTCTACGTCCTTTCTTACTTCAGGAGCAGAAAGAGTAAGTCTGTTATCGCAGTAAATAGGGCTTTTAATACCTGACGCCCAAGTAAACGGATCGTCCGGCTTTAAAAACACTGCCTTAATTGAAAGTAAATCCTTTGCAATCATTTTTTCTGTAATTTTCATAATAAATCCTCCGTATATAATCTACTATTAACCAACAAATTCCCTAACACAGCGGCGATATGCTGCCACAGGGTCATCAGCAGCAGTAATCGGTCTGCCTACTACTATATAGTCGCTGCCGATTTCCTTTGCTTTTTCAGGAGTAGTTACACGTACCTGGTCGCCTACGTCGCCGTCTGCAAATCTTACGCCGGGAGTAACAGTCATAAACTCTTTTCCGCAGCTTTCTTTAACCATTCCTGCCTCCAGAGGAGAACAAACAACTCCGTCAAGTCCTGCCTCTTTAGCATTATTAGCGTATTTTACAATAGTGTCGTTAATAGAAGCATTAATAAGAAGTTCTTTCTGCATTCTTTCCTCGCTTGTTGAGGTAAGCTGTGTAACTGCAATAAGAATAGGTCTTGTGCCGTCCTCTCTGGTGAGACCTTCAAGCGCCGCTTTCATCATTTCAACAGTTCCTGCGGCGTGAAGATTTGTCATATCTACGTCAAGCTTTGAAAGCACTGCCATTGACTTTTTTACCGTATTTGGAATATCGTGAAGTTTTAAATCAAGAAAAATCTTGTGACCTCTTTTTTTGATTTCTTTTACAATTGACGGTCCCTCGGCATAAAAAAGCTCCATACCGATTTTTACAAAAGGTTTTTCCTCAGTAAACTTATCAAGAAAGTCAAATGTAGCCTGTGCAGATGAAAAATCACAGGCAATGATTACGTCTTTACCCATTAATCAACCACTCCTATTATATCACTTAATTTTGTAATACCTAATTTTTCGCACTCTTTGGGCAGTGCCTCAATTATATTTTTGCAAGCGTAAGGCTCAACCAAATTTGCAGCTCCCACTTGAACGGCCGTTGCACCTGCCATCATCATTTCAATAACATTTTGGGCAGTGGAAACGCCGCCGCAGCCCATAACGGGAATATTACAAGCCTTTGAAACCTGATAAACCATTCTCACAGCCACAGGGAAAATTGCGTCGCCGCTGAAACCGCCCATTTTATTAGCGATAACAGGCTGTCTTTTTTTCAAATCAATTCGCATACCAAGCATTGTGTTAATAAGACATATACCGTCTGCTCCTGCTTCCTCACAAGCTTTAGCAATGGAAACAATATCTGTAACGTTTGGTGAAAGCTTAATAAACACGGGCTTTGTTGTTACGGATTTAACGGCTTTCGTAACTTCTGCGGCACATTCGGGTGAAGTACCAAAACTCATTCCGCCGCCGTGAACATTGGGACAAGATACGTTTACCTCAAGTATTCCCACCTGATCCTCTTTGTCAAGAAGATTGCAGGTGTAAGCGTAATCCTCAACGCTGAAACCAGATACATTTGCAATAACCGGCTTATGAAAATACTCTTTCATTTCAGGCAACTCGTGTTCAATAACGTGATGAACTCCGGGATTTTGCAGTCCTACTGCGTTAATCATACCTGATGTGCACTCGGCTATTCTCGGAGTAGGATTGCCGAAACGTGCATCCTTTGTTGTACCCTTGAAGGAAAAAGAGCCAAGTATGTTAATATCGTAAAAATCTTTAAATTCCTTGCCGAAACCGAAGGTTCCCGAAGCGGGAACAACAGGGTTATCCATTTGAAGTCCTGCAAGGTTTACTGACAAATCTACCATACAATCTCCTCCCTTACAAGCACGGGACCATCTTTACAAATACGCTTGCTGCCGTATTTTGTTTTACAGGAACAGCCCATACAAGCACCGAATCCGCATCCCATTCTTTCTTCAAAAGAATACTGACCCGACGTTACTGCTTTTGATTCTATTGCCTTAAACATGGGCATAGGTCCGCAAGTGTAAAAATAGTCGTAAGCCTCGGGAAAAGCATCTGTAACAAAGCCTTTTATACCGTATGAGCCGTCAACAGTTGTAACTCTTACGTCAGCACCCAGCTTTCTAAACTCTTCCTCATAAAAGATTTCATCCTTTGTATTAAAGCCTAAAATTACGGTTGGCTGTTGATTTGCCTCAATAAGTTTTTTGCAGAGATTATACATAGGTGGAACGCCTACTCCCCCACCGATAAGGAGGGGGTTTTGACAATCATTGATTGTATAACCGTTGCCAAGACCTGTTAAAATGTCAAGGCTCTCACCTGCCTGCATCTCTGCCATTTGCTCAGTACCGCTTCCCACTACCTTGTAGATTATAGTAATTGTTTTATCGTCATAATCGCATACAGATATAGGTCGGCGCAGAAATTTACCGTCAAGCTTTATGTTGATAAACTGACCGGGAGCAGTGATATACTGCGTATCACCCTCCAGCACCATTTTATATACTGATTTTGCAATCAGTTCGTTTAACAATATTTTATAGTTGTTTTGCTTATACATTTTAAGCTCCTTACTGTGCGTCAATTGTTGAAACGCCGAGGGTTATCTCCTCAAGCACATCAAGAAGAACTTTGACAGTATCAAGTGATGTAAACATTGTTACGTTGTTTTCAACTGCCGCTCTTCTGATTTCAGAACCGTCGGAGTGAGAGTCGCCTGCGTTAATATCAATTGTATTGATTACGTAAGCGATGTGACCTTGACGAAGAGCGTGCAAAATCTCGTCGCTTTCGTCAAGTGTAAGTTTTTGACGAACACGTGTTCTTATACCGTGAGATTTGAGATATTTTGCAGTTCCCTCTGTTGCCTCAATATTAAAGCCCAAATCGTAAAAGCGCTTGATAAGAGGCAGAGCAGTAGGCTTATCCTGATCGGCGATAGTTACAAGAACCGTTCCGTAGTTTGCAACATTAAGTCCTGACGCCTGAATTGCCTTATATAATGCTCTTGTGAGAGATGAATCATATCCTATTGCTTCACCTGTTGATTTCATTTCAGGTGAAAGATAGGTATCCATTCCTTTAAGTTTTGAGAATGAGAAAGCGGGTGCTTTAACATACCAGCGCTTTTTCTCCTGAGGATATATTTCGTTTATTCCCTGCTCCTTAAGTGAATGGCCTAAAATAACCTGTGTAGCGATATGAGCCATAGGTACAGAAGTTGCCTTTGACAAGAAAGGAACTGTACGTGAAGAACGGGGGTTTACCTCGATAACGTAAACGTCATCTTTATCGTCAGCAATAAACTGGATATTATAAAGTCCTATAATTCCGATTGCTTTACCAAGCTTAACTGTGTAGTCAAGAATTTTATCCTTAACTGCCTGTGAAACAGAGAAAGTAGGATAAATTGAAATTGAGTCACCGGAATGAACACCTGTTTTTTCAACGTGTTCCATAATACCGGGGATAAACACGTCTTCGCCGTCGCAAATAGCGTCCACCTCAAGTTCTTTACCCATAATATATTTATCAACAAGAACAGGCTGTTCTGTATTAATCTCAACGGCAGTTTGAAGATAGTGGCGAAGTGACTCCTCGTTAGCAACTATCTGCATTGCACGTCCGCCAAGTACAAATGAAGGACGAACAAGAACAGGATAGCCGATTTCAGCGGCAACACGCACGCCCTCTTCAATATCTGTCACAGCAAGTCCTTTTGGCTGAGGTATACCAAGCTGCTCCATAATCTTTTCAAAGCTGTCTCTGTTTTCAGCTCTGTCAATTGCCGTTACGTCTGTGCCAATAATAGGTACGCCGAGAGCGTCAAGAGGTGGAGCAAGGTTAATTGCTGTCTGACCGCCTAAAGATACTACAATACCCATAGGATTTTCGAGAGTAATGATATTCATTACATCTTCAACAGTCAACGGCTCAAAATACAGCTTATCAGATGTTGTATAGTCGGTTGAAACAGTTTCGGGGTTATTGTTGATAATGATAGCTTCATAGCCAGCCTCGCGTATTGACCAAATTGCGTGAACAGTTGAATAGTCAAACTCAACACCCTGACCGATACGGATAGGACCGGAACCCAATACAACAATTTTTTTCTTATCTGATACAACAGACTCGTTTTCTATCTCATAAGTTGAGTAAAAATACGGAACATAGGAATCAAACTCTGATGCACAGGTATCAATCATTTTGTAAACAGGCATAATACCGTTTTCTTTTCTCATTTGGAATATTTGAGCAGGAGTCATATTCCACTTTTTGCCGATATATTCGTCAGATACGCCCATTTTCTTTGCGTCTTTAAGAGTTTCTAAATCGCCCTTATTAGCGTCAAGAACCTGCTCAAAGTCAACAATATTCTTAAATTTTTCAAGGAAGAACATATCAATCTTTGTGGCGTTATAAATTCTTACAAGGTCAACGCCGAGACGGATAAGCTGTGCGATTGCAAACAGTCTGTCGTCAGTGCCGTTTCTTATATACTTCAAAAGTTCTTCTTCCGTATAGGTGTCAAACTTCTTATCATAGAGGTGGCAAACACCTGTTTCAAGTGAACGTACAGCCTTTAACAGACTTTCTTCCATCGTTCTGCCGATAGCCATTACCTCGCCCGTTGCTTTCATTTGCGTATTGAGAGTGTTATTTGCATCTGCAAACTTATCAAACGGAAAACGGGCAATCTTTGTTACTACGTAGTCGAGAGTCGGCTCAAAAGATGCGGGAGTATTTGCGATAGGAATTTCGTTAAGATACATACCCACAGAAATTTTAGCAGATACTCTGGCGATAGGATAACCTGATGCTTTTGAAGCAAGAGCTGATGAACGTGATACTCTTGGATTAACCTCGATAAGATAGTACTGGAAAGAGTGAGGGTCAAGGGCAAACTGAACGTTACATCCGCCCTCGATTTTAAGTTCTCTGATAATCTTTAATGCAGAGTCACGAAGCATATGATACTCTTTGTTTGTGAGAGTCTGTGACGGTGCTACTACAACAGAGTCACCTGTATGAACGCCTACTGGGTCAATATTTTCCATATTACAGATGGTAATTGCAGTGTCGTTAGCATCACGCATTACCTCGTACTCGATTTCCTTATAACCTTTAATACTCTTCTCAACAAGAACTTGGTGAACAGGAGAAAGAGCAAGAGCATTTTTCATCATAAGAACAAATTCTTCCTCATCGTCGGCAAAGCCGCCGCCTGTACCGCCCAAAGTGAACGCAGGACGAAGAACAACAGGAAAACCGATTTTCCTTGCTGCTTCAAGTCCTTCCTCAAGGCTTTCTGCAATTTCTGAAGGAAGGACAGGTTCGCCGAGGCTTTCGCAGAGTTCCTTGAAAAGCTCTCTGTCCTCCGCACGCTCAATAGCTTCAAAATTTGTACCGAGAATTTCAACATCGCATTCTTTTAAAATGCCTTTTTTAGCAAGCTGAACTGCCAAGTTAAGACCTGTTTGACCGCCGAGAGAAGGAAGAATTGCATCCGGTCTTTCGTGGCGGATAATTCTTGCCACATACTCAAGGTTAAGAGGTTCCATATATACCTTATCGGCAATATCGGTATCGGTCATAATTGTTGCAGGGTTTGAGTTAATGAGAACAACCTCATAACCCTCCTCACGAAGAGCAAGGCAAGCCTGCGTTCCCGAATAGTCAAATTCGGCAGCCTGTCCGATAACAATAGGACCGGAGCCGATTACCAGTATTTTGTGAATGTCGGTTCTTTTAGGCATATTACTGTTCCTCCTTTTCCATCAGTTTAATAAATTCATCAAAGAGATAACCGCTGTCCTGAGGACCGGGAGCACTTTCAGGATGATACTGCACTGAAAACAGCTTGTCCTTTTCGCACTTAACTCCCTCTGCCGTATCATCAAGCAAATTGCCGTGAGTCAATGTTAAATCCGTATTTTCAAGGGATTTAACGTCAACGGCGTAAGAGTGGTTTTGTGAAGTAATTTCAATCTTACCTGTGGCAAAATTCATTACAGGGTGGTTACCGCCTCTGTGTCCGAATTTCATTTTAAATGTTTTTGCTCCAAGGGCAAGAGAAATCATCTGATGACCAAGGCAAATTCCAAATATAGGAAGCTTTCCCTTAAGCTCTCTTACTACGCTTATAACTTCCTGAACGTCCTCCGGGTTTCCGGGTCCGTTAGAAAGGAACAATCCGTCGGGACGCATTTTTAAAATTTCTTCTGCAGTTGTGTTATAAGGCACAACAGTAACGTTACAACCTTTTTCATTAAGTTTTCTGATAATGTTATGCTTGATTCCGCAGTCAATAGCTACTACGTCAAACCTATGATTCGGAGTACGGGAATACCAGCGCTTTTTACAGCTTACCCTTGACACCATATCGGTAGGAATAACGTATTCTTTAACTTTTTTTAACGCCTCTTCGTAAGGGACGTCAGCATCGCAGATGATAACTTTTTGAGAGCCTTCATCACGAATAATTCTTGTTATCATTCGGGTATCAACGCCGCTGATACCGGGAATATTATACTCGTCAAGTACCTCTGACAAAGTTTTTGTATAGCGGAAATTTGACGGTAAATCGTTATACTCCCTTACAATAAGACCGCCCATTGTGGGAACTTTTGTTTCGTAGTCTTCATCAGTCATACCGTAGTTACCTATAAGGGGATAAGTCATACAAACCATTTGGTCTGTATAACTGGGGTCAGAAATAATTTCTTGATAACCCACCATTGAGGTATTAAAAACGATTTCATTGATTGCCTCTTTATCGGCGCCGAAACCGTAACCGTAAAACTCTTTGCCGTTTTCAAGGACAATTTTTTTATCATATGCCTTCATATACAACCTCTCCTCTCAATATGGTTAAAAGGTTTTCACCTTGAAGTTTCCAGTTTTCAAAAGGCGTGGCTCTGCCCATTGTAACAAAATTATCAGGGTCCACCGTCCACTCCTTATCAACATCAATCAAAGCAAGATTTGCAGGAGCTCCCTCTTTAATTTCTCCGCCCTCGATGCCGAATATCTCTCTGGGTCTGACGCTCATAAGCTCCACAAGCTTTTCTAAAGTTATTACACCTGTTTTAACAAGCTTTGTGTTTAATACGGCAAATGCCGTTTCAAGCCCCACAACGCCCATCGCCGATTTGGCAAGACCTCTTGATTTTTCATCTTTAGAATGAGGCGCGTGATCGGTTGCAATAACGTCAACAGTTCCGTCAAGTACACCTTGAACAAGAGCCTGCATATCCTCCTTAGCTCTTAACGGAGGATTCATTTTAAATCTGCCGTCCTCCTGCAAATCCGCATCGCACATAGTAAGATAATGCGGACCTGTTTCACAGGTTACATTTACACCGTCAGCCTTTGCCTTGCGTATAATATCAACGCTTTCTTTAGTCGAGATGTGACAAACGTGGTACTTACAGCCCGTTTCCTTAGCGAGCCTGCAATCCCTTTCTATCTGTTCCCATTCAGACTGTGAGCAGATGCCTTTGTGGTTATGCTGTTTGGCATATTCGCCGTCGTGGATATAACCGCCTTTTAAGAGGTCGTTTACCTCGCAGTGAGCAGATATAATTTTTCCCAGTTTTTTACACTCTGTCATTGCCTGACGCATAAGTTCTTCAGTCTGAACGCCTGTGCCGTCGTCGCTGAAGCCCACAACACTATCTGAAATTGATTTAAAATCAATTATCTCGCCGTTTCCTTTTCTGCCCTTTGTTATCGTGCCGAAAGGAAGAACGTCAATTACTGCGTCCCTGTCGATTATATCTGTCTGAACCTTAAGATTTTCAGCACAGTCAGGAGGCGGATTAAGATTGGGCATAGAGCAAAGCACATTATATCCCGCCTTTGCCCCCGCTAAAGTTCCTGTCTTAATTGTCTCCTTATAAGAAAAACCGGGCTCACGAAGATGTGTATGAACATCAACGAATCCCGGAATTAAAAAATACTTATCCTGTGCGTCAATTATGCGGTCAGCTGTATCACAAGAAACAGAAATACCAAGGCTGTGAATTTTGCCGTCTTTTATAAGAACGTCTGACTTTTTAAAAGTTTTATCCAAATATGTCAAAGCATTTTTTATCAGCAAAGTCATAGTCTTTATTCCTTCCTTACATATTCAACTAATTATAATATATTTTCTCCCCTCAAGTCAACATAAAAATATTTAATATACCTATTTACTTTAAATATCGTTTATAATATAATTTATTTGATTTCTTTCAAAAAGGGGGCTTTTCAAATGAAACTTTCCGTTATAGGCGGAGGCGGAGTACGTTCAATGTTTTTGGCAAAAAGTATTGCTCAAAAAGCTGAACAGCTTGGCATCAGTCGTCTTGTATTTATGGACAATGATACTGAAAAGCTTAATATATACGGTAAAATGGCAAAAAAGGTATCTGAACTCTTATGCCCCGATCTTGAATTTATTCTTACAACCAACGCCGAAGAGGCAATTACCGACGCTGACTACATAATCACCACAATAAGAGTGGGCGGCGACGAAATGAGAGTAAGAGACGAGCGAATTGCCCTTAATCTCGGACTTTTAGGACAGGAAACAACAGGTGCGGCAGGATTAAGCTTTGCAATGCGAAGTGTCAGCAAGCTGGCTGAATACTGTGAACTTGTGAAGAAATATGCAAAACCCAACTGCAAGGTGTTTAATTTCACTAATCCTGCAGGGGTAGTAAGTCAGACACTACGTGATATGGGGTATGATTTTACATACGGTATCTGCGACGCACCGTCAGGTATGCTCAGAACTTTTGAAAAGCTTTACGGTGCTGAAGAAGGAAGTGCAAAGGGCGAAGTATACGGACTTAACCACCTGTCGTATTTCAGTTCAATCAAAATAAACGGCAAAGAAATTATGGATGAGCTTATTGAAAACGACAGAGCTTACGAAGAAACCGATATGCGTTACTTTGAGAAAAAGCTGCTTAAAGAAAGAGGATGCGTTTTAAACGAGTACCTGTACTACTTCTATTACCGTGAAAAAGCTATCGAAAACATTATTAAGGCTGACAAAACAAGAGGCGAGCAGATTTGCGCAATTAACAGGCAAATGACTAAAGCCCTTAAGAAGATTGATATTGACAAAGACTTTGACAAAGCGTTAGAAATATTTGAATACTGGTACGGCTTGAGAGAAAACAACTATATGGCAAGCGAAACCGGTGTTAAAAGAACGCAGCCGTGGCACTTTGATATATACCAAAAAGACAGCGGAGGATACGCAGGAGTTGCCCTTAACTTTATTGAAATTATAAACAGTAAAAAAGAAGGGTCAATGATTTTATGCGTACCAAACGGCAATGCAATAAACGGACTTAAGGAAAGCGACGTTGTGGAAGTCACCTGTGACATTACAAAAGACGGAGCAAAGCCCCACCATTTCGGCGACGTGGACGAAGAAAATCTTGAACTGATAAGAAGAGTAAAAATTTATGAACGACTGGCAAGTCAGGCAATAAGAGAAAAGTCAAAACAGAAGGCAGTTGAGGCACTGACGCTTCATCCGCTGGTAAACAGTTATTCCCTTGCCTGTCAGCTGATTGACAAATATTTGGAGCTTAACAAAGAATATACGGGAGAGTGGAAATAATGAGTTTTATAGCAGGCGCAGGTGCAACAAACATCGACCTTTTATATCAGGGATTTGAAAGACTTGCAGGCGTAGGAGAAGAGCTTTACTGCAAAGATTTCTCTTTACAGCTTGGCGGCGGACTTCCCGCAACGCTTATTAATTTGTCAAGGCTGGGAATACCAACTAAAATAGCCACGGAACTCGGAACAGACATTTTTTCGGAGTTTGCAAAAAAGAAATTTACGGAAAACGGTGTTTCTCCGACAAACTTATATGACGGAGAAGATATTCCTCTTAACATTACATCCGCTATAATTTTGCCGAAGGACAGAACATTCTATACATACGGTAAAGGCTCTATTGAGCCTAACGACAATGCTCTTGAAACATTTTACAATATTGCAAAAGGCAGTAAAATCTGTATGATGCAGCTTGGCGGTTTTCTCCCTGTTTACAAAAAGCTGAAAGAAGAAGGCACAATACTTGTGCTTGATACCGGCTGGGATGATGATATGAGCTTTGAAAAGTATAACGACTATTTGGAGCTTGCAGACTATTACACACCAAACAGAAAAGAAGCGCTGAAAATCACGGGCGCAGATAACGAAAAGGATGCAGCATACGCCCTCAAAAAATATTTTGACAAGGTTGTAGTTAAAGTTGACGCTGACGGATGTATCGGAATTGACGGTAACGACTATTTCTTTGTTAAGAGTGTTGAGGAGTTTAAGAATGTTGACTCAACAGGTGCAGGAGATGCGTTTTTATCAGGTTTTATGTATGGCATATTTAACGATATGAGCCTAAAAGACTGTATTGAATTCGGTAACATAACAGGCGGCAAAGCTGTAACTGCAGTAGGTGCGTTAAGCGCATACGTAAACAAAGAGCAGCTGCTTGAAATCAAAAAAAGAGTATACGCAGAGTGATAAAGATAAAACAGGATAATAAAGAGCTTCACCTTTCGGTGAAGCTCTTTATATTTTATTTCATAGCGTTTACTTTTTCAAACTCATCTATAATTTCCTTTTCAGGTTTTGGAGTGCAGAGAGATACAACAATATTAACAACAAGACCTGTTATAAACGCAGGTAAAAGCTCATAAACATTCAACACTTCTGTAGTTTGGGAAATAACAAATTTCCAAAGGAATACCATAATTCCGCCTGCAATCATACCTGCTACTGCACCGTACTTATTAGAGCGTTTCCAGAAAAGAGCAAGGAGCATTACCGGACCGAATGCAGCACCGAAGCCTGCCCAAGCAAAAGAAACGATACCGAATACGGAAGAGTTAGAATCCCAAGCAATGACAACACCGACTACTGAAATGAGCAAAAGCACGCCGCGCGCCACAAGCATTTTAGTTTTTTCAGAAATATTCTTTTTAATAATGTTACCTAAAATGTTTTCGCTGGCAGATGAAGAAGCGGCAAGCAGCTGACTGTCCGCAGTTGACATTGTGCTGGCAAGAATACCTGAAATTATAACACCTGCGGCGATTGCAAATACAGCGCCCTGTTTTGAAAGAAGTTCTGCAATATTAATAACAATAGTTTCACTGTCAACAAGAGGAGCAATGGAGTTGTTGGCAACCATAGCAAGACCTACAACGCCGATCAGTATACCAACGCTCATAGTAATTACTGCCCAAATACTTGCAACTCTTCTTGAAATTGCAATTTTTTTAGGATTTTCAATTGCCATAAATCTGAGAAGAATATGGGGCATACCGAAATATCCAAGTCCCCACGCAAGAGTGGATACTATACTTAAAGGACTGTAACTCTTTGAAGTTAAGGTTTCGGGAACGTGAACGTCAAGCATTGAAAGATAACCGTCAAGTGACTTTGCATTTGCCACAACGGCATCCCATCCTCCTGCCTGATTAATGCCGAAAGCAAGAACGATAACAAGGGCAACAGTCATAACAATTGACTGAATAAAGTCGGTGGTTGACGCTGCGTTAAATCCTCCCAGCATTGTGTATCCGACAATTACAACAGCAGATGCCACCATTGCAACGTGATAATCAATACCGAAAAGTGTGCTGAAAAGCTTTCCGCAGGCGGCAAATCCTGATGCTGTGTAGGGAACGAAAAACACAATAATTATAATAGCCGAAAAAATCATAAGCAGATTTTTCTTTTCCCTGTATCTGTTAGAGAAGAAATCGGGAATTGTAATTGAATTATTGCAGGCTGAGTAGTTACGCAGTCTTTTAGCAACTATAAGCCAGTTAAGATATGTACCCAGTGCCAAACCGATGGCAGTCCATCCTGCGTCACAAATACCGGAAAGATACGCTACGCCGGGCAAACCCATTAGAAGCCAAGAGCTCATATCAGACGCTTCTGCACTCATTGCAGTAACAAGAGGCCCAAGTCTTCTGCCGCCGAGATAAAAATCACCTACGTTTTTTGTCTGTTTTGAGTATATAGCACCTATCACAATCATCAATGCAAGATAAACTACTATAACTACCATTATAAGTATCTGGGCTGTTTCCATTATTTCTCCTCCAAATAATAAAATAAGGCGTTAATAACGCCCTATTTTATCACATCACTTAATTTTTGTAAAGTTATCTTTTATTCAGTATAATGACATTCCAGCTAAAAGGCTTTAATTCTGCGGTGAGCAGGCCTTTGTCCACAGCAGGAAGCGGATTATCGTGAGGCTTAACACTGATATTATCAAATGTGTTTATTTGATGTTTATCATAACCGTCCATAGAAATGAACTTTACAGGTTTATAGCCGTCAAAATCCATTAGATTAACGTCAAGAACAGCGCTTTCGTCTAAAGATTTATTAACGCAAAATACTGCCAAACTTTCATTTTCTTCGTCATACGTTGCAATAGATTCAATATATGGTACGTCGGTAAATCTTTTTGTATCGTGCTTGGGACAATTAATTATAGGATTAAGAGCCACTCCCCTGCCGTAGTTGCTCATGTGCTCAAAGGGATAGAAAATTGTTTGTTTAAATACTCCGCCCCCTGTTTTTGTAAAAATAGGAGCAATGACATTTACAAGCTGTGCAAGACAGGCAATTTTTATTCTGTCAGCGTGTCTTAAAAGAGTAATAAGCATTGAACCTACCACAAGAGCGTCTTCAAAATTATAAATATCCTCAAGAATAGGCGGAGCTACTGACCATCTTTCAAATTCAGCGTCGTTTGAGTGATACCAAACGTTCCACTCGTCAAAGGAAAGGTTTATTGTTTTCTTTGAACGCTTTTTAGCCTTAATATAATCACAAACGCAAAGTACGGTATGTATAAATTCTTCAAGTTCAAGAGTTTGTGCAAGAAAAGATTCCGTGTCGCCGTCGTGGTTACCGTAATACTGGTGAAGAGAAACGTAGTCAACACTGTCATAAGCAATGTCAAGTGAGGTTGCCTCCCACTCGCCGAAAGTCTTTGAATTTCTGCTTGACGAACCGCACAACACGGTTTCAATTGAGCCGTCTGTCCATTTCATCATCTTTGATGCTTCAAGAGCTGTTCTGCCATACTCGGCAGCAGTCTTTGCACCCATTTGCCATGCGCCGTCCATTTCATTACCAAGGCACCAGAGTTTAACGCCCCAAGGCTCGTCATAGCCGTGAGATTTTCTTAAATCGGACCAAGCAGTACCGCCTTTATGATTTGTGTATTCAACAAGGTTTCTTGCCTCGTCGGCACCTCTTGTACCCAGGTTTACAGCCATCATACATTCAGTATCAGCCTTTTTGCACCATTTCATAAATTCATTAGTGCCGAAAGTGTTAGGCTCTGTTGCACCCCACGCCAAGTCGAGTCTCTTCGGTCTTTTTTCCACAGGGCCAACGCCGTCCTCCCAGTTATAACCCGAAACAAAATTACCGCCCGGATAGCGAACTATGGGAACATTTAGCTCTTTTACAAGGTTAATAACATCTGTTCTGAAACCGTCCTCGTCAGCGGTTTTGTGATCAGGCTCGTAAATTCCGCCGTAAACGGCTCTGCCCAGATGTTCGATAAATGAGCCGTATATTCTTTTGTCAATGTCTCCGATTTTAAATTCTTTTGCAAGTGTTATTTTAGCTTTCATAATATCCTCCGATTCAACCTACTTTTTTAAATACGTCTGCTCCGTGCTTGCACACAGGGCACATAAAATCATCGGGAAGTTCGTCTCCTTCGTGAAAATAGCCGCAAATTTCACAGATGTATCCTTTTTTTGTTTCCTGCTTTTTAGGCTTAATATTTTCAAAATAATACTGGTATGTGACTGACGGCATATCTGAAAGAGTTTGTGCCTCGGTTACTCTCGCTATAAACAAAGTGTGGGTGCCGCAGTCTATCTGCTCAACTACCTTTGCGCTGATATACGCATTAGCAAAGGAAGATAAATAGACGATGCCGTTTTCACTTCGTTTGAGAGAGTTGCCCACAATTTTATCCGTGTCTCTTCCGCTTTTAAAACCATAATGCTGAATAAGTTCAAAAGGAACATCCTGAGTTAAAACCGAAAGGTTAAACTCCCCTGTTTCTTTTATAATATCGTGGGTATAATTTTCTTTATTTACAGTGATAGAAATTTGATAAGGATTACTTGTAACCTGTGCGCCTGTATTGATAATACAGCCGTTGTCCTTATCGCCGTCTTTTGCAGTGAGTACGAAAAGCCCATAAGAAAATTTAAAGGCAGTGGTTGTGTCAATCATAGTTTAAATCTCCTTTTTTATAGTTTACTAAAATTATTCCCGCGCACACGAGAAGCAGAGAAATTACAGTTTTAATCAGGCTGTCGATGACATTCTCCCTCAAAATCAGAGCTGAAAAAACACATCCGAAAACCGGAGTCATAAAACCGAACACAGCGATTTTTGAAACGTGATTATATTTAAGCAAAATTCCCCATAAGGTATATGCGACAGCGGAAAGAACAGCAAGATAGAAAAGTATAAGCAATCCTTTAAAAGTATAATTTTCAATTCTTGCTCCGGTAATCAAAGCAAAAACGCTCATAACAAATCCGCCTGCCATAAACTGATAACCGCTTAAGATCACAGGATTTTCTTTTTTGCCGTATATTTTTATCAAAACACAGGAAAATGCGTATGACAACGAACAAATAATAATAAATCCTTCACCTGAAAAAGAAACGTTTCCGTCAAAACCGCCTTGGGTAAAATTAATTAAAACAGTACCTGCAAAGCCTATAACACAGCCTGCAATTTTTTTTGCATTTAGCTTTTCCTGTTTAAAAATCAAAGCTGATACAAGAACTGTAAAAAATACGCTTGTACTGTTTAATACTGCGCCTTTTGTACCTGTGGTATGGGCAAGACCTATATAAAAGAAAACATATTGAAGAATTGTTTGAAAAACAGAAAGAGTAAGTATATTTTTCACACTGCTTTTTTTAGGAATCAAAAATCTTTTAGAAACCACACTTCCCAAAAGTATTACAAGCACGCCTGCAATAAAAAATCTGATTCCTGCAAAAAGAATTTGTGTTTTCCAGTCCTGCGACGGTATGTTAAACTCATTGTACCCCAGCTTAATAAAGGGAAATGCGCTGCCCCATAGAGCACAGCACACTACTGCAAGCAAAGCGGAAACAAAGGGCTTTTTCAGCAGCAGCGCTTTTTTACTGTTTTGTTGTTGAGCCAAATCCGCCATCTCTTACTCCGTCAGCGCAGTCATCCACTGTAATGCCAAACTGTGTAAATATACCCTGCGCAAAGCCATCTCCTGCATCCACAGTTGCAGTATGTCCGTCGTCGTGGGCGTCACAGCTGATTTTAATCATTATGTGCCCCTCGTTTGAGGAATTGTAGTAATCTGCGTCTATAATACCCACCGTATTATCAAGCTGACATCTGTGCTTAAATCCGAGACCTGAACGGGGATAAATTGAAAGAACCCATCCATCTTCAATTTTGGAGCGAATGCCTGTGGGAACTAATACCGATTTTCCTTTTTCAAAAGTAACCTGTGCAGGTGCGTAAAAATCATAACCGGCAGAACCTGTTGTGGCTCTTTTAGGTAACTTAATGCTGTCATAAACAGCTTTTACATCCTGCGTTTCGGGAAAATTTTTAAGCCAGTCCTTTTCAAACTGCTCAAAAGAAACCTTTTCAAATTTTGCAATTCTGTTCATGTGAAATCTCCTGTTTACATTATATAAATACTGATGGGAACATAATATCATATATAAAAAAATAAAACAATCCCATAGCTGTATTTTAACAGTTTAAGATTGTTTTTTATATTTACAGCCCAAAGCTGATACTTAAAGCGTTATTTATTTTTCCCATATCGCTACTGTCAAGAGCGCCCATTTTTTCTTTCAAAAGTCTTTTATCTATTGTACGTACCTGTTCAAGAAGCACTACGCTGTCCTTTGAAAGACCGCAGTTTTGTGCATTCACCTCAATATGTGTGGGAAGATTGTTTTTATCCCGCTGGGAAGTAATCGCCGCCGCAATTACTGTGGGAGAAAATTTGTTTCCCACATCGTTTTGAACAATTAAAACAGGTCGAACTCCTCCCTGCTCCGAACCTACAACAGGGCTTAAATCAGCGTAGTATATATCTCCGCGCTTTACTAACAATTAAATCACCTTCATAACTTTCTTACCTCTTTCTTACAAAATTATGATTACCTGATTTTACACTTCTTATACCATTATATGTAATTTCTTTTTGATGGTTTTTATCATTTGACGCAAAATTACATATTATGAATTAGTAAAACGAAAGGAGATTAATATGGAAAATTACGTTGACCTTTTCAAACCGAGTTTTTTGAAAAAAGACACACGCGATGCTCTGCCCAAGGACGCATCTGTAACAATGGCATACGTGCCGCTTCAGCTTGAGCTAATCACATATGATGACAAAGAGGGGCTTAAAAACGGAACTATATTCCCCTGTCTTAATAAACCCTTTGAAGGAAGGATGGTTGAGAAAGGCGTATGAATAAAGACAAACTGCTTGCAAGAGTAAGCGCTCTTGGATTTGCGATGCACGAATACAGACTGTTTTGCGACACTCACCCTGACAACGCTGAAGCGCTGGAGCTTTTAAACAGCTACAAGAAAAAATATCAGCTTGCGAAAGAAGAATACGAAAAGCAATTCGGCCCTTTGACGCTCAACGGCTATAATTCAGACGAATGGCTTCAAGACCCGTGGCCTTGGGAAAACAACGCTGACTAAAAAAGCAAGGGGTGTTAGTCACTCCCTTGCCTTCTTTACATATTCAAGTAATTCTTCCTTATCGTTTTTAACCTTTTCTTCTATCACATTGTCAAGAAGAATGCCTAACATTTCTCCTATCTCGCGCCCCTTAAGCCCCAGCTTAATAAGATCGTTGCCGTTTACTGACAAATCTTTTACCGAAAAAGCCTCTCCCGCTTTTATTATTTCCTCGATATTCTTTTGAGTGGTGTTAAGATTTTCAATTTCCTCTTTGGTCAGTTCTAAATTCTGTGCAAGCTTATCGGCTTTTTTAACTTCGATTAAGTCGTTAAGGCTTTCCTCTCCTATTTTGCTCAGCCACTTTTTAATGTTCTTTTTGTTTCTGCCTATGTGAATATCGTGAATAGGAATAACTGCCATTGCTCTGTCGGTAATATAGTTAGGAGCTTTAAGTCTTGAAAAAATATTTACTGCATACTCGCCGCTAACCTTTTGATGACCTTTAAAATGGTCTGTTCCGTTTGCATCGGTAGTTTTTGTAAATGCTTTTCCTATATCGTGAAAAAGCATTATATATCTTATCGCCAAATCTTTTTTAGACTGTTCAACAGATTTTGCTGTGTGGTGCCAAACGTCATATATATGCCACTTTGTGTTTTGAGGAATATTAAAAATATACTCAAGTTCAGGTATTACAACTGCAAGAACCTCCTTATAATCCACAAGGACATTATATACGTTGTCACCCATTAACAGCTTTGACAGCTCATTATATATTCTTTCATAAGACACATTTTTAAGCAGTTCTTTGTTTTCAAAGATTGCTTTTTTTGTTTTTTCCTCTATATCAAATGACAAAACAGAGGAAAAGCGAATTGCACGAATTATCCTTAAAGCGTCCTCTCTGAATCTTTTGTCAGGGTCTCCGACTGTTCTTATAATGCGGTTTTTTATATCCTCTTTTCCGCCGAACATATCCACAATACCCTTTCGGTCATTATATGCCATAGCGTTAACCGTAAAATCACGCCGTGACAAATCCTCGCTAATATCGCTGACAAATCTAACGCTCTCGGGATGTCTGCTGTCAAAATACCTGCCGTCAGTTCTGAATGTTGTTATCTCAAAAGAATCATTTGAAATCAGTGCAGTGAGAGTTCCGTGTAAAATTCCCGTTTCATAATATTTAACGCCGTTATTATCAAAAATAACTTTCATTTCGTCGGGTGTGGCGCTTGTTGTAATATCTATATCATCGCATTTTTTATTTAATATAAAATCTCTTACGCAGCCGCCTACTGCATAGGCTTCGTAACCGCCGTTTTCCAGCATGGAAATTATATTCAACGCACTTTTGGGCAATTTCATACTCTCACCTGCCTAAAATTACTAAAAATATTCTACCACATTTAAACTGATAATACAATTATGAGAAATTTTTACATTTATCTTTTTGTTGCTCTTTTGGGCGGTTTTGGTTACTGTCTTATTGAAATACTGTGGAGAAGGC
>CALWVQ010000022.1 GCA_944385025.1 uncultured Eubacterium sp.
CAATGTAGTTGGCAACAATACAGCATCCCATACCAAAACCTATCCAAGCCACTGAACTTGACAATTTGATAGGTGTTTTGGGTATAACGGGATAGGTATATCTTTTTCTGTTAATAAGCGCCATTATGCCAAAAGGTACAAGAACAGATAAAAAGGATATGCATAAAACGTAAATCGAATAGTTAAGCACGGGATTACTCATATACTCATTATACAGATTAAGCTGTACCAAAACAAATCCTAAAATGTATTGCAAAAGAATATATGCAATAATAGCACACCCCATTGTAAGACTGATGATTCTTATTTCCTTTTTTTCAGCACGCTTTTTCTGCTCATTGAGAAAGCGTGCCTGTGCAGCCTCATAAACATCACTGTTGTTTCCAAACGGGTTATAGTAATACTGTGACATTAAATCAGTCCTTTTGGTCTTCTTGAATAAATAAATCTTTGAAATACGGAAGCTGGGTTATCCAGTCACAATAAGTGTGCCACTCCTCCAGCTTATGATTTCTTCTTGCATAGTAGATATTACAAAGATTTTCATAGTTGAGCGTACAGGTTCTCATTTGATTATAAGAACTGGGCAAAAGCTGAATAATTGTATACCAAATAGTTTTGTCCTTGGTTTCAAGGAATTTTAGTCTTAAATCCTCAAGGGTTTCAATAACTTTTTCCATCGCTTTTATTCCGTCTTCATTCATATGGTCAACGGAAAAATCGGACAGTTCAAACGGCTTTGAGGTTATTTTGTGCATAGTAGAAGTGGAGTTAGCAACAGTGCCCACCTTATAAGTGTCGTATTCCTTCCACCAATACATAGGTGCAGTTACATCCACGCTGACAAAAATCATTCTGACAAACTTTCTGTGGTCCGTTCCTGCCTGGCAAAGCCTTTTTGCAAGGCTCAAATCATTTTCGCCGAAAACAAAATTACCGTTTTCATCAAAATAAGAGTCGTACCTTGCCCAAGAATTCATAGGATTTCTTGCACCGCGCATAGCATTGTCAAAATTCACCACACTTGTGCGTTCAATTTTAATCATATCAGTCTAAATCCTTTGCTATCTTCTTTATGTAAGCCTTAAGTTCGTCTTTTGTTTCTGGGTGATTGAGTCCAACCTCAATATTAGCCTGAAGGATGCCGAACTTATTGCCCATATCGTAGCGTGTGCCCTCGTAATCAACTGCAACAACGCCCTTTGTCTGTGCCAAAGTTCTCATAGCGTCGGTAAGCTGAAGCTCGTTGCCGGCACCCAAAGGAGTATTTTCGAGAATATCAAAAATTTCAGGAGGCATAACAACACGGCCTAAAATTGAATAGTTTGACATAATCTCCTCAGGTGACGGTTTCTCAATCATATCTGTGCAGTTATAGCAGTTGTCCTCAATTTTATCTACTGCAAGAGAACAATACTTTGTAATTGCCATACCCGGAACTTCCTTAACGCCGACAGCGCCCTTGCCGTACTTTTCATAAGCGTCGCAAAGCTGTTTTGTTACAGGAGTTTCAGAGATAATAACATCGTCGCCGTAAAGAACGGCAAAAGGCTCGTCGCCTACAAAGCTCTTTGCACAAAGAACTGCGTGGCCAAGACCTTTTGTCTCTTTCTGACGGATAAAGTAAATATTTCCGAAATTAGAGCACTGCATTACGTCGTCGTAAATCTTCTTTTTGCTTTCATTTCCCTCAAGTTTTGCCTCAAGCTCAAAAGCGTGGTCAAAATGGTCCTCAATAGCACCCTTACCTCTGTTAGTGATAATAAGTACATCCTCAATACCTGACGCAAAAGCCTCCTCAACAATATACTGAATTGCAGGCTTGTCAACAATGTTGAGCATTTCCTTTGGTACTGCCTTTGATGCAGGAAGAACTCTTGTTCCCATACCTGCTGCAGGAATTATCGCTTTTCTTACTTTCATAACATTATCCTCCAATACACATTATATAATATTACAATATTGAACTAAGAAAACTTGATACTAAATCAAGCACAAAGTATGCCATTACAGGGGCAAAAAAACTAATGCCGCCCATTCTTGACAGATAAATCTGTTTCATTTCTTCCTGTGAAAGAGACGTCTCTTCCCCCGCAAAGGGCATTGCCGCACTGAACATACCGCCGTTTGCAAGGTTTTCATCCATCTTATTTAAAACAGAAATAACCTTTTTTCTGTAAAGCATATTGCTTATCAGTGCAATTATCACATTAATTACAAGAGTACATACAAAAGCAGTTATTAAAAACTGTGGTGCTTTTTGAAAAATCTCGTTAAAAGACTCCACAAACGACTGCTGCTGGGGTACATAATTTGGGTCTCTCATACTCTGCATAGTTTGGTTGAAATAGCTGTATAAATCAGAAACCTGAGCAGCAAAAATGCCTTGAACAAACAGTGAAACTGCTGTTCTTAATACTAAAGCTATTACGCCTTCTTTATACATCTTTCTAAACAGCAGATAATACGGGCCGAAGAAAAATGCTCCCCAGTTCCAAGAAACTTTTTTGTTTTTAATAAATTTAGGGATAAACTTTGCAGTATTTACCTTTACTACAGACGCAACGTCTGAAATTTTTTTGCCTTCTATAGTGTCCTTTGAGTTTTTATACACCTGACTTTCGGCGCCTAATCCCATATTAAACGGATTAGCGGGTTTGTACTGCGGATTTTCCTGTTTTGAGCCGCAATAAGGGCAAAACGGAGTGTCTTTGTCTATTTCATTGCCGCACTTTGAACAAACCGTCTTACCTACGCCGTAATAATCATTATTATCATTTTGGACATTTTCGTTTTTTTCGGCGTAATTTACTTCTTTTTCATCTTTAGGAACATAATAAATATTGTTAGGGTTTAGTTTTTGAGCCGCTGTGGTAGCATTTGACTGCTTCTTTTCCTCAAACTTATACTCAAAACCGCTTTCGTGCTTATCCTCATTAACACATTTGCCAAGAGAATTATAGCATTCCCTGTGATGAGGAGTTCCGCACACCGGACAAAATACTATATCATCTTCGGGAGTAAATATTTTGTCACATACGGGACACTTTTCGTTTTCGTGAAAAATCATTACAATTTCCCTTCTCTCATAATCATACCAATTATACATTATAGTATCACTATAAATCAAGAAATTTCATTAAATAATTATTAAAGGTTTTTGAACTTGCAAAATTAATACAAATTGTATATAATAGTATACCATAATAACTAACAGTAATTTGCGGAGTAAAAATATGATTGAATACGAAGAATTAAGATTAAGACTTCTTGAATCAGAAAAGACGGTTAATAATTTAAAAGAGGCGCTTGCCATTGATACTCTTAAAACTGAAATTCAGCAGCTTGAAGAGCAGAGCAGCGCTCCGGATTTTTGGGACGATATGACAAACAGCCAAAAGATTATGCAAAAAATAGGATCTCTTAAATCAAAAGTTGCTTCCTATGAAAATGTAAAAAACGCATATGACGACGCTCTTGTTATGATTGAGCTTGCAAACGAGGAAGAGGACGCCGATTTGCTGGAGGACTGCACCCAGTCAGTAGAAGAAATTGAAAAGGCCCTTGAAAGCCTTACGCTTTCCACCCTTTTAAGCGGTGAATTTGACGGCAAAAACGCTCTTCTTACTTTCCACGCAGGAGCAGGAGGAACAGAGGCGCAGGATTGGGCTGAAATGCTTTTCAGAATGTATAATCGCTGGGGCGAAAGACACGGATACAAGGTATCAACTCTTGATTATCTTGACGGCGATGTGGCAGGACTTAAAAGCGCCACGATTCTTGTTGAGGGCGAAAATGCATACGGCTACCTAAAGGGCGAAATGGGTATTCACAGACTTGTCAGAGTTTCCCCGTTTGACTCTTCGGGCAGACGTCACACCTCCTTCGCATCAGTTGAGGTAATGCCTGAAATTGACGACGACGTGAACGTAGAAATCCGTGAGGAAGACATAAAAATGGACGTTTACCGTGCATCAGGCGCCGGCGGACAGAAGGTAAACAAAACATCCTCTGCCGTAAGGCTTACGCATATCCCTACGGGTATTGTAGTTTCGTGTCAGATTGAAAGAAGCCAGCACCAAAACCGCGAGGTTGCGATGAGAATGCTTAAATCAAAGCTGGTGGAAATCAAAGAACGTGAAAACCTTGAAAGAATCGAGGACATCAAGGGCGATCAAAAAGAAATTGCCTGGGGCAGTCAAATACGTTCGTACGTATTTATGCCATACACTATGGCAAAAGACCACAGAACAGGCTTTGAAATGGGCAATATTAACGCTGTTATGGACGGCGATATTGACGGATTTATAAACGCATATCTCAAAATGAAATCTGTTGAGGGAGTTGAGGCTGCAGATGAGCGAAATTCTTGATATTTCTACTATTCTCGGCTTTTCGGTAAGGCTTTTTATATCCATTTTACTGGGTATGGTAATCGGGTTTGAACGTCAGTGGACAAAACATCCCGCCGGAATTTTAACTAACGTTATAGTATGTGTAGGCTCTTATGCTTATTCCGCATTCTCATATATAGCTATGGGCGATGACAGTTCACTTGTTGACGTTACACGTGTAGCGGCGCAGGTAGTATGCGGTATAGGCTTTTTGGGCGCAGGTCTCATTATCCGCGACGGTACAAATATTCGAGGACTTGCCACCGCTGCAACTATTTGGACTACTGCCGCAGTAGGTGTTTTATGCACTCTTCCAAACATCCTTTTTTCAATAATTGTAGGAGTTGCAGTAGTTGTAATTCATCTTATTTTGCACCCTGTTTCAAACTATCTTGAAAAGGCAAGACAATACAAAAAAGATGACAGTAAAAATACAGACTGTATTTATAAAATTTCCATTTTATGTAACGAGGACAACGAAATTGATATTCGTTCCCATCTTGTAAAAACTATTCACGAAAAAGAAAAAGTTTTGTTACATAATTTGGAAAGTCATTCTACAAACGACGGAAGAACAAAAATCAAAGCGTATATTTCAACTGCTAAAAAAAATGACGACGCTGTTGAAAGTTTGCTTGTCCACATCGGTAAAGACGAGGGAATTGTGTCTGTCGGATGGAAATTAGACAATTAATACCACAAATATAAAAATCCTCCCTGCAAAAACTATGTACGGGAGGATTTTATTATGAAAAAAATACTGATTTGCATAATGTCTTTTGCTGTTATACTTACTGCCTGCAGTATGAATAACAACGACGCACAGACTACAACCGATACCACAGTTGCAACTACATCGCAAAACTCCACAAATGTGGCTGAAACCAGCGTAGAGATAACTCAAGTAAATGTGGAAAATTACAGCAGCGAAAAGGTAGTTTGGGGGCCGGGAAGAGGAGAAAATCATCAACGCCCAAACGACCCTGTTGAGCTTCAAAAAAAGTATGAAAATTTAGGCGCAAATTTCATTATGGAGGATGAAAAATATATATGCCTAACCTTTGATGAGGGCTATGAAAACGGCTATACTCCGGCAATTTTAGACACATTGAAAGAAAAAAACGTAAAGGCTGTTTTCTTTGTCACTTACGATTTTGCAAAGGACAATCCGGATTTGATTGAAAGAATGATTGACGAGGGTCACATCATAGGAAATCACACCTACCGCCACTACACTCTTGATGAGGTCAGCAGTGAGGTTGCGGCTGAAGAAATTTCTTTTTTACACGACTATATGAAGGAGAACTTTCAGTACCGTATGACCTTGTTTAGATTTCCTGAAGGCTCTTTCAGCGAGCAAACTCTTGCCATAGCTGACCAGCTTGGCTACCAAAGCGTATTTTGGTCGTTTGCGTACGCCGACTGGGATGCTCAAAATCCCGCCGACCCTGACGAAGCGCTGAAAACCGTAACGGACAATTTCCACAACGGCGAAATAATGCTTCTTCACGCAGTAAGCAGCACCAACGCCGAAATACTGGGCAGTATAATAGACGAAGCACAAAATCAGGGTTATACCTTCACTACAAAGATTTAACAAAGGAAAGCAGGTCTTTCCTTTGTTTTTTACTTTATTTTACAAATTTGAAAATTTACAATTTTACTATTGTTATAACTGCAAGTATATTATATAATATATCAAGTGCAAATAAATAAATGTATGAAAATATGTTAGATTACGCGAAAGTGAGAAATAAAAATGCTGTTTTCAAGAGATATAGGTATTGATTTGGGTACTTCAAACACTCTTCTGTGCGACAAAAAAGGAAGAATCGTTATTCGTGAACCCAGCGTTGTTGCAGTTGACGTAAAATCAAAAAGAGTTGTTGCAACAGGTAATCAGGCAAAAGCTATGATTGGCAGAACTCCGGGTTCTATCATTGCCGTTCGTCCCCTTCAGGACGGTGTTATTGCGGACTTTGATATGACATCGGATATGCTCAGGAGCTTTATGTACCGTTCCAGCAAAAGACGTCTTTTTACAAAAACAAGAGTTGTTATCAGCATTCCCAGCGACGTAACAGAAGTTGAAAGAAGAGCCGTTGAAGATGCTGTACGCGCCGCAGGCGCTCAGGAGGTTGAACTGATAGAAGAGCCTATGGCAGCTGCTTTAGGCGTAGGACTTCCTGTTTTTGACGCAACAGGTTCTATGGTTGTTGACATCGGCGGCGGAACGTGCGACGTAGCAGTATTAAGTTTGGGCGGAGTTGCCGCAAACAAAAGCATTAAAATAGGCGGCGACGCTTTTGACGAGGCTATAATTGACTATATGAAGAAAGAGCACGATATTCTTATCGGCAAAAACACGGCGGAAGATGTAAAGCTCAAAATCGGTTCTGCTATGGAATACGACGGCGAGGGCGCTATGGAAGTTAAAGGCAGAAATCTTATAAACGGGCTTCCAAAAAGCGTTGAGATTACATCTGCTGAAATCAGGGAAGTTTTAAGCGAACCTGTGGCAGAAATTATTTCCGCTATTAAAGAAACTCTTGAAGTTACTTTACCTGAACTTGCCGCTGACATAATTGATAAAGGAATTTATCTTACAGGCGGTTCAAGTCAGTTAAGAGGACTTAAAGAATTGATTGAAAAAGAAACCGAAATCACAGTACATACTCCCGAAAATCCTATGGACTGTGTGGCAATAGGAACATCTATCAAACTGAGAAGGGCAATATAAAGCTATGAAAAACCTTTTTAAAAGCGGTCGTTTTAAGCTGATTTGCTCCGTTTTATGTCTGCTTCTTGTGGGTATGTTTTTAAGCGCCGTAAACGGTCACAGTGAAACTGCCCAGTCAAGCGTAATCGGAACGATATTTACTCCTGCACACTGGGTTGCAAGCAAAATTTCCGACGGAATAGATAAAATATCTTCAAACGCTAAAGGCGACGCACAGTATGAGGCGGAAATCGACAGGCTCCAGCAGGAAATCGGCGATTTACAGGACCAGCTTATTGACTATAACAACTTAAAATCACAAAATGAAGTGTACAAGGATGCCCTTGAGCTTAAAGAGGACAACCCTGACTTTCAGTATTTGCAGGCTTCGGTAATCGGCCGTGACAGCGCAAGTCCGTTTTACACTTTTACAATCAACAAAGGACTTGTTGACGACGTTGTTGACGGCGACGCCGTACTTTACGGTAAATATCTGGTGGGAGTAGTAAAAAAGTCGTACCCCACTTACAGCGTGGTAAGCTCTATACTTGACCCGGATTTCAGTGTTTCGGCTTACGACATTAATACAAAAGAGCTTAGCTACGTTACAGGTGATGCCGAAATAGCGTCTCAAGGTATGTGTAAATTTGAAAATCTTGACACAGCTACAAAAATCACATACGGCTCAATTATTGCCACTGCGGGAATAAGCTCAACAATGCCGAAAGACATTATTATCGGAACTGTTAAAGAAATCAGCGATGAAGAAACCAACATTTCCACATACGCTATGATAGAACCGGGAACGGACATATCCAAGCTGGACAATTGTTTTGTGCTTACAGGCTACAACACTGAAAGTGAGGCAGACTGATGGAACTGACACAAAACCAGAAAATTAAAAAATATGTCAGCTACTGTTTGATATTAGCCGTACTGGATTTAATACAAAACACTGCAGGCTTATCCGTTGAAATATTCGGTGCAAGGTGCTTTCTGCTTCTGCCCGCTGCAATAATATTTGCTATGGGCGAGGATATTTTAGGCGGAACTATGGTGGGACTGTTTGCAGGACTTTTGTGGGACCTTACATCAGGCGTTCATATGGGCTTTAACTGCGTTTACATAGCCCTTATGTGCTTTATTGCATCTGCTCTTGCCAGCAATATCGCCCGTGACACATTTATCACAAATATGATTATGTGCATTGTCACAATATCAATATACTGCACGGTATATTGGCTGTTCTTCATAATAATCAAAGGTGTTGAAGGAGCCGAAGATACAATTTTATCTTTCTATTTCCCGTGCGGAATTTACACCACTTTAATAAGCCCGATTATGTGGCTGATTTTAAATCCTGTTAAGAAAAAACTGAATTTGATAAACAATCAGGATTTCAGATAAACAACAAACTTGAAAAGGAGGACTACTGTGAAAAGCAGATATAAAAGCGTAAGAAGCATAATAGCTGTAATCGTAATGGCGGCAGTAGTTCTCGGTTTCGCTTCAAGACTTTTTGCTATTCAGATAAGAGATAATCAGTACTATCTTTCACAAAACAACAGCGTTAAAACGTATACCATACCCATCGAGGCGGCAAGAGGTGAAATTGTTGACAGAAACGGCAATTCTCTCGTTACCAACAGACAGGGCAATTCTATTATTCTGAATGCTGTGTATTTTCCGTCTTCAAAAGAAAATTCAAAGCGAAATGAAATAATTTATCAGTTAATAAAACTGTTTGAACAAAACGGTGAGGAATTTGTAAACAATCTTCCCCTTGAGTTTGACAGTAAGGGCAATATACGCTTCACAGACGACGAAGAAGCTGTGGACACTATGAAAAGTGCCGATATGTTAAATTTACAGCACTATGCCACGGCACAAAACTGCTATGACGCAGTAATGGAAAAGTACGAAATTGAGGGCTACAACGCAGAAACAGCCTTAAAAATCGCAAATATAAGATATGAGCTTACGAGACTGCTTTTTTCATATGAAAATCCCGTAACTATCGCAGACGACGTAAGTGACGAAACTGTGGCAAAAATCAAAGAGGACAGCGACACCTACCAAGGCGCCGACGTTCAGGTAGTTGCCTACAGAGAATATGTTGACTCTACCATTGCCCCTCACATTTTAGGCACGGTACGAAAAATAAATGCTGAAGAATACAAAGAGAAAAAGGATGACGGATATAAAATAACAGACCAAATCGGCGAATCGGGAATTGAACAGGCAATGGAAAGCGAACTGCGTGGAATTGCAGGAGAACTTACCATAACTATTGACAAAGACGGCAACACTACCGAGGAAGTTACAAAAGCGCCCGTTCAGGGAAATACGGTAGTATTAACTATTGACAGAGATTTGCAGGTTTTGGCTCAAAACAAACTGAAAGAGGTTTGTGATGAGGTGGACGAAAACGCATCGGCAGGAGCTGTAGTAGTTGAGGACTGCAACAGCGGTGAAATTCTTGCGGCAGCGTCATATCCCACATATGATTTAGATGATTACTATGACAAGTATGAACAGCTTGCCTCCAACTCCAGAAATCCTCTGTGGAGCAGATTTGCTCTTGGTACTTATGCCCCCGGTTCAACGTTTAAACCTGTTACGGCTTGCGCCGCCCTTGAAAGCGGCATAGTTACCGAGGACACCACGTACACCTGCGTTGGTCAGCAGGAATTCTACGGTCAGCCGTTTCAGTGCCTGTACGGACGTGCTCACGGCACTGAAAACGTCAGAACTGCTCTTCGAGACAGCTGTAATATGTTTTTCTACAACTGTGCTCTTGACATAGGCATTGACAAAATAGACCAGTATGCAACAGCTTTCGGACTGGGTCAGAAAACAGGAATCGAAATTGCAGAATCATCAGGTAACCTCTCTTCTCCCGATAACAGAGAAAAAGCAGGCGGCACTTGGCTTATCGGTGACACTATGCTGACTGCTATCGGTATGAGTGACAACCTGTTCACTCCCCTTCAGCTTGCCAATTATTGTTCAACGTTGGCAAACGGAGGCACAAGGTATCAAGTACATTTAGTAAAATCAATTATTTCCACTGCCACAGGCTCTGTTGCCGAGAAAGAAAAATCAGTGGAAGATACTCTTGAACTTAGCGAAAACACAAAAGAAAACGTTAGAGCAGGTATGAGACTTGTTGCTACCGAGGGTGCTCCGTCTTATATTTTTGACCAGCTTGACATTAACGTAGCTTGTAAAACAGGTACTTCTGAAATCGAGGGCGCCGACGGCAAAAAGAGAAACAACGGTTTCCTTATTACCTATGCCCCATATGAAAGCCCTGAAATATCCGTAGCGTCTGCTATTGAGCTTGCCGGTTCAGGTACTGAAACGGCTGAAATCACATCGGAAATCATAAAATACTGGTATCAAAACAACACAGACGCCAAAGAAAGTGAAAAAACAGGTATACTTTTGTAATAATAACTTAACTTTTTATATTTTTTGTTGAACTGCTGTTTATTTTATGGTAGTATATTTTTGGTAATTTTCTGATACTGACAACATTCACATATTTAACAATTAACGGAGGTATTGTATGAACATAGCACTTATAGCACACGATGCAAAAAAAGAACTTCTTGTTCAGTTCTGTATCGCTTACTGCGGAATTATAAGCAGACACGATGTTTGTGCCACCGGTACTACCGGCAAACTTATAAGCGAAGCTACCGGACTTAATATAAATTGTTTCCTTTCCGGAAGTCAGGGCGGCGGTCAGCAGATTGCAAGCAGAATTGCCTGCAACGAAATTGATTTGCTGATTTTCTTCCGTGATCCCCTTTCTCCTAAGCCACACGAGCCAAACGATAACGATTTGTTAAGACTTTGCGATGTTCACAATATTCCTTATGCTACAAACATTGCAACAGCAGAGGCGCTCATAAGAGGTGTTGAGCGAGGCGACTTTGAATGGAGAGAAATTGTAAATCCAAGATACAATCAGCCAAGTAAATAATAAAACAGGGTGAGTTTTAACGCTCACCCAATTTACTGTTATGGAGGTTATTATGGCACTTATAACTAAAGCCATTAAAGGAACAAAAGACGTGCTTCCAAAGGAAGTACATAAAAATCAATATATTGAAGCAACTGCACTTGATATAGCTGAAAAATTCGGATACAAAGAAATCAGAACACCTGTTTTTGAGCATACAGAGCTGTTTCAAAGAGGCGTGGGAGATACAACCGACGTAGTACAAAAGGAAATGTATACCTTTGACGACAAGGGCGGACGTTCAATAACACTTCGTCCGGAGGGAACTGCAGGAGCAGTTCGTTCATACCTTGAAAACGGTCTTTGCAACGAAACTCTGCCCCAAAAGGTGTGCTATATCACTTCTTGTTACAGATACGAAAAGCCCCAGGCAGGACGTTTGAGAGAATTCCACCAATTCGGCGTTGAGTGTTTCGGCACCCAGTCGCCTCTTGCCGACGCTGAAATTATTGCTCTTGCAAAATCTATTTTTGATACTCTTGAGGTAAAGGATTTAAGCCTTGAAATCAACTCTATCGGCTGTCCGAAATGCAGAGCAGAATACCACAAGGCTCTTAAAGAGTATTTTTCAGCAAGAAAAGAGGAGCTTTGCCCCACCTGTCAGGACAGGCTTGAGAGAAATCCTATGAGGATTTTGGACTGCAAAAGCCCGATTTGCTCTGAAATTGCAAAGGGAGCACCTGTTGTAATCGACTATCTCTGCGACGAGTGCAAAGAGCATTTTGAAATGGTAAAGAAATACCTTGACGTTCAAAACATTGAATACAAGGTAAACCCTCACATTGTAAGAGGTCTTGACTACTATACAAAAACCGTGTTTGAATTTGTTTCAAACTCTATCGGCGCCCAAGGCACTGTATGCGGCGGCGGAAGATATGACGGACTTGTAGACGCTTTAGGCGGTCAGAAAACTCCGTCTTTAGGCTTTGCTATGGGACTCGAAAGACTTATGCTGCTTATGGAAGCGCAAAACTGTCCCTTCCCTGAAGCAAGCAAGCCCGATTTGTTCATAGTCGCATTAGGCGACAAGGCAACTCTCAAGGCAGTTGAACTTTGCAAGGATATGAGAGCAGAGGGATTTACGGCACTTATGGACCTTAATCAGCGTTCTGTAAGAGCCCAGATGAAATATGCAGACAAGCTTGACGCAAGATATAACATTGTTATCGGCGACAACGAGGTAAACGAAGGTACAGCAAAACTCAAGGATATGACCACAGGCGAAGAAACGGAAATTGCCCTTGACACTTTTGTAAGCGGATTTTACAATATCTCCCTTTCAAGCCAGCTTGCCGATTTGGAAATAAACGGCGAGGAGTTTGATTTCGGCTCGCTGTTTAACGTTGGAGGACAGGAATAATGGAAACAATAAAAGGACTTAAAAGAACAAACTACTGCGGTGAATTAAGACTTTCAGACGCAGGAAAAGAAGTAACCCTTTTCGGCTGGTGCCAAAGACAGCGTGACTTGGGTAATCTCATATTCATTGATTTGAGAGACAGAACAGGTATTGTTCAGCTTTCATTTAACGACGCTACTGACAGAGAGGTTTTTGCCAAAGCGCAAAGCGTAAGAGCAGAATATGTTGTAGCCCTTGTGGGAACAGTATGTGAAAGAGAAAGCAAAAACAAAGACCTGCCAACAGGAGATATTGAAATTAACGTAAAAGAATTTCGCATTATTTCAAAAGCGGAAACTCCTCCCTTTGAAATTGCAAATTCACAGAAAGTCGGCGACGAAACTACTTTAAAATACCGCTATCTTAACCTGCGTAATCAAAAGCTTACACAGAATATTCTTATGCGCCATAAAATTGCAAAAATTGCAAGAGAGTATTTTTACGCTAACGACTTTATCGAGATTGAAACTCCTATGATGATAAAGTCCACGCCGGAGGGAGCAAGGGACTATGTTGTGCCGTCACGTGTGCATAACGGTAAATTCTACGCTTTGCCCCAGTCTCCGCAGATTTACAAACAGCTTTGTATGGTAGCAGGCTTTGACAGATATATTCAGCTTGCACGCTGTTTCAGAGATGAGGATTTAAGAGCTGACAGACAGCCTGAATTCACTCAAATTGACCTTGAAATGTCTTTTGTTGACACAGACGATATTTTGGAAATGTCAGAGGGCTTTATCGCAAAGCTGATGAAAGAAACCATCGGCGTTGAAATTTCTACTCCTCTGCCCCGTATGACCTTTGCAGAGGCTATGGAAAAATACGGTTCTGACAAGCCTGACACACGTTTTGATATGTTAATTAACGATATTACAGAGTGGGCAGACGGCACTGACTTTGTAGTATTCAAAAATGCCATAGAAGCAGGCGGAAGCGTTAAAGCTATTGTTGCTAAAAACGCTGCAACTACTTACACAAGAAAGAAAATCGACAAGCTTACAGAGCACGCAAAAGGCATCGGCGCAAAAGGGCTTGCATATATCCGCTGGGCTGACGAAGAGCCTAACTGCTCCTTTGCAAAATTCCTTAAAGACGGCGAATTAGAGTCGCTTATCAATAAACTCGGTGCAGAAAAGGGCGACTGCGTATTTATCGTGTCTGACAAAACTTCTCTTGCTCTTTCGGTTATGGGCGCACTTCGTCTTGTAATAGCAAAAGAGCTTGACATAATTCCTGAAGGTAAGTGGAATTACCTGTGGATTACTGAAATGCCTTTCTTTGAGCAGGACGAGGAAACAGGAGAATGGGTGGCAATGCACCATCCCTTTACAATGCCTATGGAAGAATGCATTGAGTATCTTGATACCGACAAGGGCAAGGTAAGAGCAAAGGCTTTCGACCTTGTGCTTAACGGAACAGAACTTTCTTCAGGCTCTATGAGAATTACCGACTGCCAGCTTCAAAACAAGATGTTTGAGCTTTTGGGAATGAGTCAGGAGGAAATCGACGCAAA
Source organism: uncultured Eubacterium sp. (assembly GCA_944385025.1). Classification (GTDB taxonomy): domain Bacteria; phylum Bacillota; class Clostridia; order Oscillospirales; family Acutalibacteraceae; genus Eubacterium_R. The sequence continues at coordinate 14,056 of CALWVQ010000022.1, forward strand.
GTTCGGCTTCCTTGTTGAAGCATACCACTACGCATCCCCTCCTCACGGCGGTATGGGTATCGGTCTTGACAGACTTGCAATGCTTATCTGCGGTGCAGACAGCTTAAGAGACGTTACCGCATTCCCGAAAGTGCAAAACGCCAGCGAGCTTATGAGCGGTGCGCCAAGCACTATCGACGATATTCAGCTTGACGAGCTGGGAATTTCCATTGCAAAGGCGGAAAAAGAAAATGTCCAGTAACTTTTTTGCTATGGTAAACCGTATGAAGTTCATCGACAGATGGGCTTTAATGCAAAACGCCAAAAAAGAAAACATTGCCGAACACAGTCACAGCGTGGCGGTAATTGCTCACGCTTTGGCGCTTATAGGCAACAAAATATACGGCAAAAACTATGACTGTGAGAGAGTTTGCCTTTTAGCTCTTTACCACGACACCACAGAGGTTATTACAGGGGATATGCCCACTCCCGTCAAGTATTACAACGACGAAATAAAAAATGTTTATAAGGACATTGAGAAGGTTGCGGGAAACCGACTTTTATCAATGCTGCCTGAAGAGTTTATTGAGGATTATACTCCTTTGTTTGAAAAGCAGGAAGATGACAAGGAGTTATGGGTGCTTGTAAAAGCGGCAGATAAAATCAGCGCTCTTATCAAGTGCATTGAAGAATGCAGAATGGGCAATCTTGAATTTACAAAGGCAAGAGAGGCGCAGGAAGACCTTATAAACGAAATAACTCTTCCCGAGGTAAAGTATTTCAGAGATAATTTTCTTGACGCATATTATCTAACCTTGGATGAACACACAAAATAATATACAGCAACTTTTTTAACTATTCTATAATCCGAGTTTCGCAAAGCAATTTTCTATTAAACTGTTAAGGAAATTCATATGAACGAACAAGAAAGAATTGATTTATACACCTCAATAGTGCCAAACAAAAGGCAGTTAATGATACAGGATATGAAATATTATGCCTTTATCCACTATACCGTAAACACATTTACAAACAAGGAATGGGGAAACGGTAAGGAAAGCGAAAGTGTTTTTAATCCCTCAAATCAAAATACTGACCAGTGGTGCGAAGCTATTGCACAGGCGGGAATGAAGGGCGTAATTTTAACCTGCAAGCATCACGACGGTTTTTGCCTTTGGCCTACAAAAACAACACAGCACAGCGTAAAAAACAGCCCCTACAAAAACGGCAAGGGCGATGTTGTTAGGGAGGTTTGCGAAAGCTGTAAAAAATACGGCTTAAAATTCGGAGTTTATTTATCACCTTGGGACAGAAATGCAAAATGCTACGGCACGGCTGAATATAATGATTTTTATATTGAACAGCTTACGGAGCTTTTAACAAACTACGGTGAAATATTTATGCTTTGGCTGGACGGCGCCTGCGGCGCTAAAGCTGACGGCCAACCTGTTCAGGAGTATGATTTTGACAGAATATGGAAAACTGCTCTTGAGCTTCAGCCCAATATCGTAATGTCAGGGTGCGCCCCTGATGTAAGATGGATAGGAAACGAAAGCGGAAAGACACGTGAAAGCGAATGGAACGTTGTTCCTAAATTCAAATTTGACCAACAAAATCTTGCCGCCAACTGTCAAGACACCGACAATATGAGAAAATTCCAAAAGCGTTGTCAGGATGTTATGCTTCCTGATATGGGCTCAAGAGAATTTCTAAGTAATTATGACGAGTTTATGTGGTATCCGGCGGAGGTAGACGTTTCTATTCGTCTGGGATGGTTTTATCATCCCCTTCAAAGAATCACTTTAAAATCATTAAATCATTTAATGAAAATTTATTACAACTCTGCAGGAAACAATGCTCTTTTGCTTTTAAATATTCCTCCTAACAAAAAAGGTCTTTTGCCGAAAAGCGACGTTAAGCGTCTTAAAGAAATGGGAAAATGGCTTAGACTTGAAGACAGTCTTGTAATAAAGGACGCAGAAATAAACATAACAGACAACGGCTTTAAGGCTGAACTTAAATTTCCAAAACAGTCTGTTGACCGCATAAGACTTTGTGAGGATACTACAAAATCCCAAAGAGTTGAGAATTTTTCAATCTATTCAAACTCAAAGAAAATATACTCTTCCACCATAATCGGATTTTCAAAAACAGCAATTTTTAATCCTATTGAAACTGATAATTTGACTATCGTAATCGACAAGTGCAGAAACGAACCCCATTTGGACAAAATTGAGGTTGTGGCAACGGGAGCATACAGAGTAAAATAGATAAAGAGGTATTCGGTTAAATCCGAATACCTCTTATTTTTATGCAGGATATTAATTATTAACTGTGCTATTATCCCAGCTTTCGCACCTCACGCGGAGATACGCCAAACGTCTTTTTAAATACGTTTGTAAAATGATAGGGCGAGCTGAAAGCAAGCATATACGCAATTCTGTTAATAGGGGTTGAGGTCTGAACTAAAATTTTATACCCCTCCTCCATTTTCTTTTTTAAAATATACTGTTTTGGCGACAGATTAAGCTCCTTTTTAAATATTTGGTGCAATCGGCGCGGAGAAATATTGAAAAATGCCGCCACCTCTTCTATGGTGATGCTGGAATATATTTTTTGCTCAATGAAGGCGCACATTTCGTCAATAAGTTTACTTTGACTGCCCTCGCTTTCATCCTGTGCAATATGGTTTTTACTTGTGACAGAATAATAATAGCTTAAAAAGAGGGCGTTTACATAGTTTAAATCTCTTGAAAAACTTTTGCCGTAATTTAACAATTCGCTAAATGCCGCTTCGTTTTTTTCGCAAAACGATGCACAGTATATTTTATCAGTTTCAAATTCGTCCCTGACATTTTTCGCAGTAAAATTGACCCATCTGTATCCCCAAATATTTGACAGGCTTTTGTATTTTTCAATGTCTGTGAACTTTAAAAAAACATACTGATTTTTGTTGATTATTATGCTCTTGTTTTTTAAATATATTTTACCCTCACCGTCTGTGCAGAATATGAAAGCATATGCTCCCTCTTGGTATTTTGTTTTTTCCTCATCATCACAATAATGAAAATAGGAATTATCTGCAAGAATCTTATAAACGCTGATAACGGCAGGCTTAAATTCACTGACTTGTGCATTACTGTTAATCTGGAAAAATTCACTTTGATACATAAAATCACCTGCGATTTCCGATTTATGTATCTATTATACTGTATTATGAATTTATTTACAACATTCATTGTAATATAATTTTATATAGTATAGTGCGGAGGTTCAATATGGAGCTATATTTGTTTGACAGAACTACAAAAATTATTCACTTTGACGATTTAAGCATACTTGACAGCAGACACAGAATAATCAATCAAGCACAAGCGGTAATGTCTGAAAACGAGGTTTTTGTTTTTCAGCTTGCCGTAATTTGTGACAAAGATGATATCATAAATGAAATAAAGGCCTGCTATGGCCCTGAAATAACCTGTATAAACACAGACGTTGTGGACAAATACGGTAACAGAAAAAAGCAAATTGTACCCATTAAGAAAAACGTTATACAACCCTTATTTTTTACGGTAAAAGCCGAAAAACTGGGAGCAAGAAAAGAAGCAAGCCTAATTACAATTTCCACAGAAAAAGAAAACTATTCTTTTAATATGACATTCGATATTAACACCAGCCCCGTTAAAAATAACGGATACGATGACTTGTGGAGATTATCAAGAATAAACTGGCTTAATTCCGATTTATATATAGATGAAAATGTTGTTAAGCCCTACACCTCCCCCGTTATTTCGCAGGGCAGGCTGTCTATACTGGGAAGAGAACTTCAACTTCAGGAAAACGGCTTGCCAAAACAGATGTTTTCAAAATTCAGCGAGGCGATAGAAATTGAAAACAGCGTGCAAAAAGAGCTTTTTGCAAAAGAGGTTCAGTTTTTAATAGATTCTCAGCCGCTTCCAAAAGGAGTAACTGAAAGCAAAGTTTTTAACAATCGAATTGAAAATTCTACTACCTGCGAAAACGATAATTACAGCGCTGAAATTATTTCTACATTAAGATACGAGGGCATGATGGAATATTCGGTAAACGTAACGCCGAAAAAAGACTTTACCGCCAATGACGTATCCCTTAACTTTTATGTCTCTCCCCTATGTTCCCAACTGATGCACGGACTTGGATTAAGAGCATCAAAAGCTCAAAATCTCAGCTTTAAATGGGATAATCAAAAACAGCAGGACTGCATTTTTATAGGAAGTGTAAACTGCGGTATGAGGGTTAAATTTAAGGCTGAAAATTATATAAGACCCCTCATAAATATTTTTTATAAAAATCTCCCCCTGAACATACCAAAGGAGACTTGGGATAATAACGGCAGGGGCAGTATAAAAACAGAGGTATCAAACGAGTTTACCCGCCTGTACGCATCAACAGGTCAATTCATCTTTAAAAAGGGTGAAACCAGAAGATTTATTTTTGAACTTCACTTTACCCCCCTTAAACCTATTGACTACAAAAAAGCGTTTTCAATAAGATACTGTCACAACAGTAAGCTTAAAAATGAAATTAAAGAAATTGACACCGCAGAAAAAAACGGCTTAACCCACGTTATTTTCCATCAGGGAAATATGATAATGCCTTTTATAAACTATCCTTTTTATGAGGTTGACAGACTGAAAAACGCTTGTGATTACGCAGGCAAAAAGGGTATAGGAATTAAGCTGTACTACACAGAGCGAGAACACAGCAATCATATGGCGGAAACCTTTGTATACAAAGCTTTAGGCGATGAAATTATACTGAGGAAACAGGGAGTAAGCCATTCTTGGCAAAAAGAAAAGCCACAGTGGCTTGTTGACAACTTCGGAGAAGATATTATTCCCGGTTGGTTTGTTAAATATAAGCACGGAAAATATAAAAACGATCACGATATTTCATTTATAGTAAGACCGGACACAAGACTTGACAATTACTATATAGAAGGACTTAACTGGCTTGTTGAAAACATAGGCATTAAGGGAATATACATTGACGACACATCTCTTAACAGGACTACATTAGAGCGGGCTAAAAAGGTACTGCAAAAAACAGACGGCCTTATTGATATGCATATGTGGAACCACGAGGAAGTAAGAGCCGGCGACGTAAGCTGTCTGAATCTTTACACTGAAATACTTCCTTTCCTTGACAGCATATGGCTTGGTGAGGGATTTTTCTACAAAAAATACTCACCTGAATATATGCTTGCAGAAGTCAGCGGAATACCTTATGGCGTCACCGGTCAAATGCTTGAGGGCGGCGGAGATTTTTACATAGGTATGCTTTACGGTATGAATAACCGCTACGGCTGGGGCTACACAAATGCTACCGAAATGTATAAAGTGTGGGACGATTTCGGAATAATCCAAAGCAAAATGCTGGGATACTGGCACAGCGAAAACCCTGTGCACACAAGTAATGAAAATGTTTTGGCAACAGTTTATCTGAAAGAAAACGAAGCTCTTGTTTGCCTTTATAATTTTTCAAATTCTTCCCAAAAATTCACTCTAAACATTAACAAAGAACTTCTCGGCTTTTCTCCTAAATCTTCTGTGGAGATAAAGTTCGGAAAAAAATCTAAACACAAAGTAAACACTGACAAAATTTTAACTTTGAAAAAAAGAAAGGGTATCATCATTGATATAAAGGGCTGATAAAATGAAAAAATCTACAAAAATTATAATATCTGCCGTGGCAGCAGTAGCTGTAATATCAAGCGCTTTAGGTGTTCATTTCGGCTACGCCAAAACTACTGACAAATTAAAATCCTATACGGTAGATACAAACGGCGAGCCTTTGAAAGTAGGCATAATCAGCGACTTACAGCTTCCTGACACTACGGACAAAAACACTCATCAGTACAAATCCTTTGAAAGCACTTTAACAATGCTTAAAAACAAGGGTATGGACGCTTTGATTATCGCAGGAGATTTTACAGACCTTTCAACAAAAAACGCCTGGGGTACATTCAGCGAAATATACGATAAGGTTATGGCTGACGACGAAAAGCCCATACCCCTTTACATAATGGGTAATCACGATTACTGGCTGGATTATTTTATTTCTGCAAAAGAAATAGCAACCCCTGCAAAACTTCAAAAACGTTTTACTAAATATACCGGCGAATATCCGTACAGCCACAAGGTTATAAACGGTTATCATTTCATATGCTGGAGTTCTTCAGACGGCACTTATGACAAATCATACTTAAATAAAGACAAAATCAGAGAAGAGCTTGACAAGGCGGTTACCGACGACCCCAACAAACCTATTTTTGTTATTACCCACATAAATCCGCAGGATACTGCCTACGGTTCTGACGAATGGGGCAACACAGACATTACCGACGTTTTAGAGGATTACAGTCAAGTTATCTCAATTTCAGGTCACTCTCATTACTCCATTATTGACGAGCGCTCTATTTGGCAGGACGGATTTACGGCGTTTACCACCCAAAGTCTTGACTACATAGAGCTTGAGAGCGGAAAATTTAACGGCAGCATTCCGAAAGACGCTTACGGAAACCGCATAGCCGAACAGCTCCCCGCCTGTCTTTATATGGAAATAGAAGATGACAAGGTGACTGTACACAGGCTTGAGGCAAACACGGGAAATGAGTTAAAAAATCCTTGGGTCATTTCAGCGCCGTTTGGAAGCACAGAGAGCCTGAAAAAATATTCAAACAACAGAACAACCATCAACACCCCTCCCGTTTTAAATAAAAACCTTACTGTTCAGATTTCGGACATTGCAGATATTAACGGCAATCCTCAAAAAATGATTTCATTTACTGCAGGCTCTGATGACGATTTTGTTCATTCCTATAAACTTGAATTTATGGACGAAAATAAAAACATTTTAGAGTTTGAGGAAACAGACTACGATAACAACGTTGTTCATTACGACGAAAACGGAAATAAAGTAAGTCCTCAAAGCGAGGATTACAACAATGCAAAACCAAAGAATATTTCACAAGTGCTTTATTTCAGCGACTTTGTTTTAGGCTTAAACAATATGTCAAAAACAGTAGAGCTTAGACTTCCCTGCAATCTTCCCGAAAACGCAAAATATGTTGCCGTTACTGCCGTTGACAGTTGGAATGCTGAAAGCAACACTGTAATTTGTGAGCTTAACTAAGAGGTAAAACTATGAAAAATATACGAATTATGGCTGTTTTGCTGTTATCTCTAATTATGGTATTATGTGTATTTTCCAGTTGTTCAAAAAAGCAGGATGACAGCTGGAAAAGCGATGAAAAATATGACCTGTCACTTCCTGTTTTAAATGAGGACGGCTGGTATCTTGTATTTGAGGACGACTTTAACGGAAGTTCGCTGAATGAAGGAATAACCTTTGGTGAAAAGTACACAGGAAATAAAGAAATATGGACAACATCGCCCCACGCAATCCGCTGGGAAAGCAATGATGAGGATAAACCCGAACAGGCTTGCTGGTGGTGTCCCGAAATGGTTGAGGTAAAAAATTCCAACCTGATTATTCACTCACGTTATGAAGAAAATCACACCTGCGACGGTGACTGCCCGTCTAAAGGAAGATTTACAGGCGGAATTGAAACACGTCTTATTACAGGCGACAACAATAACAATAAGGGCACACAGGACACCCTCCTTTTTTCTCAGGCATTCGGATACTTTGAGTGCCGTGTTAAGTTTCCCGATGCAGACGGAATGTGGTCTGCCTTTTGGCTTCAGTCCTCAAATATGAGAAAGGTTGGAAACGAAGGCGAGGACGGAACTGAAATAGACGTTTACGAAAGTGCCTTCAGAAAAAGCAAAACATCAAAAATGGGTCATGCTCTTTTATGGGACGGTTACGGCGAAAGTGCCAAAAGCTCGCCTTATATAACAACGCTTGAGCAGGATTTATACGACGGCTACCATACCTTTGCTCTTAAATGGACGCCTGAATACTACGTGTTCTACATTGACGGAAAAGCCACTTGGGCAACTGATGATTCCGATGTTTCAAAGGTTAAAGAATTTCTGCGCTTAACAGTAGAAATCGACGCCGGCGACGGATGGGGCCCTCACGGTCAGAAAATCGGTCAATTCAGCCACGATAACAGTCAGGACACAGATTTTCTTGTAGATTACGTAAAAGTTTGGCAAAACGAAAACTATGAACAGTATATTATGGACGATGATGAATTTGACGGTACTGTGGACCTGTCTTGAAAGGAGTTTTTATGGTTAATCTAATTCCGGCACCGCTTCACTGCGAAAATTTAAGCGGTACATTTTCACTGGACGACTCTTTAAAGGTTAAAAGCGACTTTGACCTGCCTTTACTCAAGCTGCAAAGAGAAGAAAGCGGAAAGCTGATTATTAAAAAGGATACTTCTCTTTCGCCTGAAAGCTACACACTTGACATTGCTCAAGACAGTATAAAAATTTGTGCAAATGACGAAGCAGGCGCTTATTATGCCTTGCAGTCTTTGCGTCAAATCAGCAGATACGAGCTGGGACAAAGGACTGTTGCCTGCTGCAAAATCAAAGATAAACCCCGATTTAAATGGAGAGGTTTGCAGCTTGACGAAGCACGTCACTTTTTCGGAAAAGAAAAAGTAAAAGAGCTTTTGGACTTTATGTTTTTTATGAAGCTTAATGTTTTTCACTGGCACCTTACCGACGATCAGGGCTGGCGAATAGAAATAAAAAAATACCCTCTTTTAACAGAAATCGGTTCTACACGCAGCAGTACCCATATTAACGGCTGGGGTTCTACTGAAATACAGCACGGTATTCACAGCGGGTTTTATACACAAGAGGATATAAAAGAAATAATTGAATATGCAGAAAAAAGGAACATTACCATTGTTCCCGAAATTGATTTCCCTGCCCACTGTGCTGCGGCGATAGCTGCTTACCCGTGGCTTGCCTGCCGAGAAATTAAAAGAGGCGTTGCCTACTATTTCGGAAGCTCTATTCCCGAAAAAATACTCAAAATAAAAGACTGGAACAGAACTATCTGCGCAGGTAAAAGTAAATCTGTTGAATTTGTATTTGACGTTATTGACGAGGTTTGCGATTTATTCCCAAGCAAATATTTTCATATCGGCGGTGACGAGGCACCGAAAGATGAATGGAAAAAATGCCCTCACTGTCAAAAAGTGATTAAGGACAATAATCTTAAAAACGAAGAAGGTTTACAGGGATATTTTAACAATCTTATCCTTGAGCATTTAAAGAAAAAGGGAAAGCGCCTTATTGGATGGAATGAGATACTGAAAGCTCATAACATAGACAAAAGCGTTGTGGCTCAGTATTGGACCCCTCAAAAAGACAAAAATGCTCAAAAACACGCCAACAGCGGATATGACATAATTATGTCAAATCACAAATCGTTTTATTTTGATATTCCGTATGCACAGTATCCCCTTAAAAACACTTACAATTTTAAGACAGAATCATACGGCATCAGCTCATTAAATGCTCCTAACATTCTTGGTGTAGAAGGTGAAAACTGGACTGAATGGACTAACTGCACCGAAAAGCTTCAAATGAAGCTTCATCCAAGAATGGAAGCACTGGCAGAGGTTGCGTGGTCTGACAATTCTTTAATAAACTGGAAAGATTTTAAACACAGACTTGAATCATTTAAAGATTATTATGATTATTTCAATATAAACTATGCTGTTGACAAGATAAGCCAAAGCAAAAATATTTTTCACAGGACACGTGCCAAAAAATTATTTTTTAAAGGCGATACCGATTACGAATTCAAATTGAACAAAGAATACCGCAAACAAGGCTTACGGTAAACTTGGGGGAATTCAATGAAAATTACTGACAAATGCAAAAATTTGCTAAACTCACTTAAAGCAGGCTGGAGCAATCCGCCTAAAGACAAATACATACCATACAAAGAAGTTTTGTCTTACAGCGTTGGCGGAATAGGCGTAAAAATGCTTATTCAAATGGTATATTACATAGGTCTTTCAGGCACAAGCCTGCTGGCAGGCTCCGCACTTGGTTTAAAAAACGGTGATTTAGTAAACCTAAATTTAATTGCAACGGTTATTTGCATTTTTCTTGTTCCTTTAAGAGGAATGATAATTGACAATACAAGAAGCAAAAAAGGAAAATTCCGCCCCTATCTGCTTTATACGGGTATTCCTACGGCTGTTTTGACCACTGCCTTTGCCTTTCTCCCCTTTGAAAGTATGAGCTATAATCAAAAATTATGGTCTTTATTTGCAGTGTATATGCTTCTTCAGCTATGCTACCCGTTTTATGACCAAAGCTACACCACTCTTGCTCAGGTTATGAGTCCTAATTCAAACGAAAGAGCAGACGTAATAACCGTATCCACCTTTGTTTATTCTTTAGCCCCGACGGTAATAGGATTTATTGTTCCTATAATTGCAGGATTTACAGGAGGAATGGAACACATCAATGCATACCGAGTTATTATGCCCATATTCGCTATATTGGGCTGTGCTTTGGGAATGTTTAGTTACACAGGTACGAAAGAAAGAATAATTGTTGCAAAGGACTATACGCCTAAAGTGCCATTTTTCCACGGCATCGCCGCAGGTATGAAAAACAAGTTTCAGTGGGCTCGCTCAATAACTGCGTGGTGTGTTCTTTTACAAATGGGTATAGGAAACATTACAACCTGGTATTTCTATTACGGAATTAAGGACGTTTTAAACCTTACAACAGAAGAACAGGGAGTTTTAAACGGAACTCTTGTTACTATTTTAGGTGCGTCTGCAACCCCTGCAATGATTTTAACTCCGATTATAATAAAGAAAATCGGAAAGAGAAATCTTGTTATTATGTATACGGTTTGCAATATACTGTGTATGGTGGGAATGTATTTTTCTATAAGAAATATTTGGCTTTTATACGTTTTTGTTTGGCTTAGGGGATTTTTTGCAGCGTTTCCTATTATAAGCGACTCTGCAATGAACGCCGATGTGCTTGACTATCAGCAGTACAAAACAGGCGAAAGACTTGAGGGCCTAATGGCACAGGCGGTAACATTTATAGGCACCTTTGTTACTATGGGAGTAACTTATTTTGTTCAGACTGTTGTAATGCAAAATCATTACGGTTTAGTGGACAACTATGACGATTTGTATATGGCTTCTTTCAGAGAACCCTTGTCAAAGGCAATGATTTTAATTGCCATAGCAGGATATGCTCTTTCACTTATTCCTTTTACCACTCTTTATACCCTTACCGAAGAAGAGCACAAATCGTATATCACCGTACTTAAAATCAGAGCCGCATTAGAAGATTATGCAAACAATGAACTTTCAAAAGGACAGCTTGAAGAAGCAAAAAAGCTTTATTCAGACGCTGTCAGCCGTTATGAAGAATGTCTGCTTAAGTTAAAAAGTACAAATTCTTCACGTGAAAAGAGAAAACTGAAAAAATCCATTAAAGCTCTTGAAATAATCGTAAATGAAAATAGGCGTTTCTCTTCCCCGGAGATGATAAAGAAGGTAAATAAGGCAAAAGAGCTGATTTCTCATTCTGTTGAAGAACTTTACTCAATAAGCGAACCTACAATGGAGGCATACAACAAGGCTAAAGCTATGAGCGAAGAAAGCTATGAAGAAATTAAAGCTAAAAATAAAATGCTTAAAGAGGCGTCAAAAGAGCTTGATCGTTTTCACAAGAAAGCATTTAAATACATTGAGGCTCGCAAGCTGGTTAAACAGTACGAATACTATTTAGACTGGAATGCAATTTTCGGCAAAGAGGTAATTGAAACTCAAACGCTGTAAATCTCTGTTTGCATTACCTTATTTCTGAATAATTGAATAAAAAATAAAAACCGAACACACCGCTTACGATGTGTTCGGTTTTTTGGTCGGAGTGACAAGACTTGAACTTGCGGCCCCCAGACCCCCAGTCTGGTGCGCTACCACCTGCGCTACACCCCGTTTTCATTTTGCCTAATCATTATACCAAATACACTACTTAAAAATCAACAGTAAATTTTATTTTTACAAATATTTTTGACAATACCCGTTATATATGATAAATTTAGATAGCTAAAACAATCAACTTTGATAAACAGGGGTGAAAAGATGAAGAAAATAGTTTTTGGTATCCTTGCCCACGTAGATTCAGGTAAAACTACATTGTCGGAGGCACTGCTTTACCAGTCGGGCGCCTTAAAAAAATTCGGCAGAGTTGACCACCAAAACTCTTTTCTTGATAATTTCAGCCTTGAGCGTGACAGAGGTATAACTATTTTTTCAAAACAGGCAGTATTTGAATATAAGAACACATATTTCACCCTGCTGGATACTCCCGGTCACATTGACTTTTGCGCCGAAACGGAACGTACACTTCAAGTACTTGACTATGCAGTGTTAGTGGTAAGCGCCACAGACGGAATACAAAGCCACACCCAAACCCTTTGGAAACTCTTGTCAAAATACAACGTTCCTGTATTTATTTTTGTAAACAAAATGGATTTAAACGGAGCAGACAGAACCAGAGTATTAACCCAGCTTAAAGACAAATTCAGTTCAGCCTGCGTAGACTTTACCGATGACAATACAGAGAATTTTTATGAAAACATTGCACTTTGCAGTGAAAATCTGCTTAACGAATTTTACGAAACAGACAAAATAAAACCCAACCATATAGCTGAAGGAATACAAAAAAGAAATATTTTTCCCTGTCTTTTCGGCTCGGCTCTTAAATTAGACGCAACCCTAGACTTTTTGGACAAGTTTGAAGCATATACAAAAATGCCTGATTACCCCGAAAAATTTGCAGGTAAAGTTTTTAAAATATCACAGGATAAAGAACAAAAGCTCACTTATATGAAAGTTACGGGAGGAAGGCTAAACGTAAAAGACGTTTTAGACTCCGAAAAAAACAAAAGCGGAGAAAAAGTAAACCAAATACGAATATATAACGGCGATAAATTTACTACTGCTGACAAAGCAGAAGCAGGAACTGTCTGCGCCGTTACCGGCATTACATTTGCCCAATCGGGAGACGGACTTGGAGCAGAAAAAAACTCCTCACTTCCTATATTGCAGCCTGTATTAAGCTACAAGTTAGAGCTTCCCGCTGAAGTCGACCCTCATACAGCCTTCGGTAAAATGAAAATTCTTGAACGAGAAGATCCTCAACTAAAGGTAGTATGGAATGAACGTCTTTCACAAATTAATCTTCAGCTTATGGGTGAGATTCAGCTTGAGATTTTGCAGTCAATAATTAAAGAACGCTTTGGGATAAACGCCTCTTTTTCAAAGGGCGGAATTATTTATAAAGAGACTATTGCCGACACTGTTGAGGGCGTAGGCCATTTTGAACCTTTAAGACATTATGCAGAGGTGCATCTTGTTTTAAAACCCGGCAAAAGAAACAGCGGAGTAATCATAAAAAACGACTGCAAAGAGGACGTTTTGGATAAAAACTGGCAAAGACTCATAATTACTCACCTTTATGAAAAAACTCACATAGGTGTACTTACAGGATCTCCAATAACAGACATAGAAATAACTCTTGCATCAGGCAAGGCACACCCAAAGCACACCGAGGGAGGAGACTTTCGCCAGGCAACTTACCGTGCTGTAAGGCAGGGACTGAGACAGGCAAAAAGCGTACTGCTGGAGCCTGTTTATGAATTCACTCTTGAAATTCCCAATGAAAACGTGGGCAGAGCAATTACAGATATTCAGCGTATGTCAGGCAGTTTTGACACTCCGGAAAGTTCGGGTGAATTTGCCGTAATAACAGGAACTGCGCCGGTAAGCACTATGTGCGACTATTCAAGAGAAGTTTTGCAGTACACCCACGGCAAAGGCAGGATTGCCTGCTCATTAAAAGGATACGAACCCTGTCACAACAGTGACGAGGTAATTGAACAGATAGGATATGACTGCGACGGAGATACTGACAATCCCTGCGACTCTGTTTTCTGCTCTCACGGGGCAGGCTACAACGTAAAATGGGACGAGGTTAAAAGTCATATGCACCTGCCGAGTGCATTGTCCCGTGCTGAAAAAGCATTGATAAAAGGTACTAACGGTAACGAATTTGTTACGTCAAAATACAGGGATAAACAAGACCTTTTTGCCCTTGACAAAGAGCTTATGGCTATTTTTGAAAAAACCTACGGTCCTGTTAAAAACAGGCAGAGTAACCCACAGTCAACTCACTTTACCTTTACTGAAAGCACAGACAAGAAAGACTACAAAAGACCGCATAAGACTAATTACGACGGCACGGAATATCTTCTTGTAGACGGCTATAACGTAATCTATTCTTGGGACAGGCTGAAGGATTTGGCAAAGGACAGTTTGGAAGGCGCAAGAAACGCCCTTGTAAATATCCTGTGCAACTATCAGGGTTACAGAAAATGCAATGTAATTCTTGTGTTTGACGCCTACAAGGTTAAAGGGAATACAGGCGAGGTAGAAAAGCAAGGCAACATCACCATAGTGTATACAAAAGAAGCAGAAACGGCTGATATGTATATAGAGAAAGCTTCCTATAAGCTGGCAAAAACCAACAGGGTGAGAGTTGTCACCTCCGATGCATTGGAACAGCTTATAATTCTTGAGGGAGGGGCTTTGCGAGTTTCTTCAGCTGAATTTCATTGGGAGATAGAACAGGCTGAAAAAAATATAAGGGAAATAATATCAAAATCATATTAAAAAGCACTGTGCAAATTCACAGTGCTTTTTTACATATATCCGTTTACTTTTAACCAGCCCACTGATTTTTTCAGCGCTTGTACCGTTTTAGTTTCAATAACACATCGGCAGTTGTGCCTTTTTGCCGCAGAAAGCCTTTTTTCTAAATCTATTTCACCTGTACCGAGAGTCATATGGTCTTTATTACCCAAACTGTCGTGAATATGGAAATGAGCAAGATGTTCCTCATTTTGCAAAATAAACTCTTCATCAACATTTCCCGCTGAATTACAGTGACCAATATCCCACGTAAGTGCAAAAGCTTCGCTTTCGAGCAGGTATTTAACGGCTCTTCTTTCATAATTTTTGTATCCGTCGGTATTTTCAATACAAATTTTTATTTTAGCTGTGCCGATTTCATTTTCACACATATTTCTAAATGCTTTTATTCTGTCCATATAAAACTGATTATACATTTCAAAAAGCTGAACTTTTTTATCGGGCAGAGTAAAATGTACGCCGTGATTCATGTGCATATTTATCACAGGAGCATCTATCTCTTTTGCAATATGTATTGTCCTTTTAACCGTTTCCATATAAGCGTCTGCCACAGACTTGTTAAAATCACACACATTCAGATTTTCATCTAAGTGGATTGTATAGCCTATATGGTACTTGTCCTTTAAATCAAGCAGCAAGTCTGTTTTTGAAAGAGATTCAACTTGATACTGGGGCATATTCATATTAAGCTCAATAAAATTCAGTCGTAACCCTGAGCAAAGTTCAAAAGACTCCTCAAGATTTTCATTTTCAATGAGAGTTGGTATGCCGAAAATCATTTTTATATCTCCCTTTTAATAATGTTCTCAAGCAGGCAGGAGCAGCCTTCATAAATATCGTTAAACGCCACGTCAAATCTGTTGCTGTACCAAGGGTCTGCCACGTCCCCTTTTTTGTTTGTAAAATCCATCAGCTTATGCACTTTACTGTTTTTATCAGTGCCGATAATCCTCATTATATTTCTTACATTCATACTGTCCATTGCGACAATATAATCGTATTTTTCATAGTCGACTTTTTTAAGCTGAACAGCCCTTTTATTGCTGTCAAAGGGTATCCCCTGCTTTTTAAGTTCTCTTTGAGCTGGAGGATAAATGGGATTACCTACACCGTGCCATATTTCCTCTGTGCTGGTAGCACTTGATGAAATATAAAAACTGTCCCTCAAACCTTTATCACTGACTAACTTTTTCATTATAAATTCTGCCATAGGACTTCTGCATATATTGCCGTGGCACACAAACATTATTTTTATCATTATACTGCCTTATTTCTTTTTTATTTTACTTTTTAATACTGAAAAAAGCCATTGAACGCCTGTGGCAATAAGTTGAGTAACATATCCTAACGCAATAAAGAACAAAGCGTAATATACTAAATCCATACTTTCAAATATGAACATCATAGGGAAATAACAAACAAAACAAAATATTGGGAATAACCATTTGATTTTCAAATTTACAAAACCTGTAAAAAAACTAATAACAAATGAACCTATTATATGGAAAAATATTACCCCCATAGTATCCGATGGAGTCATAATTGCAACAGGTATGTAATACGCAGAAATCAGCAAAACACACAAAAGTATAAATACTGCGATTTTCAGTTTATTTATCTTCTTGTTAGAGTCTGACATTGTATTTACAATAATGGCGTTGTTTATTTGTTCCAAATTTTCTTTACCTATTTTCTCCCCTATTAAAATTTCATTTACGCCCACATTTAAAATTTCAGCTAAATCAAGCAGATATGACACATCGGGAAAACCTTTTCCGGTCTCCCATCTTGAAACAGCTTTATCAGTACAACCTAATTTATCGGCAAGCTGTTTTTGTGTTAAATTTTGTTGGTTTCTAAGCTGTTTAATAAAGTTTCCGGTCTTTACTGAATCCATTCTATCCCTCCTTCAACTTTATCTTACAACAAAAGCGGGTTGATTTCACCCTATGCTTCGTAGAATTCGGCTTATTTCTAACATTATCGGGAAAGCGAAAAGATTATCAGCGCTTAATTGTTGCTGTGACTTTTACTTTTTGATTTCAACGGTTTATTATCCAAAAGACTTGTTGCCTCTTTTGACATAGGTATAAGAACTATCAGGTTAAATATTGTCATAAGTCCGATTCCCACGTCGCCCAAATCCCACACTACCTGGTACGCCTGAAGTCCGCCGATAAACAGCATTACAAGAGCGATTATCTTATAAATAACCTGAAAAATCATTTTATCCCCAAAAAGATATGACACGTTTGAACGGGCATAAAACAGCACTCCTATAAATGTGGAAAAACTGAAAAGGGCAAGTATCGCAGCAATAAACACTGTTCCCCACTCACCGATATGATAATTCATCGCTGTTTGAAGAAGCTCCATTCCCTCAAGACCTTCCGTAAGACTTTGAGGAGCTAAAAGCATAATCATTGCGGTGCAGGTACAAATTACAATAGTGTCAATTATAACGCCTAAAGCCTGAACAAGACCGATAGTAACAGGCGATTTACCCTGTGCTGCGGCAGCGGCGCAGGGAGCGGAACCCGAACCTGCCTCGTTTGAAAACAAGCCCCTTTTAACACCGTTCATTAAAACTGCGCCGAATCCTCCGCCGGCAATTTGTCTTATTCCGAATGCCTCTTCAAAAATTCTTTTAAACACGTCGGGAAGAACATTTATATTTTTTATAATAATCACAATAGTGATAATGAAATAGCATACTGCCATTATAGGAACGATTATATCAAGCACCTTTATTGTGGCATTCTTACGCAAAACAATAACTGCCGCAAGAACTACAAGAGCTATGGTAGTATATATAGGCTTAATTGAGAATGCGTTATCAAATGCCGAAACCACAGAGTTGCTGATAACCTGACTGATTCCTCACCAGCAAATTAAAGCTGATACAGCAAACAGCACTCCTATAACAGAGCGTTTTACCTTTTTCTTTCTTACTTTCTCTGCAAAATCGTGCATATAGTACGCAGGACCGCCCTTATATCCGCCGTAAAGAGGGTCTTTTTTCTTGTGAAGCTGGGCAAGTGTGCTTTCAACATATGCTGTTGACGCACCTAAAAGCGCAGAAAGCCACATCCAAAATACTGCGCCTGCTCCGCCCACCGATATTGCGGCAACAACGCCCACAAGATTACCCATTCCAACTCTTGTTGCTGTAGAAACTATAAGAGTTTGAAATGTAGACAGTGCAGTTTTATCCTCTTTCTTTTCGCCGAGAGCCCTGACCATAGCAGGAAATTTTCTCACAGGAAGAAATTTTGTCTTTATTGTAAAAAGTATTCCTGTCGGAATAAGCAGAATCACAAGAAGAGGAATACCGATATTTCCTCCGTTTTTTAAGGGAATATTTATTAAATCGCTCCACAAAAAGCTGTAAAGCGCCTCTATCACTTTATTTATCATCTTTTCACCATATATTTGTTATTCAGTAAGGCAATTATACATCAATATAAGGCATTTGTAAAATTAATATTTAACATTTATTGTGACAGTTAATCCCTTTTCCTACTAACTTATATTTTATATACAGCGTTCATAGGATTAAAAAGGGGGAATTTATTATGAATAGCGTCAGCGTAAATAATCTTGAAAAAAGATATAAAAATGAACGGGTACTGAAAGCCATTAGCTTTGACGTTGAAAAAGGACAAATTTTTGCTTTTTTAGGACCTAACGGAGCCGGAAAAAGCACCACTATGAATATTCTTTCAACATTGCTTAAAAAAACCTCAGGAAATGTCAGTGTTTCTAACTTTGATTTAGATAAAAACAAGCGAAAAATAAAATCAGAAATCGGAGTTGTTTTTCAAAACGATGTTCTTGACAGCGAGTTAACCGTTTATGAAAACCTTGTATTTCGAGGTTCCCTTTATTACGCAAAGAAAAAAGACTTAGAAGAAAGCATTTTCAAAGTTATAAAAACTTTATCACTGCAAAATATTCTTTACAAAAAATACGGCAAGTGTTCAGGAGGGCAAAAACGCCTTGTCCAAATCGCAAGGGCTCTTCTTTCAAGGCCCTCTCTTCTTATCCTTGACGAACCCACCACGGGTCTTGACCCTACAGCCAGAAAATTTGTTTGGAATACTCTTATTTCTCTTCGTGATGATTTGGGCATTACAATTTTTTACACTACCCATTATCTTGAGGAGGTTCTTTACGCGGACAAATACTGCATACTGAGTAACGGTAAAATTATTAACAGCGGAAAAATATCAGCGTTGACCCACGGCGCCAATGAAAAAGACACTTTTGTTTTTTCTATGTATGATGACTATTGCAGATTGCTTTCGGGTGAGTAAATGAAAATTAAGATGATAGTAAAAAGAAATTTAGCTGTGTTTTTAAATAACAAAGCCGTTATTTTTCTTACTTTCGCATCAATATGCGTTGTTGTAAGCCTTTACGTTTTGTTCCTTCGCAATTTTTCGTTAGATGTTGTTGAGGCAGGCGGTGTAAAAAAAGAATATGTTTCTCTCTTCACAGACAGAATGATGATTAGCGCACTTTTTCCTGTAATTTCCACTACAACAAGTTTTGGTATTCTTCACATTTATGTACGAGATACAGAAACAGGTATAAAACGTGATTTCCTTACAGCTCCTGTATCTCCTTTTACGCTTACCTTGTCCTGCTGGATTTCATCTGCTGTGGTTTCTGCCTTTTTTTCTCTCATCACTTTAATATTAAGCGAGATTTATTTCAGATATGAATATTCAAATACACTTGAACCTTTAACCCTTTTAAAACTGCTTATAACCTTAGCTTTTTCTTCTGTTATTTGTTCGGGAATTTTACTTGTTTTTGCAAATTTGCTGAAAACAGTTGGTGCATTTTTAACATTCGCAAACCTTTACGGCACACTTGCAGGATTTCTTTCAGGCAGTTATCTGCCCTATTCTTTTTATCCCCAATGGCTGAAAAACGTGTTGTTTTTTTATCCGCCATTTCAGCTTGCAAATCTTTGCAGACAATTTTCACTTGAAAATATGAAAGAAGCGAGTTTTCCCCAACAATCAGAATTATTAAATGAATTTTTTAAAAATATGGGCATTTTACTCCAATGGGATAATAAAAACGTTAGCCTTAAATGTCAAATTATCATAACGTTGATATCCATCGCCTTGCTTATAACAGTTTTCTTGTTGTTTAATACAAAAGATAAACTCTCTATTAATATTAAAAATCATATTATCAGCCGCAAGCATTAAATTATCAATAATCAAAATTCACATTATCAAAATATAACAGATTAAAACAGTATACAAAGCAAAGAACCTGACGTTATTCGTTTGCAACATTTATTTTA
>CALWVQ010000023.1 GCA_944385025.1 uncultured Eubacterium sp.
TGTGGGAAAATAGACAGTTGTCTGTTTCACAGCATAATTCGAGCTTTTTCCTTAATTTTCGGGGAACAAAAGACGACAAAAAAGTTACAAACCGCCGTGAAACATTTTTGTTTCATAAAAAACGAAAAACGCAGAAATGTTTTCAGAAAAAAAAGAAGAGGGAAAACCTCTTCTTAAAACAATTCAAATTTGCAGTTTAATGTATATCGTCTTCTTTAATTTCACCGTTTTCGTTTTCAAATTCTTTGATGCACTTGCGGATTAAATAAAGTATCTGCCCGTTTGCAGACCTGCCCTCATATTTTGCAATGTAATGTAGTTTCCTGTGAAGTTCAGGATCTACTTCAATACCAAGATGTTTGTTGTTCTTATTTCTCATAAAATCACCTTAAATCTTAATTTAAGTATATTTTAAGATTATTTTGTGATACAATGTTGGCAGTATACTTAAATTAAGTATACTATATCTTTGCTTTTAGGTGATTTTATGATTTGTACTTTTTTCGGTCACAGAGACACATTAGATGATGTGGTAATATTATTGGATACAGTATTGACAGACCTTATAGAAAATAAAAATGTTGATGTTTTTTATGTAGGTAATCAGGGAAATTTTGATAAGATAGTTAAAAGACAGCTTGACAAGATGAAAAAAACACACTCGCATATAAGGTATTTTATAGTGCTTGCTTATCTCCCGACAAAAAAAGACGGCACTTATACGGAAAGTTACGATTGCACGATTTATCCACAGGGATTAGAAACGGTACCTCCTAAATATGCTATTAGTAAACGAAACGAGTGGATGATAAGTAAATCCGATTATGTGGTTACATATGTAAAAAAGTCCTTTGGCGGCGCTTTTAAATTTAAAAATCTTGCTTTAACAAAAGGAAAAACCGTTATAGAGATAAGCAAAAAATAAAAGGACAGTCTAAGCTGTCCTTTGGTATTTATTTATCGTCCTCTGTATCGGGGAGCTGATCAACGCCGTTGATAGCCTCTTTAAGTCCCAAGTCCTTTTTAATCATAGAGGTTGATACCCCCGGTGTTCTGTCAAGGAAAACAAGCTCGCAGTAATCTTTAAGATAGTCAAATTTGTCGCTGCCTGCCCAGTCGCCGCCCATAACTACGGTGTCGATATGATACTCCTTAACGTCGTTGATTTTCTGCTCCCAGCTTTCCTCCGGAATTACCAAATCAACGTATCTTATGGCTTCAAGCATTTTCTTTCTTGTTTCGTATGAATGATAAGCCTTTTTACCTTTGCCCGCATTAAACTCGTCGGTTGAAAGGGCAACAACAAGATAATCGCCCAGCGCCTTGGCACGTTTTAAAAGACGGATATGACCGTAGTGGAGCAAATCAAAAGTGCCGTATGTTAAAACTCTTTTCATATTAATTCTCCCTAATTATCTTAAAACAATTAAATCACAAGTAAAATTAATTGTCAACTAAATCCTTAATTACCTCGCCTGCAATAATCAGACCTGCAACAGGTGGAACAAAAGAAACGCTGGCAGGAATACTCCGCCTGTTTCCTGCTTCCTCGTCAGTGACTGATTTATGAGCTTTGGGTTCTTCCTTTGAATAAACCACCTTGAGCTTTTTTATACCTCTTTTTTTAAGCTCATATCTCATAACCTTTGCAAGAGGGCACATTGAGGTTTTAAAAATATCCGTTACCTCAAATTTTGTTGGGTCAAGCTTGTTGCCTGTGCCCATTGAGCTGATAATGGGGATATTTTTATTATTACATATCTGAACAAGAGCAATTTTGCCGCTGACTGTGTCTATTGCGTCCACCACATAGTCAAAAACAGAAAAGTCGATGGTGTCACTTGTTTCGGGGGTAAAAAAAGTCGCTAAAGAATTGACTTTTATATTAGGATTAATGTCAAGCAGACGCTCTTTTGCCACGTCTGCTTTAAGCCTGCCTACCGTAGAATGCAAAGCAATAAGCTGTCTGTTTAAATTTGTAAGTGAAACAGCATCGTTGTCCACCAAAGTGATTTCGCCAACACCGCACCTTGCCAGCGCTTCCACAGTGTAACTGCCTACACCTCCCACGCCGAACACGGCAACGTGGGAATTTTTAAGTTTTTCCATAGCTTCCTGTCCTAAAAGAAGCTCGCTGCGTGAAAATTGATTTGCCATATTATCAGTCCTGCTGCAAAACTTCGCCACGATGCAAGTTAAATGTGAACACGTGGGGAGCGCCGTCGATAGAATATTTTATTTTAATTATATTTTTTGATACAAAGTCAGCGCTTTCAACCGATGTATCGCGTTTTCTGACAGCGCGAGTGAAAATTTCTTTTTGTTCGTCTGTATAGGTGGAAACGTCGTCGCTGACAAAAAGAAGGTTGCCTAAAATACTGTTTATCAAGGCAATGATTTTGCGCTGACTCATAGGCATTTTAATATTGTTTTCCCGCAGGAGAAAAACGTCAGGGTCGTTAAGCCAAGCCCTGCCGTCAAGGTGACGGCGGAAAATTGTATTAGTAAGAGCGTTTACAGCTGAAACGTCCTCTCTTGAAAACGGCTTTTTGTTCCAGTCCAAAGCCATATCACAGCCGATACGGCAGAAGTCCACCTTGCCGAAGGCGGGAGCAAGGGGCACACCGCAGCCCAGAACAATTTTATCGCCGCACCACTTGCGGATTAAATCCATAGCGTCGCACATAATTTCGCCGCGGGATTTGTTGTGAATAGGTCTGATACAGCAGGCGTAAAGAAAATCAAGCTTTACCATATCAAATCCCCACTGATTTAATACGGTGTCAAAAACTTTTTCAAGATATGCCTGTACTTCCTCGTTATAAATATCAAGGGCATAAAAACCGCCCCAGTTTTGAGAGGCGTAGTGGTATTTGCCTTTTTCGTCGGTAACCAGCCAGTCCTTGTGCTCCTTAAAAATATAGGATTTGGGAGTTACGGCAAAAGGCGCCAGCCACAAGCCCGACATCATACCTTTTTGGTGAATACTGTCGCTGACTGCTTTCATACCGTCGGGGAATTTCTTTTCGTCTGTTATAAGCCAGTCGCCTACGGTACGCTGATAACCGTCGTCAATCTGAAAAATGTCGACTTTATTGTTTAGCTGTGAAATTGCCTTTAAGTCACGTTCAACAATTTCCTGCGTGATGTTTGTATAGTAGTTGTACCACGTGGTATAGCCGCACTTTCTGTCAACTCTTACAGGAGGAATCTTCATCATTTCAAAATATCTGTCAAAGGCTTTTTCGTAGCTGTTTTCAATAAGCGCCAGCTCAAGCAGGGTTTTGTCGTTTTCAAGGGTAACGCCCTGCAAATCCTTTTCAATATATACTTTAAAAGCGTTTGCGTCAAAGGTAATAATAGTATATCCGGCTTTTTCACTTAACGAGCCGAAAAGAAAAATGTCGCCGCCTTTTCTTACATAGCCGTAGGAGTAGCCGTAGAAAACGCCTCTCTTTTCGGGATACTGATGGAAAGTTAAATCTCCCGCACCCCACATTCCCAGAGGGTTAAAGTTCTTTTTGTTAATTCCCATAAATTTAGGATTAAACTCTGACATTGAGCTGTTTGGCGTATATTCACGGGAAACAGTCCAGCTCTGATAACCGTTAGTAAAAATACGGCAGGACTTGTCGTAATCAAAATCGGTATAAATCTCCAGCTTTTCAAATTCCACAGGCTCTTTAACTTTTATGTCAAGTTTTACTCTTTCGCCTGTGTGGGTTAAAGCAAGGTTAAATTCCTGATTTTCAAAACTGTTTGTAGTTTTTGTTTCTCCCTTTGAAATATAACGGGCGTTTACCTTAAATTCCATAGATGTACTCCTTTGGGGTTTCTTTGTGTAAAGTATATCACAGGGGAAAACGAAATTCAATATAAGGTTGCTATTGGTGAATATTTATGTTACTTTAAAGACGGGTGATTTATTATGAAACTGATACCAAACGTAAAAAGTATTGAAATAAAGTCAGGAATATTAAAGCTGAGTCATATTTGTTTGGGAAAAAACAGATTAAGCGAAAACGCACAAAAAGATTTTTTGTCTTTTTGCAACAAGCCTCAAGAGGAAGAAAATATATTTTTTGAGGATGTTCAGGGTTTAGAAAACGAAGAGTACGAAATATGTGTTACACAGGAAAAAATAACAGTAAAGTCCTCTTCAGTATCAGGTGAGCTTTATGCTCTTCAAACCCTGAAGCAGATATTTTTTCAGACAGATTATAACGTGCCGTGTCTTACAATAAAGGATAAGCCTGAATTTAAAATACGCGGTTTTATGCTGGACAGCGGAAGATATTTTTTCAGCGTGGAAGATGTTAAGCACTTTATAAGGCAGATGGCAATGCACAAGCTTAATCTATTTCATTTTCACTTGACAGAGGATCAGGGCTGGCGTATTGAAATAAAAAAATATCCCCTTTTAACACAGGTGGGCTCTGTGAGAAAAAAGACTAATTTTAATCATAAACCGCACGGCGGATTTTATACTCAGGAAGAAATTAGAGAAATTGTTTCCTATGCCCACGATTTTTGCATAAAGGTAATGCCGGAGTTTGATATTCCCGGTCATTCAAGAAGTGCTATTGCCTGTTACAACGATTTAACCTGTTTTCCCAGAAAGCTTCCTGTTGCCGACCACTGGGGCGTTAAGCACGATGTGCTTTGCGTTGGCAAGGACAGCACTATTGAATTTGTAAAAAATGTGCTTGATGAGTTTTTTGAACTTTTCCCTGACGAGTATTTTCATATCGGCGGAGATGAGGTGCCAAAGCACCGCTGGAATTTGTGTCCCCATTGCCAAAAAAGAATAAAGGAATTAGGGTTAAAGGACAGCGACGATTTGCAGATTTGGTTTATGAACTTGGTGAAAGACTACTGCAAAGAACACGGCAAGCAGTCGTTTATGTGGAGCTGGGATTTAAAGGAAGAGGGCAGGCTTGACACTGATTTAGGCTTTACAAAATGCGGAGAACTTGAAACAGGTGAACGTCCTTTCATTGATACGTCTGTTGAGGCGTATTATATAGATTTGCCTTACGGCTACATAAGTCTTGAAAAATCGGCTGAGCATAAGCCCTATAACGGAAACTGCCTTGGAGTAGAGGCAACTTTGTGGACGGAATATGTGCCTGATATGAAAAAAGCACAGAAAATGACATATCCGCGATTAAGTGCAGTCAGCGAAACAGGATGGTGCGGTGAAAGCAGCTGGAAAGATTTAAAAGGCAAAATGGATTTTTACTATAAGTTTTTAGGTGAAAACAAACTAATTTCCGCCTCTTTAAATCAGGCAAATCCAAATAAAATAAGAGCCTTTTTCAGCGGGCTTTTGTTTGAGCGAAGACAGCTTGCATGGGAAGGGCTAAAAAATATATTTGACGATAAATATATAGAAAATATTGCAAAGAAGGACAGGTCATAAACCTGTCCTTCTCCAGTCTGTCGATAAAGTGGTCTGAACCACGCAAGAATTATTGTTTGAAAAAAGTTTGTTGTAAAACGAAAGCAAAAAAAGGTAAAATTTTTGCTTGTTGTAAAATTTTAAAAGTGGCTGTAACATCGATTTCCAGCCACTTTTGTGCGTTTCCTGCCTTTTGCTCGGGGGCATATATCAGGGCTCCCAAAAAGTTTCAACTTTTTGGGAAGAGGAGAAACAACTGAAATAATCAATACAAATTCACTTGAGAATTTGTCCGAATATGAAAGTTGTTTGGACGAGGTACAGCTCCCACTCGCAAAAATCAGAATTCAGTCCCATTTCTCGACATCCTCCAGCGTGTAGAAATTTGTAAATCGACTCTTTCTACACGCTGAAAAAAGGACAGGTCTTAAACCTGTCCTTTTTTGTTAGCTTGATTATTTTTCTTTTCTTTTTGTAATTACTGTGGCGCCTGCTCCCATTGCTATTGCAAATGCAAGTGAAACTGCGGTGATTGATGCTCCTGTGTTTGGCGATTTTTTGGAATCGTTTACCTCTTTCTCTGCGGCGGTTTCTGTTACGGCAGCGTCGGTGGTCTGCTGATTTTCGTTTTTGTTATCGTCAGCAGGAGTTGTGGCGGTGTTGTCTTCTGTTTTAGCGAAGAGCTCAAGGGCTTTTGCGTATTCATTCAGTCCCATAAGGGCGTTTCTTGTGGAATAAGCGTCTTCTGTGTCAGAATAAGAGTCTAAAAATACGCCTGTGTTTCCACTGCTTTCAAAGGTGCAAAGGTCAGCGTAAATAGCGTTTGCCTTTTCAAATGATTTTTCGTCATTGTTATAGTAGGCATATGATGAATAAGCCATAAAGGCAAGTGCCGTTGAACAAGTGTTTACGTAAGGAGTCCACTGTGCGTCGCCGAAATATCCGCCGTCGCTTTCGTACTTTTCAATACAGTTGAATGCGTCAGCAATTACATCGGGATAGTTTTCAGCATAGGGTGCAAGGGCGGTTATAAACTGTCCGTCGTTATCACAGGAAAAGCCCCAGTTGTCCGTTCCGCTTCCCATTACGTAGTATTTATCTATAAGTGCGTCGCAAACTTTAAGGGCAAATTCGTCCTCTCCCAAAAGCTTTAATGCAGAAATAATAATTCTGTAATAGTATGAACTGCCTGCGTCACTGGCAGGGTCCATTGAGGTAAATGCTTTTACAATATCGTAGCCGTAAAAATCTCTTGGATTTTCTCCCGCGGAGTCAAGAATTAAAACAACTGAGCCGTAGGTGGCAAGACTTTCGCCGTAGGTTGATATTAACTTGCCGTTGTTTTTTTCAAGATTTGCCTTAACGTCGGCAAGAAAAGCGTCGTTAAATTTTGACATATCTGCGCCCGAAACAGCATAGTCGCTGTATTCCACCGCATTGTCAAGATTGTAAGATGCAACGCCCTTTGTTACAAACTCAACTGCTCCCTTTTGCTGATTTAAAACAGTCTCTTTTGACGGTGCGCTCTGTGCAAAGGCACTGAAGCTTGTTGATGCGATAATAAGTACCGCAGTTAAAAAAGATATAATTTTTTTCATATTATGTCCTCCTTATTTACTTTCTACAACATATGAAAATCTTATTTCATCACCGTTTGACACTGTGTATGCTCCGCAGCTTTTTGGCGGGAAATAGCCGTTTACATAGTAGGTCCAGCCGCTTGCACTGCCGCAGTCCTTTTCGTCTATATTTCCAAAGCCTGAAATATACACTTTTTTTCCGCTTCCTGTGGTGGATACCTTTATGCCGTTATTGTCACAGGCTGTTTTTACCGCCTGATATGCCGAACTGCCGTTTTTAACCGTTACCTTTTCTTTTGACAGGGCGTAACCGCTTTGGTTTACATATTTTTCGTGCCCTTCCTTTAGCTTATCCATATTGTCAAGAATTGCTGTGTATTCGATAGTTACATAGCAGGTGACAGTGCTTGATGAAGTGGTTTTTGCCGTTGTGGTTTCTTTGGCTTTTTCTGTGTTATTTTCAGCGTCATTTTGCGATGACGGCGATTTCTCCGTTGTCTTTTCCTCTTCTTTTGATGAGGAATCTTGTTTATCGCTGTTTTTTTCTTTTTCTGTTTTGTTGTTTTCTTTTGAAGCGGAGCTTTCCTCTTTTTCTGCAATGATTTTATCACCGCTTTCAGTTTCTGACCCTTGCTCTGCTTGGGTCTGTGATTCTTGCACCGCAACAGTTTGCGTGTCTTCGGTAGCTTGGGATTTTTCGCAGCCGATAAATGTTAGGCACAGCAAAATCGTCAATATAAAAACACTAATTTTTTTCATAAAAAATACCCCTGCTTTTTAGGCAGAGGTATAGTTATATCAGGACTTTAAAATCCGTCGCTTTCCCGCTTGCCCAAAAGCTGAATTTTATTTTTGCGGCAGGTCTCCCGACTTATGATATAGTGCAACGCACGTATAAATACGCCTTCTCGGTTTCCCAATGGCAAATGTATTTATTTCGTCAAATACGGTAATGGCGGTTGCTCAGGATTCTCACCTGATTCCCTTTTACTTTCGGTTTCCCGAAAACCGTCTGTATTAAATTTAACAGGATTATTATATCATCAAAGAAGGCTTTGTCAATTACTTTTCGTAAACTTCTTCTTTAAGCACTCCTATGTAGGGGAGATTTCTGTAATACTGGTCGTAGTCAAGGCCGTAGCCCACTACAAATTCGTTTGGCACGTCAACTCCCACATAGTCCGCCTTTATGTCTGCAACTCTTCTTGAAGGTTTGTCCAAAAGAGTGATTACGGCGATTGACTGTGGATTTCTCTGAATCAGCATATCATAAATATGTTTAAGGGTGTTGCCCGTGTCAAGAATATCCTCCACAAGCAGTACGTCAAACTCGCTTAAATCGTCGGCAATATCCTTTGTGATTTTAATGTTTCCGCTGGATACTGTGCCTGAACCGTAGCTTGAAGCCTGAATAAAATCAAGCTGGCAGGGCAAATCAATATGTCTTGAAAGGTCTGTAAGGAAATAGATAGAGCCTTTAAGAACGCCTACCATCAAAAGCTTTTTGCCCTGATAATCCTTTGTGATTTTTTCACCCAGTTTTTTTGTGATTTCATAAAGCTCCTCCTCGGTAACGAGGACTTTCTTAATATCCTGATGCATAATTTCTCCTCTTTATATTAAAGTTTATATTTTTTCCAAACGCCTGCCCTGTAAAACGATAATGAAAGGATTGTGGCGATTGTCCAGCCCACAGGCCAAGAAAGCCAAATGCCTGTTGAATCGAAGAATCTAGACAAAACAAATGCAAGAATAACACGTAAAATCAAGTCGGTAAAGGTGGTAATCATAAAGTATTTCATTGCCCCTGCACCTCTTAATACGCCGTCGCTTGTAAGCTTTGCCGCAACAACGATATAAAACGGCGCAACGATTACCAAGAACGTAGTGCCTATTTTAAGTGCGTCGGCAGTGCCGTCGCTCATAAACAGACCGATAATCTGATTTCTGAATATTATAAATACTGCCGTAAAGAGCAAACCGAAGCCTGTGCAGATTGCAATGCCAGCCTTGTAGCCTTTTTTAACTCTGTCCTGCAATCCTGCGCCTAAATTCTGAGCGCAGTAGTTTGACATAGCGTTGCCTAAAGTGTTAAAGCAGGTTACGGCAAAGTTGTTGATTTTAACTGCGGCGGCATAGCCTGCAATTACAGATGTGCCGAAATTGTTTACAATGCTTTGAATAATAATGTTTCCTACCGAAACGAAGCCCTGCTGCAAAATACTGGGAACGGCAATTCGTGTGATTTTTTTGAAAAGCGGTACTGAAAACAGCTCGGGTTTTTCACACTTAATGCTTTTAAGCCTGATGAAAACTACAACCATTGACAAAATACAGGATACGCCCTGACATATAAAGGTTGCCCAGGCAACACCGCTTACACCCATATTAAACTGTGTTACGAACAAAATGTCAACCCCGATATTTGCAGTTGATGAAATTGCAAGAAAAACGAATGGGGTTTTTGAGTCGCCCAAGGCGGAGAAAATACCTGTTGAAATGTTGTAGAAAAACAGGAAAAGCAGTCCGCCTGTATAAATATCAAGATACAGTTTTGTGTCTGCCATAATGCTGTCGGGAGTGTTGATAAGCCTTAACAGCGGCTTGGTGAATATAAAGCCAACTATCATAAGAATTACACAAAGCACTCCGCTGGCAATAAAGTTGGTGTTTACTGCCGTTTTTAAATCCTTGTACCTTTTTGCTCCGAAAAGCTGTGACAGTACAACGCTGCAGCCGATGTTACAGCCGAATGCAAAGGCAAGGTAAATCAGCGTTACCTCGTATGCGTTGCCTACTGCTGCCAAAGCGTCGTTGCCGACAAATTTACCTGCAACGAAACTGTCCGCCACATTGTAGAGCTGCTGAAAAACAATACTGCCCAAAAGCGGCAGAGAGAAATTCCACAAAACTTTTGACGGTTTTCCCTCTGTAAGATTTTTAACCATAATACCGCCTCTTTCCATAGATGATTATATCACCCGAAGAGGTCAAAATAAATAGAAAAAAGAGCCAAAAAAGATTTGACTTTTTCAGCTCTTTTTGTTTCATTTAATTAAACCCATTCCTTAATGATTTCAGGATTTGCAAAAATCTCATTAAGTCGGTTCATAAAGGGGGCAACGTCGCCCATATCAAGGGCTCTGTGGTCAAAAGCGATAGTAAGGGGAAGACGGTAGCCTGTTCTCACTTCTCCTGTTTCTTCTGCAATGGGTACAAGCTGGGTTGAGCCGATTGCAATGGCGCACACCTGCGGGGGAATTATTTCGAGAATAGTGCAGATGCCGTTCCAGTCACGGCAAACTGAACCGAGATTTGATACGGTGATTGTGCCCTGCTCAATGTCGTGCTTTGTAAGACGGTCGGTAACAGGGATTGAGTAGTATTCCTTTTTCGCCTTGCCCGATAAGGTCTTTACTTTGTGCTTACCTGTTTTTGAGCCGATAAGTCTGTTTACCGTCTGGGCGATTTTTCCCTTTTTAAGTCCCTGAAGAGTATTGTCAAGGGAAACCTCAAACATTACCTCGTTTAAGTCGGAGTTGTTGGCGCGTCTTGCACTGTCTGCAATGGCGTCGCGCATCTGGCTCATTGTCTTATTGTGCATATCGTGCATATTTATTGTCATCATTTCACCTGTTTTTAAAATCATAGGCATTGAGATGTCAATTTCTTTAAAAGTCTTTACGTTTCCTCTGACTAATTTTCTGTTAAATTCAATATGTGAGTTTAATATGGGGCAAGCTTTTAATCCCTCTACGATTACTCTTAACATTATTGTATTAAGGGTGAGCTTTGTTTCTTTGGTGGCGTCTTTGTTTATTTCTTTCATTACTTTAAGAAATTCTGTTACCTCCGGCTCGTAGGACACTACTGCGTGGGGGATTGTTTCCCAGCTTTCAGCCGTCATATTTGAAACGATTTTTCTTGCAATTCCAAAGTGTTCATTTTTAATAACTGTTTTCATAATGTATATCTCCAATCAAAAAGTTTTTCGCTTTGCGGACTGTTTACCCGTCCTGACATCTGCAATTTTACCCTGTGGCAAAGGCTTTTTCTACATAATCTGCTTTGCATTTTCAAATGCAACCGCCAGTTGCGGCGGATTTTTTGCAAAAATCACCCTTTTTACACCTTTTTTCCCGGTTGTTGATTAAAAAAGCAAAAAATGTTATCATAGTAGCAAGAAATTTTTTAAAGAGGGATTTTATGAACTGGGAATTTATGCTGCCTGTTAAACTTGTATTCGGCAGCGGCAAAAGAAAAGATTTGAAAAAATATATTGAGGAGATAGGGGGAACTAACGGCGTTCTTGTCTGCTCAAGGAGCTTTGCGAAAAACGGACTTGCAGATGAGTTTTTAAAAAACAGCGGCGGACTTATAAAAGCTGTTTTCAGCGACGTGCGCCCAAACCCTACAACTGAAAATGTTGACAACTGCGTTAAGGTGATGAGAGAAATCGGTGCAGATTTTGCCGTGGCTTTAGGCGGCGGCTCACCTATGGACTGCTGCAAGGCGGCTTGCGCAATCTGTAAAGGGGACGACGTTATAAGCTCTTATCACAGCGGCGGCAAAGAGGTAAATGCAAACGAGGCTATACCTATGATTGCCTTTGCAACTACTTCGGGTACGGCAAGCGAGGTAACTAACATTTCCGTTTTAACCGACTTGAACCTTAACCTTAAAAATCCTATGAACCACCCTGCAATGTATCCAAAGATTGCAGTAGTTGACCCTGAGCTTACTCTCACCGTTCCAAAGCAGATAACTGCGTCAACGGGACTTGATGTTTTATCCCACGCCGTTGAAAGTTACTGGGCAACTATTCATCAGCCCATATGCTCCGCCTGTTCAATTCACAGCGCAAGGCTTGTTTTTGAGTGGCTTGAAAGGGTTTATAATAATCCTGACGATTTACAGGCAAGAGAAAAAATGGCAGAGGCGTCTGTGGTGGCGGGAGTTGCTTTCAGTCACCCCAGAACAACAGGCTCTCACGCCTGCAGTTTTCCGCTGACAAATATTTACGGCGTACCTCACGGCGAGGCTTGTGCCTTTACCCTTGATTATTTTATTAAATTTAATGCCGATAACGCAGACGCTGACGGCAGAATAACCGCTCTTGCCAAGGACTGCGGCTTTGACAGTCCTTACGATATGGCTGATGAAATTACCGCTATGAAAAAGCGAATGGGAATGAGATGCACTCTTGAAGAAATCGGCTGTACCACAGAAGAGCAGATTAATGAGCTTACGGACAAATCAATGTCAATGCTGATGGAGAGAAATCCTATCCCTCTTTCAAGAGATGACATATATAATATGTATATTTCGCTGAAATAGAAAAAATTGAGCCTCCCGAAAGGGAGGCTTTTCGTTTAACTGTTTAGTTTTGAGTTACAGGCAGAAATAGTGGTCGCC
Source organism: uncultured Eubacterium sp. (assembly GCA_944385025.1). Taxonomy (GTDB): domain Bacteria; phylum Bacillota; class Clostridia; order Oscillospirales; family Acutalibacteraceae; genus Eubacterium_R. The sequence continues at coordinate 12,397 of CALWVQ010000023.1, forward strand.
GATAACCTTTACAACAGGTCGTGAGTGCATAAACGAATCGTTGGTTTTTTTAGGATTAAAATAATAGATTGCCCCGCCCGACGGATCCCAGCCGTTAAGTGCGTCAACAGCGGCACGCTTTGCAGAGCCTGCCACGTCGGCGTACCAGTTAGAGTCGTTGATGCAGGAGAAGGCTCCGTTTTGATAAACAACTCCGCTGATAGAGTCGGGGAATGAAGGATGCTTTACCCTGTTTAAAATTACTGCCCCTACTGCCACCTGTCCCTCATAGCTTTCTCCTCTTGCCTCGGCGCTGATAACTTTGGCAAGGAGCTCTACGTCGGAGTTGGAGTAAGAGGTGGTATTTGATGAACTGCCTGAACCTAACCCCAAATACAAAAGGGTCTGCTTTCCGCATATTCCGTCTACGGTAATACCGCAGTTGCGCTGAAAGGCGGTTACGGCTGATTTTGTAGCCTGACCGTAAATGCCGTCGATATTGCCCTTGTAATAACCAAGTGAGCTTAATTTTCTCTGAATTGATTTAACCTCGTCGCCTGTTGAGCCTAATTTTGAAAGGGCGTAGGTACTCTCTTGATTTTTTGAGTCAATAAGCTGGTAGCAGTAAAAACCGCCGAATGCTGAAGCGGTAACAATGCCGGCGCAAATCAGAAAAGCAAGCAGCGCCTTTAATGCTCTTTTTAACGTCATAATTATTTCTCCTTATGCAAAAGTAGTCAGTAAAAAAGATATAGCAAAGCCCGCCAGCGTGAAAAGCACAGAGTTTGAAACAACCATAATAACCCTTTTTTTGCTTATTCTTGCCTTTGGCGGCTTTTGGGTAACGGCGGCAACAGTTTCCGCCTCCTTTTGTAGTTTTTTCCTGTCAAGACTGTTATATTCAGGTTTTACAAAAAAAATTATTTTATCAAAGTAGGGATTTTCGGTATTTGTGACCTCTAAAATCTGTTTATTAACACCTTTTATCACAGCAGAACTCTTCCTTTCATTTTTTATACAATTAGTGTAGGATTTTTCAGCAATAAATATACTAAAAATATTTTGTCGAATTTGTGTACTTTTTTTAAAATTAATCCTTGACAAACAAATAATATAACGAAAAGTATATATACTTTTACACATAGTTTTTGTGGAAAACTCTGTGGAAAATGTTGAAAACATTGCAAATTTTCCTTTAAAACAGCAGTTTTTAATTGTTGAAAACTTATTTTTTCTTAAATCACCATAAGTTTTTAGAGGTTTACACATAGTTTTCAACAATTTCATTTGTAACCCTTTTGCAATAAATTTTTGTGTAATTTGCTATTTTTTACTTTCACTCTTGACAGAAAAATGTTATACTCTCTGTAAGATGATATGGAGAGTAAAACGACTTATGTTTATTAAATATGTTGAAAACGATATAGTGCTTCAAGGGGTCAAATGCCTTGATCTTGATTTAACTCTTGACTGCGGACAGGCTTTCAGGTGGGAAAAGCAGTCAGACGGCAGTTACAGCGGTGTGGCAATGGGAGTTTTTCTTAATATAAAAAAGGAAAACGGCGATTTTATACTTAAAAACACCACAAAAGAAAATTTTGAAAAGGTATGGCGTAATTATTTTGATTTAGATAAGGATTATGAGGAAATATGCAACACGCTTAAACAGGACGAACTGATTGCATCGACGGTTGACCGATATTACGGTATACGTATACTTAATCAGGACAGTTGGGAGGCTCTTTGCTCCTTTGTCATCAGCCAGCAGAATAATATTAAAAGGATAAAGGGTATTATTAAGCGCCTTTGCGAAACCTACGGCGATATGGTTGAAGATGGTTTTTACACTTTCCCATCGGCAGAAAGGTTAAGCGCTCTTACCGTGGGGGATTTTGAGGCTCTTGGTACGGGTTACCGCGGAAAATATCTCGAAAAGCTGTCAAAAGCTGTGGCAAACGGTGAAATTGATTTGGAAAAAATAAAGTCCCTGCCCCTTGAAGATGCAAGGCAGGAGCTTTTAAAAATATTCGGCGTTGGTATTAAAGTGGCTAACTGCGCCCTTCTTTTCGGTTTCGGCTTTTATTCCGCCTTTCCCGTTGATGTGTGGATGAAGCGTGTTATGGAGTATTACCCCGACGGCTTACCCAAGTGCTTTGAGGGGATAGAGGGTATTGCCCAGCAGTACCTTTTTCACTGGGCGAGAAACAACTTATAATATATAAATTATTACATTAATATAAGGAACTTATTATGCAAAAATTATTTGTAGATTTTGTGCCTGATGAACAGGTGGTTTTGGACAGGGAGCAGTCACGCCACATTATCAAATCCCTGCGTATGAAAAAGGGCGATATGCTCTATCTTTCCTGCGGGGACGGTTATGACTACGGCTGTATGATTGAAGATGCAGGTGACGAGGCAGTTTTAAAGGTGTGTTACAAACAGCCTAACAACAGCGAGCCGTCGGTTAAGGTCAGCCTTTATCAAGGCGTGCCTAAAGGGGACAAGATGGAGGATATTATCCAAAAGTGTACGGAGATGGGAGTCAGTCAAATCACCCCTACCCTTACCCACAGAAGCGTAAGCCGTCCCGATGAGAAATCGGCTAAAAAGAAAAATCAGCGTTATCAGAAAATTGCGCTGGAGGCGGCACAGCAAAGCGGAAGAGGTATAGTTCCTGCCGTAAATCAAATGGAAAGCATAAAGAGTGCCGTGGAAAAGGACGAAAGTCAGCTTAAAATTCTCTTTTACGAGGGAGGCGGCGAACCTCTTAAAAATATAATCACAAAGGATTTAAACTCCGTTTCCGTTTATATCGGTCCCGAAGGGGGATTTGAAAAGGACGAGGTTGAATACCTGCGTGAAAAGGGAGCAGTTATTGCAAGTCTCGGCAAAAGAATACTGCGAACCCAGACTGCGCCTGTGGCGGCGCTTACGGCGATTATGCTTTTAACAGGCAACCTTGAGTAATGAAAGTCAATTGGATATTTATGAAATATACAAGAATTAACTGACAAGGATATTTTAGGTGCTGATTATGTCATCAAGTATTGAATTTGTGCAGTATGTTGCTGACCAGCTGTCAGAGGCAGGTATCATCACTTACAGAAAAATGTTCGGCGAATACGCACTTTACTGCAACGGTAAAATATTTGCCCTGATATGCGGCGATATGCTTTTGTTAAAAAAGACGCAGGCAGCAGGGAGAATTGCTCCGTATTTGGAGTCTGCCTCCATCCCGGGATATGAGGAGAAAAACTTTTTTCTTATTGAGGACGTGGACGACAAAGAGTTTTTGACTAAACTTGTTACAGAATCCTGCAAGGAGCTTCCTATGCAGAAAAAGAGAAAGCCTAAAAAAACAAAGGCAAAAACTAAAATAAAACGAAAAGGAGATAAAGGTATGTTGTTTATACAGTATCCGCCCTGTTCCACCTGCAAAAAGGCAAAGAACTGGCTTGATGAAAACGGCGTTAAATATGACTTAAGAAATATTAAAGAGGAAAA
>CALWVQ010000024.1 GCA_944385025.1 uncultured Eubacterium sp.
TTTCTTTTTCATATTCACTTATATGGCTGTAACTTCTTGGCATAAAAAATCCTCCTATGGCAGTTTCTTTCATTCTACCACGGGAGGTCTGTTTTTCCTATTGTCTACTTTTTACGGTCTTGTGCATTAATTTGCAGTGCCTGCTTTTTTTTGCGATATTAGTAAAATAATCATTCCTATGATAATTCCGCCTGTATTTAGAACTATGTCATCAACATCAACGCTTCCGCATTTGAATACATACTGATATCCTTCTACAAGGTAGGGAATGATACAGCTTAATAGAAATACTTGATATTGTTTTAGCTTTGGAAAGAAAGCATCAATTATAAATACCAGCGGAATAAAAAATACTACATTTCCAACGAAATTAAATGCCATCCAAAAGTCATTTTTAAATGCACCGATTAAATAATCGGTATAACTTAAAATTCCGTTACCCAATGTTAAATTTAACTCATAGTAAGTATTTGGTTCTCTTAAAAACACTATTAGAAAGATATATGCATATGTGGGCGTAAAAGCCAGCCAAATTTTGTTGATATATTTGTATTTATCATTATTTGTGCAAAAAGCAAGAGCCGTAAATACTCCTATTGAAGCCACAAAACCGCAGCTTATCCAAAGCATCGTATAATAACTTTCCTGACCTTTTATTGCTCTTATAGAGTAATCTGCAATATATGCCAGTAGTATTATGTTAGCTTCGGCAGCATAAATTTTAAATATTTTATCAAGATTATTTTTATTGATTGCCACGGTAACGGCACATAAAACAACTGTAATTGTAAAAAGGAAAATTAACGTATAAGTGTTAATTACGCTGCTAAAACGACTTGACAGTTGAGGCGCCATAAACAGTGACAGAAGTATGAAGATAATACCGAATATCCATACTTTGATTTTTTCAGTTGTTACGTTTTTCATAATTTACTTTCTTCTGCGTGGCTTTGATTGAATTTCCGATATAGTTTCGGTATATAGCAGTGACGTAAAATCTTTTAATGCCTGCTTAATTATTTTTTCAATCAATTCTTTTTTTTCGTCATCTATTGATTTTATTGATTTAATCGTTCGTATAAATCTAATGATATCAAATGTTTTAATTTCTTCAAAATCACTTATTCCGGTGCTTTCAATGAAGTTAAAAATTGTTTCAAAAAGTTCTTCAATATTGTCTTCTCCGACAGTAACGGTAAGTTTTTTAATGTATTTTTCAATAAATTTGCTTAACTCATCACGTTCGTCTGTATAAACAAAGCTGTTTTTATCAACTACCCAGGAAGACGCTTGATGTTGTCTTATATTTTCATTCGTACTTTTAACTACTTTTCTGTCTGTGTTATGGTAGAACAGACAGCCGATTACGGACGACTGTGGTATATAGGAGTACATTTTACTTTTCATTGCCACATAGTCGCGGCGGTTAATAAATTCTTCATTAAAACCGGGAGCGTCAAATTCATAAATTCCCTTAATTTTCTTTTTCAAACTGTTCGAACAGTTTACCGCAGAGAATGTGGCTAAATTACCTCCCTTTGAATGTCCGCAAATTATTAAGTTTCTGTCGGCAAGGGTGCCGCTCTCCTGCAAGTAATATAGACCTTGTATTTGTGCGGGAACAGGGAACATATAGCTGAGCATCGCAGATTCTTTAAGACCGGTAACGCTTGTATCAGTTCCGCGGTAGGCAATTAAAGCAGTGTTATTGTCAATATAAAATGTTATTGCTGAAAACTGTTTATCAATTCTGTCATTAACATTGTTTACGTATCTTAACAGTCTTATACCTTTGTATCTGTTTGAATTTGAACACTGTTTTAGTAGCATTATTGCTTTGTATATAAGCGCTGTTTCACTATTTATTTTCTCTTCATCATAAAGGCTGAAAAATACTGCTGCCGCCTCACTTAAAGAAATCTCACTGTCGCTGTCAAATTTACCTACGATAGCAGAATAATCCACATAGGAAAGCTGGGAAAAAATAAGAGCGTCAACCTCGTTAAACGGCATTTTGCTAAATGTTTTTGCGCCGTATTCGTCTATGTAGTCGTTTATGTTTGACATATGTCTTTCTCCTATTAACAAATTGTCAACAAATAATGTTATTAAAGTTCATTAATGTTTAATAGTTTTGAAATTTATTAACGTTATTATTAAGACAAGCAATAGATGTTGCTTAGTTTTCATTCTTTTTTATTCCTCTGTGGAAAACAGATTTCGGAGTCAGAGTTTCTCCTCATTCAATTCATAAAAATACTTTTTCATCTCTGTCTGTTTTTAAAAATACTCCATCCACAAGCACCTCTGTTCCCCCAAGACAGAGGTGCTATTTTTTTTGTTAAAATTCGTTGTAGCTTACGATTTCCTTTGTATCTTTAAATTTAGAGTGAAGGGGACTGATAACAGCGTCATCAGCAGGATAGCCTGTAGGCAGCAGGGCAACTATTTCGAGCTCTTGGGGTATATTAAACAATTCACGGACTTTTACAGGATTAAAAGCCATTACCCACGTTGTGCCAAGGCCGATGTCTTGTGCCTCCAACATCATATGTGTTGTAACGATAGCGGCATCAATTTCTGCGGAGTTTTTGCCGTCGTATCCTCGTGAATAAGCGTTATCTTTGTCAGTGCAGATAATAAAGCACAGCGGTGCGTCAAAATCATATTTTGTGCAGTCTTTAAGAAGCGCAAGCTTACTTTTGTCAGTGAGGACAAGTATTTTATGAGGCTGTCTGTTTACTGCGGTAGGGGCTACATATCCAGCCTCCAGTATTAAATCTATTTTTTCCTGTTCAACTTTATCAGTTTTGAATTTTCTGCAGGAAAAGCGTTTTTTTGCAAGTTCAATAAAATCCATACTATTCTCCCGAAGTGTATTAGTGTTTTTAACATAATACCAAAAATATCTAAAAAATACAACACTTCAAAATACTACTTTATTTTTACTGAACGTTCTGCTAAAATATAACCTATCATATTTGAAAGGAACAGTTATGGATATAAATTTAATGTTGTGTCAGGAGTTCGAGCTTAAACCCTGGCAGATAGAAAATGTCGTTAAACTTATTGACGACGGAAACACAATTCCCTTTATAGCACGATACAGAAAAGAGGCGACCGGTTCTCTTGACGATCAGGTGTTAAGAGCTGTTTTCGACAGACTTAATTATTTGCGTAATATGCAGGAGCAAAAAAGTAAAATTATAGCATCTATTGAAGCACAGGATTTGCTTACTGATGAAATCAGACAAGCTGTTGAAAATGCGTCAACTCTTACAGAACTTGAGGATATTTACAGACCGTTTAGACCAAAAAGAAAAACAAGAGCCTCCGTTGCAAAGGCAAAGGGGCTTCAGGGTCTTGCCGATGCAGTATATGAGCAGAATAACGAAACTGATCCGTTTGTATTAGCTGCCCAATACTTGAATGATGATGTGCCTGCTGTTGAGGATGCAATCGCCGGGGCAAAGGATATTATTGCTGAACTTGTTTCTGATGACCCTGCAGGAAGAAAAATGCTGCGCTATTCTGTTAAAAACAACGGCAGTATTGTTGTAAACGGTATTAAGGATGATTTAGGCGTTTATGAAATGTATAAAGAATATTCTGAACCTATTAAATCTGCGGCAGGGCACAGAGTTCTTGCGTTTAACCGTGGTGAAAAAGAAGGATTTTTAAAGGTTTCTGTTGATTTTGACAAAACGATAGGACTCTCAATTCTTTCAAATCTTCACGTTAAAAATAATTCCGTTTCAGCGTCATTAGTGAGCGAGGCAGTAGAGGACGCATATACAAGACTTGTTTTCCCTTCAATTGAAAGAGAAATAAGGAATATGCTGACTGACAGTGCAAATGAAAGTGCAATATCTGTTTTTGCAAAGAATACCCGCCAGCTTCTTATGCAGCCGCCTGTTAAAAACAAAGTCACTCTCGGTCTTGACCCCGGTTACAGAACCGGCTGCAAGGTTGCGGTAGTTGACGGTACGGGTAAGGTTCTTGACACTTCTGTAATCTATCCTGTTCCTCCTCATAATAAAATTGAAGAAGCTAAAAAAATCATCAAAGATCTTGTAAAAAAACACGGTGTTGAGGTTTTCGCAATCGGAAACGGCACAGCATCCCACGAAACAGAGGTCTTTGCAAGTGAGGTAATCAAGGAACTTGATTGCGGAATTTCTTATATGGTGGTAAGTGAAGCGGGTGCTTCTGTTTATTCTGCGTCAAAACTTGCTGCACAGGAATTTCCTGCTTACGACGTATCATTAAGAAGTGCTGTTTCTATTGCAAGACGCCTTCAAGACCCCCTTGCCGAATTGGTAAAAATTGACCCTAAAGCAATCGGTGTGGGTCAGTATCAGCACGATATGCCACAAAATGAACTGTCACAGGCTTTGGACGGTGTTGTTGAAGACTGTGTTAACAGTGTAGGCGTTGACCTTAACACAGCTTCTGCACAGCTTTTAAACAGAGTTGCGGGAGTTACAAACGCTATTGCCAACAATATAGTTTTGTATCGTCAGGAAAACGGACCGTTTAAGTCCAGAAACGAGCTTAAAAAAGTTTCCAAGTTAGGGCCAAAAGCATTTGAACAGTGTGCAGGATTTTTAAGAGTCAGCGAAAGCAAAAATGTTCTTGACAATACTGCCGTGCATCCTGAAAGTTATGATGCGGCTAACAAACTGATTAAGCTTGCAGGAGTTGAAAGTGCAGATATTAAATCGGGAAATATTGCGCCTGTTAACAAATTTGTTGAGACTGTGGGCACCTGTGCTTTGGCAGAAAAGCTTGAAATTGGCGAGCCCACTCTTAAAGACATTATAAACGAGCTTTCAAAACCGGGGCGCGACCCTCGTGATGAGTTGCCAAAGCCTCTTTTGAGAACTGATGTTATGGGCATTGAAGATTTAAAAGTGGGTATGGAACTCAAAGGCACAGTAAGAAACGTAATTGATTTCGGCGCATTTGTAGATATCGGCGTTCATCAGGACGGACTTGTTCATATATCACAAATAACTAACAAATACATTAAGCATCCAGGCGACGTACTTAAAGTAGGCGATATAGTTACAGTCTGGGTTATTTCTGTTGACGTAAATAAGAAGAGAATCGGGCTTACTATGAAAAAGCCTGAATAATAAAAAAGAGTGACACTGCGTCACTCTTTTTTATATACATTTATTACTACGATTTCAGGATGATTAAACAGACGAAGAGGAAATTCACTGTTTCCAAGTCCTCTGCTGATTATAAGTTTTGGCCTTGTACCGAAAGATCCTTTTGCATATTTAGGTAGTATTCCCTGACCCGGGGAAAAAAGGGGCTTAAAAATTATCCATTGCCCGCCGTGAGCGTGACCTGATAGCTGAAGGTCAAAATCATACTGCTTATAATTCAATTCTTTTATGCCTTCAAAATTCTCGGGAAAATGGCATAAAACCAACTTGAATTTGTCACTTTTTTCAAGTTGTCTGAAATATGAACTCATATCTTTATAGACAAATGTACCTTTTTTTCTTGCGGCATAGTCTTTAAAATCTGCTTGATTTTCGTCAAGTCCCAGAATTGAACAGTATTTGTTTTCAACTGTTTCGTTTAGCAAAACGTTAAAACCGATTTGCTTTAACTCTTTCATCAATTCTTCAAAATTTTTAAGTCGTCTTTCGTGATTCCCGGTAATGTAGTAAACAGGAGCTATTTTCAACAGTTCTTTGCCATAATCAAGCATTTTATTTTTGTTTTTTTGGTGATCGTTTATATAGTCGCCCGTAATACAGATAATATCAGGTTTGATGGTGTTAAGATTATTAATAACTGCCCTGAAAGGTTTTGAGTGAAAATCAGATAAGTGAGCTATTTTAAATGATTTTTCGGCATTTTTGCTTTCTATAGTGTACGTAGTAATATCAAGTTTGTTGTTTTCGTAATAACAAAAAAACAGGAATAAAATTAACAAAATTGTAATCAAAAACCATATCATTTTACATCACCTGACAATATAATATAATTATTGTTAGTTTTAGTCAATATTCAAAATATCTTTTAAAATTTAAAGGGTATTATGCAGTTTTAGAGTATACTATTTAAGAAAGGGTGAATACTTTGGATAATTCATTGCGTCTTTTGACAGAAAATAACGAAAAGAAAATATTGTCCCCCAGAGCAACTCTTTCCTCAAATTCGAAGGGCAGAGCCGTTAAAGAGGATGAATGTGCAGTACGAACCTGTTTTCAAAGGGATAGAGACAGGATTATTCATTGTCAGTCTTTCAGAAGACTTAAGCACAAAACCCAGGTTTTCTTAGCTCCTACTGGTGACCATTACAGAACCAGACTTACACATACTCTTGAGGTTTCACAGATTGCCAGAACTATTGCAAGAGCTTTGGGACTTAACGAGGATTTGACTGAAGCAATTGCTCTCGGTCACGATTTGGGGCATACTCCCTTTGGACACGCAGGGGAGAGAGCACTTGATCAGCTTTGCACCAGCGGCTTTAAACATTACGAACAAAGCGTCAGAGTTGTTGAACGTCTTGAAAAAGGGGGAAAGGGTCTTAACCTTACAGAAGAGGTTAAAAATGGAATTCTTTGCCATACTAACGGTGAGGAGGCATATACCCTTGAGGGACAAATTATACGTATCGCAGATAAAATCGCTTACATAAACCACGATATTGACGACGCTATTCGTGCTGACGTTATGGCAGAAGAAGATATTCCCTTAAGTCTCAGGATGCAGCTTGGAATGACTAAATCACAGCGTATAAATAATATGGTGATTGACGTAATAAATACAAGCCGTACAAATGAGCATATAAGAATGAGCGATGATTTTTATGAGGGCTTTATGGATTTACACAGCTTTATGTTTTCTGCCGTTTATACCAATCCTGTTTGCAAGGGCGAGGAAAGTAAGGCTGTTGATATGCTTCAAAAAATATATCGGTATTACATCGATAATATTGACAAAATGCCCTATGAATATGTAGAAATTGCAGAAACGGACGGCAAAGAGCGTGCAGTGTGTGATTATATTGCCGGTATGAGTGACAATTACGCCGTCAAAGTATTCAATAATCTTTTTGTACCAAAGTTTTGGGTAGAATGAATTTGATTTAAAATTAACAGAAAGGAGTGGGTGTATGGCACAACTCAGTGAGTCTTTTTTAGATGAGTTAAAATCTAAAACTGATATAGATGACGTAATATCATCCTATGTGTCACTTAAAAGAAGGGGCTCGACGTCAAAAGGTCTGTGTCCGTTTCATAATGAAAAAACCCCGTCCTTTACCGTTTATCACGATACCCAGTCCTTTTACTGTTTCGGCTGCGGAGCAGGTGGGGACGCAGTAACATTTATTAAGCGTATTGAAAATCTTGATTATCTCGATGCCGTAAAACTTCTTGCTCAAAGGGCAGGTATGCAGATGCCTCAGGAGGGGTATGACGACAGTTTGTCGAAAAAGAGAAGAAAGATTTTTGAAATTAACAGAGAAACGGCGAAATTTTATTACAGTTATCTTGTAAGTCCTCAAGGCAAAACAGGTCTTGATTATTTTCTAAACCGCGGTCTTACGATGAAAACAATAAAAAAATTCGGTCTCGGTTTTGCTCCTGACGGATGGGATAATTTGATTAAACATCTTAAATCAAAAGGATTCAGCGTAGCTGATATGGTTGATGCAGGGGTTGTCAAGGTAAGTTCAAAAGGCAGATATTATGATTTTTTCAGAAATAGAGTTATGACGCCTGTTATTGATGTCAGAGGTAATGTAGTGGCTTTTGGCGGACGAGTGCTTGACGACAGCAAACCAAAATATGTTAACACGTCTGATACTCTTGTCTACAAAAAAACAAATGAGCTTTTTGCTTTGAATCTTGCAAAAGACAGCGACCAAAACGGCTTGATTTTGTGCGAGGGTTATATGGACGTTATAGCTATGCACCAGGCAGGGTTTACCAACGCTGTTGCCGGCTGCGGAACTGCGTTGACAAATGAACAGGTCAGACTTATTAGTAGATATTCAAACGAAGTTATACTTGCTTATGACGCTGACGAAGCAGGACAAAAAGCCTTAAAAAAAGCTGTGGAGCTCTTTAAGCAAACTGATATTAAAATCAGAATACCGTCGCTTGTCGGCGGCAAAGACCCTGATGAGATTATTAAAACTTACGGCAGGGACAAGTTTAAAGGAATGCTTGAAGGAGCGTCAAACGAAATAGAATTTTCTCTGCTTGAATTAAGAAAAAAGGTAAATCTTAACGCAACACAGGGAATAATTGATTTTCTTAATGAAGCAGTTAAGATACTTGCTAAAGTGTCGCCCATTGAACAGGATTTGTATATTTCAAGACTTTCAAATGAGTTGTCAGTAGAAAAAGCAAGTATAAAATCACAGCTTGATGATTATATTAAGAAGCATAGAAAAAGCCAAAGCTATGCAAAGAAAAAAGCTGTTGTAACAGAAAGCATAAAACAAAATTACCGCATAAGCGCAGAAAACGATATGTCAATAAGGCAGTATAAGGCGGAGGAAAGAATCGTCGGACTACTGTACAAATACCCGTTTTGTGCGGATTATGTAAAAGATTTTGATATTGAAAAAATGAAGTCACCTTTCACTAAAAAAGTGTTTTCACTTATAACCGAAAGGCTTAATAACAACCTTGAGGTAGACCTTATTAATTTAAGTGACAGGCTGACAGACGGTGAATTAGGACGTATGTCCGGTATTATTGCCCGCTTCGGAGAAAGCAAAAATCCTAAACAGGAAATAATTGATTGTATCAAGACAGTCAATAATGAATATGAAAACAGTCATAAAACATCGTCAGAAAATATGAGTGATGATGAATTCAGAAAAATGTTTAAAGCAAAGGATAATACATAGAGGAGAGAAACTATGAAAGAAATTAATTTAACACCGACACAATCTGTTAGTGAAGAAAAAAAGCAAAATGCTTTTAAAAAGCTTGTTGAAAAAGGCAAGCAGGTTGGTCATCTTACAACACAGGAAATTGACAATCTCATCGTAGACCTTGATCTTGATGTTGATGAGCTTGAAAAACTCAATGAGCAGATTGACGCAGCAAACATCAATATTATTGATGATTTCTCATCAGAAGCGCTTGACAGCATCAGTTTAGAGGTTGATTTACCCAAGGAAACCGATGCTGCAGAGACAGTTGCCGTAAACGACAACGCCGCTATGGATGACCCTGTAAAAGTTTATCTCAAAGAAATTGGAAGGGTGCCTCTTCTTACTCCAGAAGAGGAAATTGAGCTGGCAATTCGCATTACTGACGATGATGAAAAAGCCAAAAAAAGACTTGCCGAGGCAAATTTGCGTCTTGTTGTAAGTATCGCAAAAAGATATGTCGGCAGAGGAATGCAGTTTCTTGACTTAATTCAAGAGGGTAATCTGGGACTTATTAAGGCTGTTGACAAGTTTGATTACACAAAAGGATTTAAATTTTCAACCTATGCAACTTGGTGGATTAGACAAGCTATTACAAGAGCTATCGCCGACCAAGCAAGAACTATACGTATTCCCGTTCATATGGTTGAAACTATTAATAAGGTTAAAAAGGCAAACAGCCAGCTTCTTCATACTAACGGCAGAGAGCCTACTCCTGATGAAATTTCAGAATATCTTGATATGCCGGTAGAAAAGGTAAGAGAGATTTTGAGAGTGGCACAGGAGCCTGTTTCTCTTGAAACTCCCATCGGTGAAGAGGAAGATTCCCATTTGGGCGACTTTATTCCCGATGACGAGGCGCTTGCACCTGCCGATGCAGCATCAATGAGTTTGCTGAAAGAACAGCTTGCAGACGTTCTTAAAACTCTTACTCCGAGAGAGGAGAAGGTGCTTTCACTTCGCTTCGGTCTTGTTGACGGAAATCCTAAAACACTTGAAGAGGTTGGCAAGGAATTTAATGTCACCCGTGAGCGTATCCGTCAGATTGAAGCAAAAGCATTAAGAAAACTTCGCCACCCAAGCAGAAGTAAGAAATTGAGGGACTTTTTAGACTGATGACTGAAGAAAAAATTGATAGAATTAATACTCTTGCCCATAAAGCTAAATCAGTAGGTTTGACCGAGGATGAAAAGAAAGAACAGGCTGCTTTAAGAAGAGAATATATTGACAGCGTAAAGGCAAGCCTTGTAGGTCAGCTTGAAAACACATATATTGTTGATGAAAAGGGCAATAAGAGAAAAGTAGAAAAGAAGAAAAAGTGATGAAAAAATTAATAATTATTGAGGGACTTGACGGCTCGGGGAAATCTACTCAAATTGCTTTGCTTGAAAAGTATTTTGAAAACTTAAGTGTTCCTTTCAGAAAAATTAAGCTTCCTGATTATGAAAGTCCGTCAAGCACCCTTGTAAATATGTACTTAGGCGGAGAATTCGGCAGTAATGCCGATGATGTAAACGCTTACGCAGCGGGCGCATTTTATGCGGTTGACAGGTTTGCCTCATATAAGCTTAACTGGGGCAAGGATTATGAAAACGGCAAGCTTATTTTAGCCGACAGGTATGCTACATCAAATCTTATCTATCAAATGGAAAAGATTGAAAGAGATGAATGGGACGAGTTTATTGAATGGACGTCTGACTTTGAATATAATAAAATAGGAATCCCAAAACCGGATCTTGTTATTTTTCTTGATATGCCTGTTGAAGTTTCACAAAGGCTTATGACGTCGCGCTATAACGGAGACGAGGGTAAAAAAGACGTTCACGAGGTAAATGTTGAGTTTTTGAATAAGTGCAGAGAGTCAGCATTTTATGCCGCTGAAAAACAAAACTGGAAGATTGTGTCTTGCTCCGACGGTGAAAACCCATTGCCCATAGATGAAATACATAATAAAATTGTGGAACTTGTTAAGAAGGAACTGAAAGATGCTTGAATTCAGAAAGCCTGTAATAGAAGATAAAAAATGGGTAGATGAATGCCTGAAAAATGTTAAAAGTTACAACTGCGAATACACCTTTGGAAATATTTTTTTGTGGAGTACGTCATATAAGACAACAATTTGCAAATATAAAGACTTTATGCTTTGCCGCTGGGGCGACAAGGATAATATAAAATATTCTGTACCCCTCGGCAAAGGTGATTTTAAGAATGCGGTATGTCAGCTTATTGAAGACGCTAAGGAATTAGGAATTAAGTTTTCAATATACGGTGTTACTGAATACTATAAAGCGCTTCTTGATGAATTTTTTCCTAATTGTTTCAGTTACCGCTATGACGAAGGCTTTAACGATTATATTTATTCAGTTGATAAAATGGCGGAGCTTCGTGGTAAAAAGTACCACTCAAAGCGTAACCATATTACTAATTTTAAAAAGAATAATCCCAACTGGTCCTTTGAAAAGCTGAACAAGGACAATATAGGAGAATGTATTGAGCTTCACTCACAGTGGATAAGTGAGCATAGCGATGAAGAAGATTATTCTTACGAATTTGAGGCAGTGCTTACAGCTTTTGAATATTATGACAAGCTAAATCTTGTAGGCGGATTAATCAGAGTTGACGGCAAAGTTGTTGCTTATACTTTAGGTGAAAGACATTCTGACAAGTTGTTTGTTACTCATTTTGAAAAGGCGCCTGCACAGATGCAGGGCGCATACCCGATAATAAATCAAGAGTTTACTAAAAATTGCTTGATGAGTTATGAGTACGTAAACAGGGAAGAAGATTTGGGAATTGAGGGACTGCGAAAAGCAAAGCAGTCGTATTATCCGGAAATTTTTCTTGAGAAATGTGTGGCGGAATATGAAAAGTGAGATACGCTTTATAAATGATTATGATCCTTGTGTTTATGAACTTTGGCAGGAAGCGTTTGGCGACAGCGAGGAGGAAATCTCTTTTTTTCTTGAAAACTGTAAGAATTATAAACTACTGGGATGTTATTGTGACGGAAAACTTGCGTCGATGCTTTTTCTTGTGGATTGTAAGGTTAACAGCGTTGACTGTAAATATATTTACGCAGCCTGCACACTTGAAAAATATAAAAAACAAGGCTTGATGACTGACCTTTTAATAAAATGCAGGGAAAAATACAGGCACATCGCGCTTATTCCTGCAAATGAAAACCTTGTGAATTTTTATAAAAATCGTGGTTTTTTAACACCTATGGATTTGAATTATCTCGTATTTGAGCAGAGTGACGAGATTAAAGAGTATCTAACGTCAGGATGTTCACTTGATGAGCCTTATTTACTTTATTACAGTAGGGGAGAAATTTAGTTATGGTATATGTTTTTTTGGCAGATGGGTTTGAAATTATTGAAGCCCTTGCGCCTGTTGATATGTTGAGAAGAGCGAAAATTGACGTTAAAACAGTCGGCGTTACTGGTAATACGGTAAAATCATCCTGCGGCGTTGAGGTTAATGCAGACATTAATTTTGATGAATTTTGCGAAGAAGACGTTGAAGCGGTAATCTTACCGGGAGGTATGCCAGGCACTTTAAACCTTGAAAAAAGTGAAAAAGTTCAGCACGCTATTGACAGTGCTGTTGAAAATAATAAGCTCATATGTGCTATTTGCGCCGCTCCGTCAATTTTAGGCCATAAGGGTCTTCTTCAGGGCAAAAATGCTATTGCTTTTCCCGGTTTTGAAAGCGAGCTGGCAGGTGCTGAAATTTCTGACAAATTTGTGGTAACTGACGGCAAATTTATAACTGCAAAAGGTGCAGGAGTTGCCACAGAATTCGGTCTTGAAATTGTAAAACAACTCAAAGGTGAGGAATTATCAGAAAGTATTAGGAATACAATTCAATGTCAGAGAAAAATGAATTAAGAAAAGAATTATTGCTAAAAAGAAGAAAACTTCATAGTAAATATCTTGATGAATCAGTAGCAAATATTTTAATAAAAACTGATATTTTCAAAAATGCAAAAACTATACTGCTTTATGCAAGTCTTGATGATGAAATATCAACTGATTTTTTAATAGAGTGTGCATTAAACTGTGGAAAGCGGGTTGCTTTGCCTGTTTGTATTGATAAAAACGGTAATATGGATTTTTACTACATAAACAGTTTTGATGACCTTGTTACAGGACATTTTTCCGTAAGAGAGCCTGATATAAATAAATGTGGTATTGTTAATGATTATTCAAACAGCATTTGTATTGTTCCTGCAATTTCTTATGATGAAAGAGGTTACAGGCTTGGATACGGCAAAGGTTACTATGACAGATTTTTGCAAAAATATACTTCAATTTCTGTAGGACTGTGTTATAATGAGTTGGTCAAAAAAGAATTACCTATTAATTCTTTTGACATTCCCGTTGACTATATAGTCACTCAAAGCAGAATTATTTCTGTTGGTTTCGAGGAGGATAATAATGGATAATAAAGACTTTAACATTGAGAATACAGGTATTAATCCTGTAAGCACCAGCGGTGAAGAAAAAGATGTTTATTTTTCAAATGTTGAGGCGTCTGATGTTAATAAAGATGAACATTCACCGTCTGCAACTGCTGCCGCAGTTAAAAAAACGCCGCCTAAAAAAATCAAATCAAAAGGCGTTGCAAGTACTTACGTATTTTTTATAGTTGTAATCGTTATCTCAATGCTGTTGTCGATTTATGCTGTTATGTGTCTTAACGATGTTCTTGCAATTACCAAAACAAGCTCAACGGTTACAGTAAGCTTCACCGAAAGTATTGAGGATACAGATGAGGCTGTTGAACTTTTGGCAGATAACGGGCTCATTAAGTGCAAGAATTTTTGTAAAATTTTTGCTAAATACAGAGAAGCCTATGTTGGTGCTCCTTATGTTCCCGGCGTGTACTATCTTAACGGCAAAATGGGACTTGAAGGAATGTTAATTGCAATGAAAGGAAGCGCTGACACGGCGGAAACCGTTCATTTGGTATTTCCGGAAGGTTTTACTGTTCCCGAAATTGTGGACAGGCTTGTGTCTAACGAGGTTTGTGACAAGGCTTCGCTTCTTTCTGTAATACAGTCTGTTGAGTTTTCATATTCTCTCGTAAGTGATTTACAGGCAAAGGAAGAGGTACCATATAGGCTTGAGGGGTATTTGTTCCCTGATACCTATGACTTTTATGTAGGTGAAAGCGCAACTTCAGTTGTTAAAAAATTTCTTTCTAACGGTGATTCTAAAATTACAGAGGAACATAGAAAGAAAGCCGAAGAAATGGGCTACTCAATGTACGAAATTATAACTATTGCCTCTATCATTCAAAAAGAAGCCGGCGATGAGGAACAGATGAAAGAAATTTCTGCAGTTATTCACAATCGTTTGTCGGACAAGACTAATTTTAATTCTTTGGGATGTGACTCAACATCTGACTATATAAAGAATAAGGTTGGTCCTGCTCTTTCTTCAACCTCTGCCCATACTGCCGATTATTATCTCAACTACTATTCAACAGACAGTACCTCAACAGTTGTAGGTCTTCCGGCAGGTCCTATCTGCAATCCGGGACTTGCTGCCATTGAAGCCGCTCTGAATCCTGCTGATTCTGACGCATACTTCTTCTTCCATGACAATGAGGGCAATCTTTATACTGCAACTACAAATGCAGAATTTAGACAGAAGATAGCTACCTACGCTCCATATTTGAATTATTGATTTAACGGACAAATTTATGAGAAATATTGAATTGCTTTCACCTGCGGGTGATTTTGAAAGGTTAAAATTAGCGCTTAAATTCGGTGCTGACGCGGTGTATCTTGGCGGAGAACAGTTCGGAATGAGAACAAATCCGTCGAATTTTAACGCCGATGAGTTAAAAAAAGCTGTTGAACTGGCCCATTCTATGGGAAAAAAGGTTTATTTAACCTGCAATACTTTGCCAAGGAACAACGAGATAGAATTTTTACCCGATTTTCTTAAATACGCCAAAGAGATAAATATAGATGCTTTTATAATTGCTGATATGGGCGTTATGATGTTGGCTAAAAAATATGCTCCCGATGTAGAAATTCATATGTCTACACAGGTTGGTATTGTTAATTACCAGACAGCGAATGCTTTATATGACTTAGGTGCAAGACGTATAGTAACTGCAAGGGAACTCTCCCTTGATGAAATTAAGTGTATAAGAGAACATATTCCCGATGATATGCAGATTGAGGTTTTTATTCACGGCGCTATGTGTATGAGCTTTTCCGGAAGGTGTATATTATCCGATTATATGGTCGGCAGAGATGCAAACAGGGGAGACTGTGCGCAGCCTTGCCGCTGGAAATATCATCTCGTTGAAGAAACAAGACCAAATCAGTATTTTCCAATTAATCAAGACGACAGCGGAACTTATATTTTTAATTCCCGTGATCTGTGTATGATTGAGCATATCCCCGAACTTGTAAATGCAGGCGTTGACAGCTTTAAAATTGAAGGCCGAGCAAAGAGTGAGTATTATACTGCTATGGTTACTTATGCGTATAGAAACGCCATTGACGAATATTTGAAAAATCCTTCAGATGATTTTAAGGTTTCTCAATGGATACTTGACGAAATGGAAAAAATGAGTCACAGGGAATACACCACAGGCTTTAATTTCGGCCCTATGAAAAACGGTCAGGTTCTTGAAACCGGCGGATATATTCGCAACTGGGACGTATGCGGATTTTATAACAATCAAAAGGACGGTCGTTTGATTGTTGATCAGAGAAACAGATTTTATCAAGGCGATGAGCTTGAAGTAGTAGAGCCCGGCAAAAAGCCTTATAAAATTGTTGTTGAGGATTTGTATAACGAAACTGCACAGGAGAAAACCGATGTTGCCAATAAAGCGACAAACGTATACTCGTTTAAATGTGACATTGAAATTTCACCGGACGCAATATTAAGACGAGAAAGAACTGAATAAAAAATTATCCCTCTGTGAAAACTACACAGGGGGATTTTTATGTCTAAAAGACTTATTGCTTTATGTTCTTTGTTTGTATTTGTGTTTGTGGGTATTATCGGACGATTTGCCTACATTTCTTTTGCAAAAACTTATCAGGTTGATGAAAGTTATAATAGTTATACCCTTAACATAGGAACATTAAATACAAACATTTACGACCGTTTAGGTAGAAAAATCAACAATAACTCAAAACAATATGTTGCAGTTATCAGACCTAACGAGAAGGCGTTGAGTGAACTTGATAAGCTGTTTGACGACAATGAAATCAGAGAAATTACAACTGAACTTTCAAAAGGCTATCCTGTTATCAGAAATGTTGATAGAAAAGTAAAAACGCAGTACATTCAGATTTTTGAAAAAATTGACAGCGATTGTGATGTCGCATATCACCTGATGAGTAAACAAACTGGTGGGCTCGAAAGCCATGTGAGTGAGGAGATAGGTAACCTGTCTGTCAATTTTACTGTTGACGCAATGGGAAGATTATTGGCCGGTGATGAAGGAAGTGTGATAAACAATAATTATGACAGTACCGACGGCATTATAATTTCTATTGACAGAGATATACAGCTAATCGCAGAAGAGGCTGCTAACTCCATAAATAAAGGCGCAGTAGTAGTCCTTGACGCAGAAAGTTCAAGAATTTTAGCATCTGTCAGCAAAGGCGACGATTATCTGAACAGGGCAATTTCTCCCTATGCTGTTGGCTCTGTTTTTAAATTGGTCGTTTGCGCATGTGCAATCGAAAACGGTGTAAATCCTTTTTATAATTGCACAAGTTCAATCAAGGTTAATGATACAACTTTTAACTGTCAAAATAATCACTCTCACGGCATACAGGATATGAAAAAAGCCCTTGCAAATTCCTGCAACTGTTATTTTGTAAACCTTGCACTTATGCTTGGCGGAGAAAAACTTCTTAAAACAGCCCGGGAATTTGGATTTGGAAATGAGTTTTCATTATACAAAAACTGGAATATTTCAGCGGGATTTTTTCCGACTTTAGAAACTTTAAAATCAAAAGGACAGCTTGCTCTTGTCGGATTCGGTCAAGGACAGCTTACCGACAGTCCTCTGCACTTCGCTTCGGTAGTTGCTTGTATTGCAAACGGCGGTAATTACTATTATCCTACTCTTGAAATTAATAACACAGAAGAAAATAGAGTTATATCTGAAAAAACGTCAAACGTAATCAAAAGTTATATGAAATATGTTGTAACAAACGGCACAGGTTCAAGCGCTAATTACAATGATGACACTGCAGGTAAAACAGCTACGGCACAAAGCGGAAAATATTCAAACGGCAGTGAAATTCTCAATACTTGGTTTGCAGGTTTTTATCCTTATGATAATCCTCAGTTTGCTATTGTTGTTATGTGTGAAAACGGTACAAGCGGTTCACAGGATTGTGGTCCTGTATTTAGGACTATTGTTGAAAATATAGATAAAATGTAGTATAATCATCTGCGAGGTGATTGTATGCAGAAATCAAAACTCAAAACTTTGATGATATACCAGTTGCTGAATAAATACAGTGATGAAGAGCACCCACTGTCAACTACCGATTTAATCAGTATGCTTGAGAAATATGAAATTCAGTGCGAGAGAAAGTCAATTTATGCAGATATAGACTCGCTTAAAGAGATGGGCTGCGATATTTTGACCACAAATTATCCAAAACGCGGCTTTTTTATGGCTAGCAGACTGTTTGAGCTTCCGGAGGTAAGACTGCTTATAGACGCCGTTACGTCGGCAGGTTTTATTACACCTAAAAAAACGCAGGAACTTGTAAAGAAGCTGGAAACTCTCGTTTCGGAAAATCAGGCAAAAAACCTTTGTTCACAGGTTTATGTTGACACTCAAAACAAGTGTGACAATGAGGAAATCTACTATACAATTGACGCTCTTAACGAGGCAATTATAAGTAAAAAGAAAGTGAAGTTTGAATACAAAAGGCGTTCAATTGATAAAAAAAATAAGAAGAATTATACTACAAAAATTCACACGGTATCTCCCTATGCTCTAATTTGGAAAAATGATCACTATTATCTTGTTTGCAATAATGATAAGTATGACAATCTGCTTAATTTACGCCTTGACAGAATCAGAAAAATCAATGTTCTTGATGAAAAAATACGTGATTTTTCCGAAGTCAGCGAGTACAGCGGAGCATTTAATATTTCTGATTATTCTGCGAAAATGTTTAATATGTTTTCGGGAGAGAGTACAAAAGTGAGACTTCTTTGCGATTTGGAAATCAGAGAAGAGGTAATGGACAGGTTCGGAGCAAACGTACCGTTAAACGCTGTTGACACATCACATTTTGAAACTACGGTAGATGCTACTTACAGCGAAGGGTTCGTTTCATGGGTTATGCAGTATGGTGATAAAATAAAAGTTTTAGAGCCTACAACTCTTGCTGATATGGTCAGAAACAGGGCTGAAAAAATATACAATTTATATCAAAAAAAGGATTAGCGTTTGCTAATCCTTTTTTAATCAGTTATAATTTTGCCGCTTCAGATGCAACTCCTAATAATGCAGCGTCGCTTCCAAGCTTTGATCTCACAATATTTACGTCTCTGAAATTCTCCATAAGCAGATTGTAAATTTTCCTGTCGATAAGATCAATAACGTAATTTTCATTCATAATTCCGCCTCCCAAAACAATAAGAGGTGGGTTGAAAATGTAAATAATATTAATTAATCCAATTATCATTTCGTCAATCCACTGATCTATTACAGATCTGATTTCAGGCTTTTCAAAATTCTCTTTTTCAAAAATTTCAAAAGCGTTTAAGTTTGTGGAATTACGCTTGTTTACGCTTTCAAGAAGGGCCCTTGTTGATGCGTAACACTCGTAACAGCCTTCACCGCCGCAAGTACACTGTTTGCCCCCTGCGTGCGTAACCATATGTCCGAATTCGCCTGCCGAACAACCCATACCCTTGTATAATTTATTGTCAAGATAAAGGGCTCCCCCGATGCCTGTTCCGTATGTAAGTGCAAGAAAATCTGTTTTTCCTTTTGCTGCACCGAATTTTGCCTCACCAACTGCAAAAGCGTTTACATCGTTTTCAACATAGGTTGGAATTCCCGTTTTGTTTTCAATAAGTTTCTTAACCATCATACCGGTATAATATGGAATATTGTCTGTTGAATAAACGACTATGCCATTGTCGCTGTCAACTTGACCTGCGGTAGAGATTGCTACTCTGTCAATATCTGAATAGCTTTCAATGATGGAGATAATTTTTTGAACAAGCTCCTGACCGCCTTTTTGCGCTTCTGTTGCAATAGTGTGTTTGTCGGTAATTTTAAATTTTTCGTCCAGGGTTGCATACTTAATGTTTGTTCCTCCAATGTCAAAAGCAAGAATTCTCATATATTACCTCCGAAAATTATATTGCTTAAGGTCATTATAACAATTAAAACTTTCAATTTCAATACTTATTGAAAAATGTTGCAAGATATGTTAAAATCAACACAAAGATGATATTGAGGTAGATAAAATGGATGACGAATTAATGGAAGAAAAACTTGATAACCCTTTGGTTGTTCATAAAGAAAATGACGCTTCTTATCAAGAAATTGCATCAGAGGTCAGTATGAGTAACACCCATACTGATGAAGAATCGGAAATACCAACTTTAGAGCGCCATCGTTTTAGAAAAGAAAAGAAAAAGAAAAAATGGCCTTGGGTTTTGATAATAATTGTTGCTGCGGCAGTAGTTGTTTTAGTTGTTTTGCATAATAAGGGATACATTGATAGTACGCCTAAAACTACTGAAAGCACCACTCGCAAATCTTATACAACACAAGAAGAAAATAAGTTCGAAGGTATAATAACAGTTAAGGGTACGTACATCTTTTTTGAAGGTGAGGAAGTCGACGGTATAAGGGGACTTGAAAGAAAAATCAAGTATCTTGATGCAGGAACCTCCTTTGTTGTTCAAGATGAAAAGGCTGACAGCAATTTTCTTAACGATGATGTACTTCCGATACTTGAAAAATATGACATTAAATATACCACAAAATATATCGTTTCATCAGGTCTCATTGCTGAAAACGAAAAGAACTCTCAAAGCACGCAAGCTGCTTCTTCCGAAACTGCACAAAAATAATAAAAAATGGCCTTGTTTTCAAGGTCATTTTTTTATTGCAGAATAAGTATATATTTTTCTACAGATACTTAATGTGTATTACATATTGAGATAATAGTTTACTGCCAATCGGTCGCACCTTTCGTTATACGGATGACCGTTGTGGCCTTTAACCCAAACAAACTCAACATTATGTATTTTAAGCAGCTCTATAAGTTCCTGCCACAAATCAGCATTAAGAGCCGGCTTTTTATCTGCTTTTCTCCAAGCGTTTCGCTGCCATGAATATACCCAGCCTTTATTTACAGCGTCACAAACATATTTTGAATCAGTAGTAAGTTTAACGTTGCAGGGCTCTTTTAAGCATTTTAGCGCCTCTATTACTGCCGTCAGCTCCATTCTGTTGTTTGTTGTGTCAGGATTTCCGCCGCAGATTTCTTTTTCTTTGCCTTTGTAAATCAGCACAGCGCCCCAGCCGCCTTTACCGGGATTACCGCTGCATGCACCGTCAGTATATATCTCAATATCTTTCATAATATAACTCACACCTTTTAGTTATATTAACATTTTATTAACGAATAATCAATATGTATATTCTTGACAACTTTATTGTTATAGACTATTATATCAAGTAATGATGTTGTACGGAAAAATTTTTTTAGGAGGTAATTTATGCCAAATCAGAATAGGCAAAGCGATAAGAGCTTTAAAGGAAAACGGAATTCCAAAAAGCGCTATGTAACTTATCGCAGAGCCCAAAAAAACAAGGCTCTCAGTCAACCCAAGACAAAAGAGTCTGTTTCAATTGCATTTCTTGGCGGTATGAATGAAATCGGCAAGAATATGACTCTTTATGAGTATAAAAACGATATGTTTATCGTGGACTGCGGTCTCGCATTTCCTAATGCTGACCTTCCCGGTGTCGACCTTGTTATACCGGATTTTTCATACGTTGAAAAGAACGCTGATAAAATTAAAGGCGTTATTGTTACTCACGGACACGAAGACCATATAGGCGGTCTTGCGTATCTTTTAAAAAAAATCAATGTTCCGATTTATGCTACCAAACTGACAGTTGGTCTTATAAGAGGAAAGTTGGAAGAACACGGACTTCTTGCAAAAACAAAGCTTGTTGAGATTAAACCCAGAGACAATATTACACTCGGCAGTTTTAATATTGAATTTATCCACGTTAATCATTCAATCCCTGATGCTGTCGGCGTTGCAATCCGTTGTCCCGCAGGTGTTATAATTCAAACGGGTGATTTTAAAATCGATACAACACCTGTGGACGGAGATATGATTGATTTGCCTCGTTTTGCCGAATTCGGAAAAAAAGGAGTGCTTGCTCTTCTTTCCGATTCAACAAACGCCGAAAGACCCGGTTATACAGCCAGTGAAAAGTCTGTGGGCGAATCGTTCGAGCTTTTGTTTAGAAAAGCAAAAAATAAGAGAATTGTTGTTGCAACTTTTGCATCCAATATCCACAGAGTGCAGCAAATAATAGACGTTGCCAATTCTCGTGGAAGAAAGGTTGCAGTAATCGGCAGAAGCCTTGAAAATCTTGTAAGCGTAGGCAGTGAACTTGGCTATTTAAATGTGCCGCAGGGTATTTTGATTGACATTAATTTAATCAAGAATTATGCTGATGATAAACTTGTTATAATTACTACAGGTTCACAAGGCGAGCCAATGTCGGCGTTGACAAAAATGGCGTTCGGTGAACATCGCAAGGTGAGTCTTACACCTAACGATTACGTTATTGTTTCTGCTACGCCAATTCCGGGAAATGAGAAAATGGTCGGAAATGTCGTTAATGAACTTATGAAACACGATATTGAAGTCATTTATGAAAAAATGTACGATGTCCATGTTTCCGGTCATGCCTGTCAGGAAGAATTGAAACTTATGATGGGACTTGTAAAGCCTAAATATTTTATTCCTGTCCACGGAGAACAGAAACATCTTCAAAAGCATGCTAATCTTGCTCGTGCAATGGGTATTAATCCTGAAAACATTTACATTGGTAATATCGGCGATAAGATTAGGTTAAGTAACGATGAGCTTAAAGTTGAAGAAAGTGTTACTGCCGGAGAGGTATATGTTGACGGACTCGGAGTAGGCGATGTAGGAAATATTGTTCTTAACGACAGAAAACGTTTATCAAAGGACGGAATAATCATAGTTGTAGCAACAATTGACAGTGAAAACGGATATGTTGTAAGCGGTCCTGATTTGGTTTCACGCGGCTTTGTTTACGTACGTGAAAACGAAGAACTGATGTCAAGCGCCCGTGATCTTGCCTGCAGGATTATTGACGAAAGCTATGATAACAAATACAGAGATTGGAATTCAGTTAAAACAAAACTGCGTGATGAAATTTCACGTTTAATGTATGAAAAAACAAAACGAAATCCAATGATACTTCCTATTTTGATGGAAATTTAAGGAGAAAAATATGAAAGTAATTTTAAAACAGGATGTTAAAAGTCTTGGAAAAAAAGGCGAACTTGTAAACGCTTCAGACGGTTATGCAAGAAACTTTCTTTTTCCGAAAGGTCTTGCTGTAGAGGCTAACGCTTCTGCAATGAATGATTTTAACAACAAGGAAAGTGCAAAAAAATTTCATAAAGCCGAGGAGATTAAGGCGGCGCAGGAGCTTGCAGATAAACTTGAAGGCAAAACCTTTAAGCTGACTGCAAAAGCAGGAAGTAACGGCAAGCTTTTCGGCTCGGTTACTTCAAAGGATGTTTCAAAAAAAATAAAGGAAGTCTTAAACACAGACATTGATAAGAGAAAAATCGTTATGCAGGATATTAAGTCTTTTGGAACTGTTCAGGCTGAGGTTAAAGTATATCAAGGCATTTCTGCCAAGATATTTGTTCAGGTTACGGAGGCATAATTATGGCAGGAAACAGCAGCGTTATTATGCCTTATAACCTTGAGGCAGAGCAGTCTGTTCTGGGAAGTATACTTATAGAGCCAAGCTGTATGGAAACAGTTGTTGCCGAAATAAATGCAGAAAGTTTTTTTCTTCCGCAGCACAAAGCCATTTTCAGCTCAATGATGATGATGTACACACAGTCAAGAGCTATCGACCCTGTTATTATTGCTGATGTTTTGGCTAAAAACGGCACTTATGATACTGCAGGAGGAAGGGATTATCTTTTACAGCTTGCACAAAGTGTACCGTCAACTGCTAATATTGAAAATTATGTAGCAATAGTTAAAGAACAGTATTATTTACGTTCACTTGTTGAGATTTCCAACGATATAATTGATAAAGCAACAGGCAGTGACGCTGACGCATCTATCATTCTTGAGAGTGCCGAGCAGGCAATCTACAATATGCGTCAGGGAAGAGATAAAAACGGACCGACTAAAGTCAGCGAAGTTATTGTTAACGACGTTTACAATAATCTTGCATTGATAACCGGTGAAGACAAGGAAAAATACAAAGGTATTTCATCCGGTTTCGGAATGCTTGACAAATACCTTACAGGTCTTAATAAGTCCGATCTTATCCTTATAGGTGCTCGTCCTGCTATGGGTAAAACCAGTTTCGCTCTTAACATTGCTCAAAACATAGCAATGGGTGCGAGAAAAAAGTGTGTTGTTTTCAGTTTGGAGATGACAAAACAACAGCTTGCTGAAAGATTGCTTTCAGCTCAGGCAGGCGTTGAATCTCAAAAATTGAAAACAGGCGAATTAACTGACTCTGAATGGGAGCGTTTAGGCGCTGCCGCAGGTCAGTTTAACGATGTTGAGCTGTATCTTGACGATACATCGTCAATTACTGTTCCTGAAATAAAATCAAGAATACGCAGAATGAAAAACGTTGACTGCGTTATTATCGACTATCTGGGTCTAATCTCTTCTGCCACAAAAAAAGAGAACCGTGTTCAAGAGGTATCCGAAATAACACGTAATCTTAAAATGATGGCAAAAGATTTAAATATTCCTGTAATCTGTTGTGCACAGTTATCTCGTGGCACGGAAGGTCACGGTAAAAATCACAAGCCACAGCTTTCTGATCTTCGAGAGTCAGGTTCAATTGAACAGGATGCTGATATAGTTCTGTTTCTTTACAGAGAGGACTATTACAGAAATGACGTGGCAGAGGACAAGCAGGACGAAATTGATGCTAATAAAACAGAGTTAATTGTTGCCAAAAACAGGCACGGTGCAACAGGAACTATTGAGATGACCTTCGATAAGGAATTTACGCGTTTCAGATCTGTTGATAAATCACATTATGAATAATAAAATTAACAAAACAGTTGAAAAATTTAATATGCTTAACTACGGCGATACGGTATTGGTTGGCTGCTCAGGCGGTGCTGATTCAATGCTTTTGCTTAATTATTTTTTGAGTGTTAAGCAAAAAATGGGACTTAAACTTATTGTTGCTCATGTTGAACACGGCATAAGGGGTAAAGAGTCACTTGACGATGCAGAATTTGTGAAAGCTTTCTGCCTTGATAACGGTATTGAATTTCATTTGCTCTCTATTGATGCAGTGAAAGAAAGCAAAAAACTCGGCATTGGGGTTGAGGAGTATTCACGTAAAAGAAGATATGAATTTTTCAATTCAATTAAGTGCGATAAAATTGCTACTGCCCACAATTTAAGCGATAATGCTGAAACTGTTTTGTTTAGACTTGCAAGAGGTACAGGACTTAAGGGAATTTGCGGAATTCCTGCTGTTAGAGGGAAAATTATTAGACCGCTCATTGAGTTGTCTGCAAGTGAAGTGCGCAAGTACTGCGATGATAACGGCATAAAGTACAGGGTTGACAGTACAAATTTATGTAATGACTATTCGCGTAACTTTATCAGAAACAAAATTATTCCTTTAATGCTAAAAGTTAACGATAATTTTTACGGCAATATCAAAACATTTACAGAAAACATATCGCAGGATAATGATTTTATAAATAAATATACTGATGATATATATCCTTCAGTTGTTACTGATGAAGGTTTAAAAATCAGTGTTTTAAACGAGTATCACTTATCTGTAAAAAAAAGAGTATTAATGAGATATTTTTCTGAAAACGGTTTAACACTTGACTTTTTTCACATTAATTCAGTTTTGAGACTATTTAGTGTAAATTCCAAAACTCAAATAAAGGGTAATTATTTTGCCGTAAGTGACGGAAAATACTTGAGAATTGCCGATTTCAGTCTTAATAAAAGTGAAATAAAATTTCCTTTTATTACCCAAGTTTTAAAAAATAGTGAATTTGATAATAAAAATGTTGATTTTTTTTGTGACTGTGATAAAATTGTTGGCAGTGTCAGCGTTCGCAGTCGTGAAAACGGTGATAAAATCAAACCTTATAAACGTAACTGCACAAAAACACTTAAAAAATTGTTTAATGAACTTAAAATACCCGAAGAATCCAGAAGCGGCATTGGTATAGTTACTGATGATAACGGAGTAATCGGTGTTATTGGATATTGTGTTGACGAAAGGGTGGCTGTTACACCTGAAACGAAAAACATTTTATCTTTAAAACTTCTTATGGAGGATAATAATGGAAAGTCTTTCTAAAAACTGGAAATCAGCAATAATGTATGTTGTAATATTTGCGTTGTTTTTAGTAGGTATTGTGTATTATGCCAATTCACAGACCAAGGTTGATGTGAAGTATTCGGAAATTGTTTCTCTTTTTGAAGAAAATAAAGTATCTGAATTTACACTTGACCTTTCCAGCGGCTCTCTTACGTATAAAACTTTTGCAGAGCCTGACAAGGAGCAAAATTATTCGGTTGCCAGTCCATCGTATTTTGTTGATGACATTAAAGATTATGTAAAGGATTTTAATGAGAAAAATCCTAACAACAAAATCACATATGACTATAAGAAGGGAACGTCCAGTTCTTGGCTTGTAAGTATGCTTCCCAGCCTTATTATGTTTGTTCTTCTTATAGGTTTATCTGTATTTGCATTCAAAAGAATGACAAATGCTATGAACAATGAAACAAATAAAACTTTCGGGTTTGGAAAAATTCGAGCAAAAAGTCTTGTTGATGATGAAAAACGTCAAACAACTTTTAAGGACGTTGCCGGATGCGATGAAGAAAAAGCAGAGCTTGAAGAGCTTGTTGAATTTCTCAAGGAACCCGATAGATTTACACAGCTCGGAGCCAGAATTCCGAAGGGCGTTTTGCTTGTAGGCCCTCCGGGTACAGGTAAAACCTTGCTTGCCAGAGCTGTTGCAGGTGAGGCAGGCGCACCGTTCCTTTCAATTTCAGGTTCAGACTTTGTTGAAATGTATGTAGGTGTCGGTGCATCACGTGTACGCGACCTTTTTGACCAGGCAAAGAAAAAATCGCCTTCTATTATCTTTATTGATGAAATCGATGCTGTCGGTCGTCACAGAGGCGCAGGTATGGGAAACGGTCACGATGAACGTGAGCAGACTCTTAACCAGCTTCTTGTTGAAATGGACGGCTTCGGTGCAAATGAGGGTGTAATAATTATAGCCGCTACAAACAGACCTGACGTTCTTGACCCTGCACTTTTAAGACCGGGTCGTTTTGACAGACAGGTTGCGGTAGGCAGACCTGATACAAAGGGCAGAGAAGAAATTCTTAAGGTTCATTCAAAAAACAAACCGCTTGCACCTGACGTTAATCTTAACGATGTTGCTAAAAACACAATCGGTTTTGTGGGTGCTGACCTTGAAAATCTGATGAACGAGGCGGCTCTTCTCGCTGCAAGAAGAAAACTTAAAGCTATCACTATGAAAGAGATTTACGAGTCAATGACCAAGGTGCTTATGGGTACTGAAAAGAAATCCCACAAGTACAGTGATAAAGCTTTGAAACTTACTGCTTATCACGAGGCTGGTCACGCTGTAGTTTCCTACTACCTTGAAAATCACGACCCTGTTGAAGAAATCTCTATTATTCCGCGCGGTATGGGAGCCGGCGGCTACACTATGTATCAGCCGCAAGAGGAAAATTACGACTCCAAAAATGAAATGCTCAATATGCTTGTTTCAATGTTGGGCGGTCGTGTTGCAGAGGCACTTACTCTTGATGATATTTCAACAGGTGCTTCTAACGACATTGAAAGAGCAACGCAGATTGCTCGTGAAATGGTAACTCGTTACGGTATGAGCGATGCTTTGGGTCCGATTAATTACGGTGGCGACAGCCAGGAAGTATTTATCGGAAGGGATTACGGTCACGTTAAAAATTACAGCGAAGAAACCGCTGCAAAGATTGACGAGGAAATCCACAGAATTATCAGCGAAGCTTACGAGAAAACAAAAGAAATTCTTAAGGCTCATATGGATAAACTTGAACTTGTTGCTAATACTCTTATGGAAAGAGAAAAAATCAACAAACAGCAGTTTATTTCTCTTATGGAAAAAGGCTTTATTGAAGAAGATAAAGTTTCTAAGAAAGCAGATAATGACAGCACGGAAGTTGCGGATGAACATTCTGATTGTGAAACCGAATCAACAGTGGTAACCGATGTCGATGCAAAGAAAATAACAAAAGAGGAATTATCAAAAAAAGATAGTGATTCCAAAGAAGACGAAAATGAATAAATTATAAGCGGTAGCACAAAAGCTACCGCTTATTTTTGCCATTCTTGACTTTTTGCACAATATATTGTATCATATCACATAATGCGATTTTCTGCGTTGGAGGGAAAATTTTGGCTAAAAAGAAAGAGTACGGTAATGACAGTATCAAGGCTTTAAAAGGCGCTGAAAGAGTTCGTATGCGCCCTGGCGTAATATTTGGTTCAGATGGTCTTGACGGTTGCCAGCATGCACTTTTTGAAATCATATCTAACTCTGCTGACGAGGCAAGAGCAGGATACGGTAATAAAATCATAATAACGAGATTTTTAGACGGTTCTATTGAAGTACAGGACTTTGGACGTGGTATTCCTCTCGAGTACAACAAAAATGAGGGCAGGGAGAACTGGGAACTTGTTTTCTGTGAAATGTACGCAGGCGGTAAGTATGACGAAGACAGTTATGAATATTCTCTCGGTCTAAATGGATTGGGTCTTTGTGCAACACAGTATACCTCTGAATATATGGACGCTGAGGTTCATTCAAACGGCTATAAGTACACTCTTCATTTTGAAAAAGGCGAGAATATCGGCGGACTTCACAAGGAGCCATATGACAAGAAAGATACTGGCTCAAGAATAAGATGGAAACCTGATTTGGAAGTTTTCACCGATATAAATATACCCGAACAGTATTTTAAGGATATTATAAAGCAACAAGCTGCTGTTAACGGCGGAATTAAATTTATATTTAAAAATCAAATCGGCGCCAATAAATTCGAAACTTTTGAAAGCTGTTATAACGACGGCATTGTTGACTATGTAAAAAGCCTTGCTGAAGATAAAGCTTTTACATCGATACAGTATTGGGAATGTGAAAGAAAAGGTAAGGACAGGGAAGACTTAAAAGAATATAAAGTTAAGATTACTTGTGCCCTTTGTTTTTCCATTCACAAGCAGATTAAAGAATATTTTCACAATTCCAGCTTTCTTGAGCATGGCGGTTCTCCCGACAAGGCGTTTAAAAGCGCTTTTGTCAGCCAGATAAACGCTTATCTCAAAGCGAACAACAAGTATGCAAAAAACGACGGTCAAATAAATATTCAGGATGTTGAGGATTGTGTGATTTTTGTTGTGTCATCTTTTTCTACTCAAACATCTTATGAAAATCAGACTAAAAAGGCAATCACAAACAAATTTATTCAAGAAGCAATGACGGACTTTTTCCGCAAACAGCTTGAGGTTTATTTTATTGAGAATAAAATGGAGGCAGAAAAAATTGCCAATCAGGTTCTCATTAATATGCGTGCAAGAGTTAAGGCAGAAAATACACGTAAAACAATTAAGACTTCATTACAGTCAAAGGTGGATTTGACTAACCGTATTCAAAAGTTTGTCGACTGCCGTTCAAAAGACGTTAACGAGCGCGAAGTATTTATTGTTGAGGGCGATTCTGCTTTGGGTGCTTGTAAACAGGCGAGAGACGCGTCCTTCCAAGCTGTTATACCTGTTAGAGGAAAGATACTCAACTGTTTAAAATCTGATTATGATAAAATTTTCAAAAGCGAAATTATTACAGATTTAATTAAGGTTTTGGGATGCGGCGTAGAGGTTAAAAGCAAAGCGTCTAAAGATTTGTCTGCATTTGATATGAATAATCTTCGTTGGAATAAAATTCTTATCTGCACTGATGCTGACGTTGACGGTTTCCAGATTAGAACGCTTATTCTCACTATGATTTACCGTTTAATGCCAAAACTTATTGAGGCAGGCAAGGTTTATATTGCTGAATCTCCGCTTTATGAGGTAACCTGTAAGGATCAGACTTATTTTGCTTACAACGAAGCTGAAATGGACGAGATTAAAGCTGAAATCGGCGACCAGAAATATACTGTTCAGCGTTCTAAAGGACTTGGTGAAAACGACGCTGAAATGATGGCGCTTACCACAATGAATCCTGCCACAAGACGACTTGTTAAAGTTACTTGTGATGACGCCGAACAGACTTCTCAAGTATTTGATTTGCTGTTAGGTGATAATCTTGACGGCAGAAAAGAATATATTGCCGATTACGGTCATCTGTATTTAGATGCCGCAGACGTTAGTTAAGGAGGGATTGTTTTGGCTAAAAGAAAAAAAGAAGATAATATTGAAAAAAGCAATCCGCTTGCCGATAACGTTCACATTAAAGGCGCAGGAACTGTTCAAAACGAGATAATTACCGATACCTTAAAGAATAACTATATGCCATATGCTATGAGTGTTATTCTTTCTCGTGCCATTCCTGAAATTGACGGACTTAAACCGTCGCACCGTAAGCTTCTTTACACGATGTATAATATGGGTCTTTTGCAGGGAGGCACTGTTAAAAGCGCTAACATTGTGGGCAGAACTATGCAGCTTAACCCACACGGTGACGGTCCTATTTATGACACAATGGTTCGTCTTTCCAGCGGTAATGAATCACTTTTATATCCTTATATTCAATCAAAAGGTAACTTTGGTAAGGCTTACAGTAAAAATATGATGTACGCCGCTTCTCGTTATACCGAGGCAAAACTTGCTCCTATTTGTCACGAACTTTTTGACGATATTAAATCGGATACAGTAGATTTTGTAGATAACTATGATAATACAATGAAAGAGCCTACGCTTTTACCAGTAACTTTTCCTTCGATTCTTTGTAATGTTACAACAGGTATTGCCGTTGGTATGGCATCTTCCATTGCGTCGTTTAACCTTAAAGAAATATGTGATACTACTGTTGCCTTGATGAAAAATCCTGACCACTGTGTCAGCGATACTCTTGTTGCGCCTGATTTTGTCGGCGGCGGTTTTGTCCTTTATGACAAGGAAGAGCTTGACAAGATTTATGAAACGGGACGAGGCTCTGTAAAGGTTCGTGCGAGATATAGTTATGACAAAAAGTATAACTGTATTGATATTACTCAAATACCGCCCACAACTACGTCAGAGGCAGTAATTGATAAAGTTGTGGAGCTTGTTAAGTCAAATAAGATTAAAGAAATAAGCGATATACGCGATGAAACAGATCTGTCGGGTCTTAAAATCACCGTTGACTTAAAGCGCGGTACAGACCCTGATATGTTTATGAACAAACTTTACAAAATGACGCCGCTTCAGGATACGTTTAGCTGTAACTTTAACGTTTTGATTAAAGGCAGACCTGTTGTTTTGGGTGTTAAGGGTATACTTAACGAGTGGATTGATTTCAGACTTGAGTGTATCAGAAGAAGGATTTCTTTCAATCTTGACAAAAAGAAAAAACAGCTTCATTTGCTTAAAGGTCTTTCAAAAATACTCCTTGATATTGACAAGGCAATAAAGATTGTGCGTGAGACCGACAATGAAAATGAGGTTGTGCCAAATCTTATGATTGGTTTCGGTATTGACGAGGTACAGGCTGAATACGTTGCGGAAATTAAACTTCGCCACCTTAACCGAGAGTACATTCTCAAAAGAATTAAAGATATAGAGCTTCTTGAAAACGATATTGAAACTCTCGAGGCAACTCTTCAAAGTAAGAATAAAATGAAAAAAATCATTATTTCCGAACTTGAAACGGTTTCAAATAAGTACGATACCGGAAGAAAAAGTGATGTATTGTATGATGTTGAAGAGGTGGACGTTACCGAAACGGTTGAGATTGCCGATTATCCTGTTACTCTGTTTCTTTCAGAACAGGGATATCTTAAAAAGATTAAGACTGCAAATCTTCGTTTGAGCGGCGAACAAAAGCTTAAGGAAGGGGACAAGATGCTTCCCGAAATTGAATGTTCAAATAAAGACGAGCTTTTGTTCTTTACCAATATGTGTCAGGTTTATAAGTCAAAAGCAGATGACTTTATAGACAATAAAGCTTCTGTTTTAGGCGAATACGTGCCGAGCAAGCTTGAAATGCAGGAAAATGAGCAGGTTGTTTATATGGCTGTTGTAAATGATTATTCCGGCTATATGCTGTTTGCTTTTGAAAACGGCAAGTTTGCTAAAGTCGATATGGCTTCATATGCAACTAAAACCAACCGCAAAAAGCTGATTAACGCTTATTCGTCAAAGGCACCGCTTGCACAAGCAATGTATATCAGAGAGGATACTGATATTGTTCTTTGCTCTTCCAGCGGCAGAATGCTTTTGATTAATACCGCAGGTATTTTGCCAAAAACCACAAAAGATACTCAAGGTATATCTGCAATGAAACTTAAAAAGACTCACAAGGTTGTTTCTATGCACTTGTATAAAGAGGGAGAATTTGAGAAAGCGTGGCGCTTCAGAGCAAAAAATCTTCCTGCCGCGGGGGCATTGTTAAGTGAGGCTGATATTGCTGAACAGATTACTTTTTAAAAAATAAAAAAGTTCTTGCAATATTAAATATATTATGCTATAATCCATAAGTAATTTGAAAATGGAGGAATAATTATGTCCTGGTATCATTATGTATTCGGTGCCGTACTAATTTTGGCATCAATTATTATAACTGTTGTAGTTCTTATGCAGGAAGGCCGCTCACAAAACCTTTCAGGAGCCATTGCCGGCGGTGCAGAGACATTTCTCGGTAAATCAAAAGGCAGAACTATTGAGGCAAAGCTTGAAAGAATTACAAAGTGGCTTATAGTAGTTTTCTTTGTTGTTGTACTTGTCGCATTTCTTGTGTTCTTGTTTATTGGTTAAGATTTTGACTATTTACCCTTGCCTTGTTGCAAGGGTAATTTTTTTGGAGAACTATGTACTACATTATTTTTGATTTAGAATGGAATAATACCTATAATTACAAAACTAAAATCGGTATAAACGAAATAATAGAAATCGGTGCAATTAAGCTTAATCAAAAACTTGAAATTGTTGACACATTTAAGCAGCTTATAAAACCTAAATTGTCTAAAAAGCTTGGATCAAGGTTTAAAAATTTAACCCATATAACTATGGACGAAATTAAAGAAAACGGTGTTGATTTTGATACTGCCTTTAATGATTTCGCTTTGTGGAGCAGGGAAGAAGGCAATGTATTTATGAGCTGGTCTAACAGCGATTTGTATACGCTTGTCTTTAATTTCAGAGAGTTTAGAGGAAGCACAAATATAGATTTTATTAAGAGATATGCAGATGCTCAGAAATATTGTATGAGCAGAATGAATATAGATAACGGTGGAAATCAAATCAGTTTGTCTGCTTGCGCCAAGGAATTAGAAATTGATATTCAAGACGACAAACTTCACAGAGCTTTAACCGACTGCTATATTACAGCCTTTTGTTTCAGAAAACTTTATGATTGTTCAGCTTTTAAAAAGTTTGTTAACGAGTGCGATGAACATTTTTTTGAAAGGCTTGTGTATAAACCTTATTTTCTTACTCCTCAAAGCAGCGAATTTGACATTAACGGAGTAGATTTAATTTGTCCTAACTGTAACGGTGAGGTTAAAGTTATAAATCCTTTCGAATTCTCCAATAATTCCTTCAGAACAGTTGGAGCGTGCAGTAAATGCGGCAAAAAATTATGGGTTACAGTGAGAGCAAAGCGCACTTACGATGATGTTATCATTTCAAAACGTCTTGTTCCGATTAACAAAAAAAGAGCAAAACACATTAATTAGAGATTGCAAAAGTTTACAAATTACCCCTTTATTTATTTTAATTATTGTATTATAATTGTTTAAATAGATTGTGGAGGTTACCTATGGCTTCAAATAACTACGACGATTTATTGGAATCCTTTATGAATAATTCTGCCAAAGTCTATGATGAGGACAAAAATGACAGAGAGCAGCGAGATAAAATTGCTGCTTCTCTTAATGAGTCCAAAGCTGAAAACAGAGCAAAAAAAATTCAGCGCGGCAGAGAAATCGAAAAGGAACTTGCTGAAAAGAAAAGAAAAAAAGGAAAAAAGCAGGCTAAATCATCAACTCCTGCGTCTAAATTTTTAAGAGTTATACTTGCAATGGCTATGATTGTAGGCGTTGTGGGTATCGTATGCTTTTCTGTAATCGCAATCTATGGATACAGCGTTGTTTACGGCGACCCTGTTTTTGATTTAACGGAGGTTGCACAATCCCAAAATCAAACGTCGTTTATTTACGGAACTGACGGTGACGATGTTGTTGAAATAACACGTCTGCACGGCGAAGAAAACAGAATTTGGGTCGATTTGGATGATATGAGTGAATATCTCCCAAAGGCGGTAATCGCTGCAGAAGATAAACGATTTTACAAACATCACGGAGTTGACTGGATAAGAACAATCGGTGTATTTATTCGTCAAAATAACCAGGGTGGTTCAACAATTACACAGCAGCTTATTAAAAATCTGACTGATGACAACAAGGTAACTTATGTTAGAAAGTTTAATGAAATTTTAAGAGCGCTTAACCTTGAAAGAAATTACAGCAAAGAAGAAATACTTGAGGCTTATCTTAACACGATTCCTCTTTCAAACGGATGTTACGGCGTAAAAACAGCGGCGGAAGTCTACTTCGGCAAGGAAGTATCTGATCTTAACATTGCCGAATGTGCCTGCTTAGCCGCTATTACAAAGGCTCCTACCCAATATGATCCCTTGACAAATTACGACGCTGAAGACGGTAACCGTCAGCGTCAGGTTTGGATCATTAACGAAATGGCAGAGGATTATAACGGTTTCATTACCGAGGAAGAAAAAGAAGAGGCAATAAATTACGAAATGATTTTCACAAATAGTGAAAATTATGAGGGCTCCCAGCTTGACAGCGATTCTTCTCAAGCAGACAACGATGATATAACTAATTATTACGTTGATTATGTTATAACTACTGTTCAAGAAGATTTGCAGAAAATGGGGTATACCAAAAAGAAAGCCATTGACCTTGTTTACGGCGGCGGTTTAAAAATATATACTGCCATTGATTTTGACGTTCAGGACGCCCTTGAAGACGTATATGAAAATTACAGACGTATGCCTGACGAAACAGTACAGGGCGCTATGGTAGTTATGGATTACAGCGGAAGAGTACTTGGTATTGTCGGCGGTACCGGCAAAAATAAGGGTTCACTGCTTTATAATCGTGCTACAATGGCTAACAGACCTCCCGGATCAACAATTAAACCTCTTTCAGTTTACGGACCGGCTCTTGAAAAGAGCTTGAATGATGACAGTGTTAACATTTATTGGTCAACAATTATTAAGGATGCACCATTAAAAATTGTAGAGGGTGAACCTTGGCCGCATAATGAAAACGGCGGATATTCATCAAGAAATGTTACTCTTCAGTACGGTCTTGCACAGTCGCTTAATACCATTTCTGCAAGAACTCTTGATATGATTTCCGTTGATTATTCTTACAACTTCTTAAGCGAGAATTTCCACCTTTCAACTCTTGATGATGTAAGAGACGTAGACTACGGACCACTTGCAATCGGTTCTCTTACAAACGGAGCAACTGTGCTTGATATGACAGCAGCTTATGCTTCATACGGCAACGGCGGAAATTATTATGAACCGTATTGTTATTACAAAATTGAAGACAGTAAAGGTAATGTCATTCTTGAAAAAGACCCGGAGAAAACTAAACAGCAAAGCATTTCAGAAAATACAGCTTGGCTTATGAATAAGCTTTTGCAAGAAGCTATGCGTTCTGGTACGGGTCAGTACTACAAGCTTTCAGGTATTGAATGCTTTGGTAAAACAGGTACAACAAATGATGATAAAGACAGATGGTTTGCCGGAGGTACACCTAATTTCGTTGCTGTTACCTGGTACGGATACGATACGCCGAAAGAAGTTCATTACAGCTTGTCGTATAACCCTGCAGGTACTATTTGGAACACGATTATGCAGGAAATTTATGAAACTCTTGATAAAAAGGGAATCGATTATGAAACTGAATTTCCTGAATGTGAAGGACTTGTAAGGAGAAGTTATTGTCCTACCTGCGGTAAGCTTTCCGATTCAGGCCCTTACGGCTGGTATGACGAAAATAACTTGCCTGGTTATTGCAGCGGTCACGGTTCAAGTGATGATGATTCGAAAGAAAAGTCATCTTCTGACAAGAAAGATGATACAACACAAAAGTCAGAAAACAAAAACGATGCTACTCAAGATACTAATGAATAAATAATTACAGGGGAATCCGCTTTTTGTGATTCCCCTTATTTCGGTGATAATATGAAAATTATGTCGATTGATTACGGTGATGTAAGAACAGGCGTCGCATTTTGCGATGAAAAGGAAATTCTTGCCTCATCATATTGTGTTATAAAAGAAAATTACTTGCCAAAACTTATTGAAAAATTAATAAGCATAATTGACAAAGAAAAACCGAAAGAAATTGTTGTGGGTCTTCCCAGAAATATGGACGGCAGTTACGGCTACAGATGCGACGAATGCAAAAATCTGGGAAATTTGATATTTAAAAAAAGCGGTATTCCTGTTGCCTTTGAAGATGAAAGACTGACTACGGTTATTGCCCACGATATTTTGTCACAAAACAATGTCAGAGGTGCAAAAAGGAAGAATACCGTTGACGCCGTATCGGCCGTGGTAATTTTGCAAAGTTATTTAGATAAAAGAAAAATAACTAATCATTAAATGACTAAAATTTAAGTATTATTATATGGTGATTTTTTGAAATTCAAAGTTAAAGATTGCGATATAATAATCGATTACACGTTTGTACTTGTTTTAAGTTTTGCCGCTCTTTTTTCCGCAAGCCAAGTTATCTATATGCTTATTTACTGTGCATTGCACGAGCTTTCTCACTTAGCAGCGCTTATTATTGTTGGCGGTAAAGCAGATATGCTGAAATTTTCTTTTTACGGTCTTGCACTTAGATATACAAGCAAATTATCCAAAAAATGTGAAATTATTGTGCTGGTAAGCGGGCCTTTGGCTAACTTAATTTTGTATTTATTATTTTATGATGAGTTAAATCTGATATTATTTTTTTTAAACATTTTACCGATTTATCCCCTTGACGGAGGGCGAATACTTGAACTTTTTTCTTACAGAGCGTCAAAAGCGGCAAGTGTTATACTGATTGCGATACTCGCCGCAGCGTCACTGTATTTTATTGTTTTGTATAGGTCGTTTTCCTTGTTTTTAATTACTGTTTATCTGATTTTTTATTCAGCAAATTATTTTTGATTGAGGTTAATATGAAAAAAGAAGTTGAAAAATTACTCCAATATGTTCAAAAACCGGCAAGATATATCGGCGGTGAGTTAAACTCTGTTGTTAAAGATAAAAACAGTGTTGACATCAGATATGCTTTCTGTTTTCCTGATACCTATGAAATTGGTATGAGTCACCTCGGTATGAAAATTCTTTACGGTCTTGTTAATCAACGTAGCGACGCTTGGTGTGAAAGAGTTTTTGCTCCCGATACCGATATGGAAGAACAAATGCGAAAAAACAATGTTCCTCTTTTTGCACTTGAAAGCGGTGATTATATCAAGGATTTTGATATGATAGGTTTTACACTTCAGTATGAGCTGTCATATACCAATGTTCTCAATATGCTTAATTTAGCGGGCATTAAACTTCTTTCAAGGGAAAGGAAGGATTTAACTCCGCTAATTTGCGTTGGAGGACCGTGCTGCTGCAATCCGGAACCCATTGTTGATTTTGTAGATATAGTTTTTTTAGGCGAAGGCGAAGAAACCACAAATCAAATTATTGACCTTTTAAAAGAATGTAAACAGCAGGGGAAAAGTAAAAGAGAATTTTTGCTTTTAGCAAAAGATATTACAGGCATTTATGTACCTTCTCTTTATGAGGATACTTACAATGATGACGGAACGCTCAAAGAGCTGACGCCTGTTGACAACGCACCTAAAACAGTCAAAAAAGCAATAATAAGTGATATGAACAAGGTTTATTATCCAAAGGAATTTGTTGTACCGTTTATCGATATCGTTCACGACAGAGCCGTTGAGGAAATATTCAGAGGCTGTATCAGAGGGTGCCGCTTTTGCCAGGCAGGTTTCATTTACAGACCAATCAGGGAAAAAAGCGTTGAAACGATTAATGAGCAATGCAAGTCGCTGATAAAATCAACAGGATATGATGAAATTTCTCTTTGCTCTTTATCTACCTCCGATCACAGTGACGTCAACAAAATGCTTACAACTCTAATTGACTGGACTGTAAAGGAAAATATAAATCTATCTCTGCCAAGTCTGCGTGTAGATAATTTCAGCGATGAGCTTGTTGAGCAGTTAAATAAGGTAAGGAGAAGCGGACTTACTTTTGCACCGGAAGCAGGAACACAGCGCCTGCGTGACGTAATAAATAAGAACGTCACTGAACAGGAGGTTTTATCCACCTGTGAAAAAGCTTTTGAAAACGGTTGGACATCTGTAAAACTTTACTTTATGATGGGTCTTCCTACCGAAACTATGGAGGACATAAAAGGCATTGCCGATTTGGGAATGGAGGTTATTCACACTTTTTATAATAACCCCAATAGGCAGAAGGGGACAGGCTGTCAGGTGTCAATTTCCTGTGCGTCATTTATTCCAAAGCCTTTTACTCCGTTTCAGTGGGAACCTGAAGACAGTATGGAGTCTTTAAGAGAGAAACAGAAATATCTTCTTGAGTGCATACCTACAAAAAAAATCCGTGTTTCATATCACGAAACTCCAACCTCACTTCTTGAGGGTGTTTTGGCACGTGGTGACAGACGTCTTGGTAAAGTTATTTTGCGTGCTTTTGAACTTGGCTGTAAGTTTGACAGCTGGGACGATAAGTTTAATTTTAATGCTTGGATGCAGGCGTTTGATGAAAACAATATTGACCCCCATTTTTATACTCACAGAAAACGCGAATTTTCAGAGCTTTTGCCTTGGGACCACCTTGATTTCGGCGTAAGCAGAAAGTTCCTTGAAAACGAGAATAAAAAGGCTCACAGAAATGAAACAACGCCCCATTGCCGTATCAAATGTTCAGGCTGCGGCGCCAACAAGTTAAACAGAGGTAAATGCGATGCGAGAGGTTAGACTTCGTTTTTCTAAACAGGGTAGGTTGAAATATATCAGCCATTTAGACATTAACAGAGCTATGAGCAGAGCCTTCAAAAGAGCCGAAATACCCCTTTGGTACACGGAGGGTTTTAATCCTCACCCTTATATGAGTTTTTCTCTGCCTCTTTCGTTAGGTGTTGAGAGCCTTTGTGAAAGCGTTGATATAAGAATAGTGGGCAGTATAACTAACGATGAAATTAAAAATCGTATGAACAGCGTTTTACCTGAAGGATTAAAGGTATTAGAT
Source organism: uncultured Eubacterium sp. (assembly GCA_944385025.1). GTDB lineage: Bacteria > Bacillota > Clostridia > Oscillospirales > Acutalibacteraceae > Eubacterium_R. The sequence continues at coordinate 38,799 of CALWVQ010000024.1, forward strand.
GTTTATGATGATTTTTATGACAACGGTGAAATTTCTTACTCCGACTATGTATATAAATTTCAGTTTGATGACAATGCTCTCGCTCTTGAGAAAATAAAGAGCATTCTTGACGGAGATGAAATTCTCGCACTGAAAAAAGGTAAGCAGGGCAGAAAAAAGGTTTTTAAGGAAACCAATATTAAGTCGTTTATTGATAAGTACAATATTTCAATAAGAGATGACACAGTTGTTCTAAATATTCGATTGCTTGCCGGAACTGATAAAAACCTTAATCCGTCCTTGCTTTTTGATACGATTATCAGACTGATTGATATGGACTATCAGTGGAAGAGCATCAGCCGTATTGCGCTGTTAAAAAAAGATTATTCTCAATTTATATAAAAAACACTTGCTTTTTTCGAGCTTATGTGGTATTATATGTCAGCATTTAGTCCGTTGCGTCCCTTGCAACGCGTAAAAATGCCCATGTGTGAGCATTTTAGAAGATGGTCCGCTTTCATTATTGATATGAACATCTCATAAATAATAAGGAGGAAATTAAAATGGACGCACTTAAGTTAATTGAAAAAGACAGCACTAAAACAGAATTACCGGAATTTGGTATCGGTGATACAGTAAAGGTATCAGTAAACATTCGTGAAGGTTCTCGTGAGAGAATTCAGATGTTTGAGGGTACAGTAATCGCTGTTAAGGGTTCAGGTATTTCTAAAACATTTACAGTTCGTCGTCTTTCATACGGCGTAGGCGTTGAGAGAGTTTTCCCAATGCACTCACCAAACGTTGTTAAGGTAGAGGTTGTTCGTACCGGTAAAGTACGTCGTGCAAAACTCTATTACCTTCGTGACCGTGTTGGTAAGGCAGCAAAGGTTAAGGAAAATATTCAGTAATTAAACTTGTAAAGCCGTTGGTTTTCCAGCGGCTTTCTTGCTTTTTTCAGATATTTTTTGTATAATCTATAATCATAATTACAGTAATATGGAGTTATTATGGCTGATTTTCAAAAACAAACTGTTCAGTGGTTTCCCGGGCATATGGCAAAAACAAGACGGCTTATTAAAGAAAGCCTGAAACTTGTAGACGGCGTTGTTGAGATTGTTGATGCAAGAATACCATACAGCTCGTCGAACCCTGAATTAAACGACATTATTAAAGGCAAACCCAGAATAGTTTTGTTAAATAAATGTGATGTTGCAGACAGCAACGCCACTAATATGTGGGTGTCTTACTACAAGTCAAAAAATATGTTTGCTCTTCCTGTGGACTGCAGAACAGGTAAGGGCCTTAATAAGTTTATACCAACTGTTCAAAAAGCTCTTGCAGAAGTTATAGAGAAAAATGAACAAAAAGGAATGAGGGGTAAATCACTGCGACTTATGGTTGTAGGTATACCAAATACCGGCAAATCTTCGTTTATCAACAGAATGGCTGGAAACTCAAAAGCCAAAGTTGCTGACAAAGCAGGAGTTACACGCCAGCAGCAGTGGTTTGTTGTAGGAAACGGTATAGAACTTCTTGATACTCCGGGCGTTTTGTGGCCGAAATTTGACGACTCTCAAGTCGGTGACAAACTTGCTTTTACAGGTGCCGTAAAAGACGAAGTAACTGATATTGAGACTTTGTCTTGCCGTTTACTTGAAACATTGTCTAAAACACGCCCTCAGGCTATTTTAGACAGATATAAGCTTGACAGTATCGACGGTTTGCAGGGTTGGGAGATTTTAGAGCTTATCGGAAAAAAACGAGGTTTTTTGATTAAAGGCGGCGAAATTGATTACGAGCGTGCCGCAGTTATGATTTGTGATGAATTCAGAGGAGGAAAGCTGGGCAAAATCAGCCTTGAGCTGCCGTAATTATGGATTGGTTAGAATATGAAAACGAGGCTTATAGTAACGGTTTTAAGGTAGTTTGCGGTGTTGATGAAGCAGGTCGCGGACCTCTTGCTGGTCCTGTCGTTGCAGGGGCAGTTATTTTGCCTAAAGGCTGTGTCATTGACGGAGTAAACGACTCTAAAAAATTAAGCGAAAAAAAGAGAGAAATGCTTTTTGATGTAATTAAAGAACAGGCTGTTTGTTGGTCAATCGGTATGGCAAGCTGTGAGGAAATTGATGAAATCAACATATTACAGGCTACTTTTCTTGCTATGCGGCGTGCTGTTGAAGGTTTATCGGTAAATCCCGATATTGCCTTAATAGACGGTAATAAAACACCCGGTCTTGATATTTGTGAAAAAGCAATTATTAAGGGCGACGCTAAAAGTGCCAACATTGCTGCTGCGTCAATATTAGCAAAGGTGACAAGAGACCGCTATATGCTTGAAATGGCAAAGAAGTTTCCACAGTATCAGTTTGAAAAACACAAGGGATACGGCACAAAACTTCACTATGAAATGATTAAGGAATACGGTATTTCACCCATACACAGAAAAACTTTTCTTAAAAAGATAATAAACAATGAACAATAAAGGAAAATTATGGGAAATTGAGGCTTGCAATTTCCTCAGAAAGAAAAAATACAAGCTCATAACTGCTAACTATACTACAAGATTCGGTGAAATCGACTTAATCGTTGAAAATAAGAAATATATTTGTTTTGTTGAGGTTAAACAGAGAGATAAAAGTTCTATTGCTAAACCTTCGGAATTTGTTGACAAAAGAAAGCAAGACAAAATTATAAAGTCCGCAATGCTTTATATGTCGCAATATCACCTTGAAAAACAGCCTAGATTTGACGTGGTTGAAATATATACTCAAGAAGGCGAAATTAAATCAATAAAACATCTTGAAAATGCTTTTGAATTATATTAAAATATATACGATTTTTATTAAGGAGAATTGATATGCTTTATACGTCTACTCGTGATAAGTCAATAAAAGTGACTGCTGCTCAGGCAATTGCCCAAGGTATCAGCGAAGAGGGAGGACTTTTTGTTCCTTGTGAACTTCCTCAGTTTTCAATTGATAGAATTTCTTCAATGGTTTCTATGTCATATATTGACAGAGCAAAAACCGTTTTGAGAGAATTTCTAACTGATTTCAGTGAAGAAGAGCTTTCTTACTGTGTTGAGGGAGCATATGCTGCTAATAAATTTTCATCACCAAAGATTGCACCCACTGTGAATATTGACGGTAATAAAAATATTCTTGAACTGTGGCACGGACCTACTTGTGCTTTCAAAGATATGGCATTGCAGCTTTTGCCTTATCTTATGACGGTTTCAGCAAAGAAAACAGCTGACGGAAAGACAATCGTAATTCTTGTTGCAACTTCGGGTGATACAGGTAAAGCCGCTCTTGAGGGCTTCAAGGATGTTGCAAATACAAAAATTCTTGTATTTTATCCTGTTGACGGTGTTTCACCGATGCAAAAGCTTCAGATGACAACACAGGAAGGCGAAAATGTTGCAGTTTGTGCAATTAACGGAAACTTTGACGACGCACAAAGTGCTGTAAAGTCAATATTTACAAACCAGGAAATTAAAGACCAGCTTGCAGAGAAAAATATGATGTTTTCATCCGCTAATTCAATTAACTGGGGTCGTCTTGTACCTCAAATCGTTTACTATTTCTCTACATACTGCGATTTGATTGAAATGGGAAAAATAAAAGCAGGCGATCAAATAAACGTGGTTGTTCCCACAGGTAATTTCGGCAACATTCTTGCAGGTTATTACGCTAAAAAAATGGGACTTCCTATAAAGACTCTTGTTTGTGCATCTAACTCAAACAACGTACTTACTGATTTCCTTAAAACAGGAACATATGATAAAAACAGAGCCTTTTATACCACAACTTCTCCGTCAATGGATATTCTCATTTCCTCAAATTTGGAAAGACTTTTGTATCATATGAGCGGTGAGGATGACAAGCTTGTTTCAAGCCTTATGAGCCAGCTTGCCGAAAAAGGAAAGTATACTGTTTCTGACGAGCTTATCAGTGAAATTCAGAAAACTTTTGACGCTGGTTTTACAGCTGAAGATTGCGTTGACGAAACTATAAAAAATCATTTTGACAAGTATCATTATCTTTGTGACACACACACTGCTGTTGCTGTTAAGGTTTATGACGAATATGTAAAATCAACAGGTGATGACATTCCTACTGTAATTGACTCAACTGCTTCACCTTACAAGTTTTCTGCCAGCGTTCTTAAGGCTGTACTGCAGGGCAATACACCAAATCTTGACGAGTTTGAAATGGTTGATGAACTTAACAGAGTTACAGGTGCTGACGTTCCGAAGCCGCTTGCCTCTCTTAAGGACAAAAATATAAGATTTAGCGATGTCTGCAATAAGGAAGATATGAGTCAGATGGTATTTAAGCTTCTGGATTTATAAAAAATTAAGGCTCACATTTTTGTGAGCCTTTTTGGTTAATTGTTTATTTACAGCATTGATTGTTATCGCAGCATTCAAATGTTTGACACGCTGTATCTGCAACGCTTGTTGCAGTTGTGTCACCAACCTTGATGTGTCCTGCGTTACAGTTATTTGACTGTCCGTGGTATTTGCAGTTTTTAACTTCGCAGATAATGCCTTTAATTTCGTTATCCATTTGATTTCACTCCCTTCGCAAATATTATTTGCGGCAATATATTGTTTTATTCAAGGAGAAAATATGTCCCTTTTTGCAATAGCCGACACTCATCTGTCTTTCGGAACAAATAAACCGATGGACACCTTTGAGGGATGGCAAAATTATACTGAAAAATTAAGAAAAAATTGGAATAATGTTGTTAGCAAAAATGATTATGTAGTGTTGGCAGGAGATATAAGCTGGGCAATTAATTTTGATGAACTTGTGCCTGATTTTGCGTTTATTGACAGTCTTAACGGCAACAAAATTATTTTAAAAGGGAATCACGACTATTGGTGGAATACCGTAAAAAAAATGAACGAATTTCTTGTTGATAATAATTTCAGCACAATTCAGTTTTTGTATAATAACGCCGTTGATTTTAAAGATTTTTCCGTCTGCGGAAGTAGGGGATGGATGTTTGATACAGACGAAGAGCAGGACGAGAAACTTTTAAATCGTGAAGTTATAAGATTGGAAATGTCGTTAAAAAGCGCAAAATGTGATGAAAAAATTGTTTTTCTTCACTATCCGCCTGTGACCACAACAGATCGATGTGAGGAAATTTTTGATTTACTTCTCAAATACGGTATAAAAAAATGCTATTATGGGCATCTTCACGGTGTGGCAGCAAAATATGCTGTTGACGAAAATGTAAATTCAGTTGAACTTAAGCTTATTTCTGCAGACAGATTAGAGTTTGTCCCTTATTTAATTAAGAAATTTTAAATATACTTGATATTATTAATAATATATGTTATAATGCCAATTCGGTGATTAGTAAATTTTGTTAAGGAGGTCATTATTATGGCACTTAAATCATCTAATAAAGTTGAGACAAATACATACGAAATTGAGGTTACAGTTACACCTGAAGTATTTACTGACGCTTGTAAATCTGCGTATGCAAAGCAGAGAAAATCTATTCAGATCCCAGGTTTCAGAAAAGGTAAAGCTACACAGGGAATGATTGAAAAGTTTTACGGCGAGGGTGCTTTCTATGAGGAAGCTCTCGAGATTGTATACCCTGAAGCAGTATCTGCTGCAATTGAAGAGGCAGGACTCAGAACTGTTGATCAGCCTTTTGATCTTGAAGTTCCTGTAATGAGCAAGAGCGAAGGCGTTGAAATGAAAATGAAAGTTACAGTATACCCGGAAGTTAAACTGGGTGAATATAAAGGCCTTAAAGCGTCAATGCTTTCAACAGAGGCAACAGATGAGGATGTTGAGAAAGAACTTGAAAATATGAGAGACAGAAACTCTCGTCTTGTGACTGTTGAAGACAGAGAAGCTCAAATGGGTGATACAGCAGAAATCAATTTTGAAGGTTTTGTAGACGGTGTTGCATTTGAAGGCGGAAAAGGTGAAAATTATCCTCTCGAGCTTGGTTCAGGCTCATTTATCCCCGGATTTGAAGAGCAGGTTGCAGGTCACAAAACAGGGGAAGAGTTTGATGTAAACGTTACATTCCCTGAAGAATATACTGCTGAACTTGCAGGCAAAGACGCTGTTTTCAAATGCAAGATTAACGAAATCAAGGCAAAGGAAATGCCTGAGCTTGATGATGAGTTTGCTAAAGATGTATCTGAATTTGATACTCTTGACGAGCTTAAGGCAGACATTAAAAAGCAGATTACAGAGAGAAAAGAAAACGAAGCAAAGACTGATTTTGAAAATCAGTTAATGGAGCAGGTAATCGCTAATATGGAATGTGAAATTCCGGAATGTATGTTCTCACAGAAAACTGACGAGATGATTAGAGATTACAGTTACAGACTTCAGATGCAGGGCATAGATCTTAACACTTATCTCTCATATCTCGGTCAGGATATGGATTCCTTCAAAGCTTCATTTAAAGACGGTGCAGAAAATCAGGTTAAGGCTTCCATCGCTCTTGAAGCTATCGTAGATGCAGAAAAGATTGAAGCTACTGATGAAGAAATTGAAGCAGAAGTAAATAAGCTTGCTGAGCAGTATCAGATGGACGCTGAACAGATTAAAAAGGCAGTTCCTGCTGAACAGCTTGCAGAAGACATTAAAAGAAGAAAAGCTGTAGAGCTTATTGTTGACTCTGCAGTTAAGGCATAATTATTTTTTTAAGGAAAGTGATTAATATGGCATTAGTACCATACGTTCTTGAACAGACAAGCGCCGGCGAGCGCTCAATGGACATTTATTCACGTCTTTTGTCTGACAGAATAATTGTTTTGTCAGATGAGGTGAATTCAACTACTGCTTCCCTTGTAGTTGCCCAGCTTCTGTTTCTTGAGGGTCAGGACAGTGAAAAGGATATAAGCCTTTACATTAACAGTCCGGGCGGTTCAGTGACAGACGGTATGGCAATATACGATACAATGCAGTACATTAAGTGTGACGTATCCACAATTTGTGTTGGTATGGCTGCTTCAATGGGCGCATTCCTTCTTTCAAGCGGCGCAAAGGGAAAGAGAATCTGTCTTCCAAATGCTGAAGTAATGATTCATCAGCCTTTGGGAAGAACAGAAGGTCAGGCAACTGAAATTGAAATTGCTGCCCAGCATATTTTAAGAACAAAGAAGAAACTCAATACAATTATGGCTGAAAATTGCGGAAGAACAGTTGAAGAACTTACTGAAGCAACAGACCGTGATAATTGGCTTTCTGCTCAGGAAGCGCTTGAATTCGGACTTGTTGATAAGGTTATTGACAAGAGATAATAAACTTTAGAGGTAGATTTTATGGCTCGTGATGATTCACGAAACAACAGTGTTACAAGATGTTCTTTTTGCGGTAAATCCGAAGCGATGGTTCACAAGCTTATTGAGGGACCGGGTGTTTATATCTGCGATGAGTGTGTCGAGCTTTGCCACGATCTTATTGCAGAGGCTACAACTCCTAATATTCCTCATAAATCTTCAAATGAAGAAATAGTTCTTCCTAAACCTGAAGAGATTAAAGAAAAACTTGATGAATATGTTATCGGTCAGGATGATGCAAAAATTGCTCTTTCCGTAGCTGTTTATAATCATTATAAAAGGATTTACAGCTCAACAGAAAGTGATGTTGAACTTCAAAAAAGCAATATTATGCTATTGGGTCCTACAGGCGTTGGAAAAACAATGCTTGCACAGACTCTTGCGAAAATTCTTAACGTACCTTTTGCTATTGCAGATGCTACAACGCTGACCGAAGCAGGTTATGTGGGTGAAGATGTTGAGAATATTCTTTTAAGACTTATTCAGGCTGCTGATTTTGATATTGAAAAAGCTCAGCGAGGAATTATCTATGTTGATGAAATAGATAAAATTTCCCGAAAAAGCGAAAATCGTTCAATCACTCGTGATGTCAGCGGCGAAGGTGTTCAGCAGGCTCTGCTTAAAATATTGGAGGGTACTGTGTCAAATGTTCCCCCGGGAGGCGGAAGAAAGCATCCACAGCAGGAATTTATTCAGATTGATACAAGCAATATCCTGTTTATATGCGGCGGCGCTTTTGACGGTATTGAAAAGCTTATAAGTAAGAGAATAGGCGGCAAGTCTTTGGGCTTCGGCGGCGACGTTGAAACAAAAAAACTTGATGAAAAAGATATTCTTAAACAAGCTACACAGCACGACTTGGTTAAGTATGGCCTTATTCCCGAATTGATAGGCAGAATACCTGTTATAACAGTTCTGGAAAATCTTGATAAGGATGCCCTTATCAGAATTATGAAAGAACCTAAAAATTCTATAATAAAACAATATGTTAAGTTGTTTGAAATGGACGACGTAGTTCTTGAGTTTAAAGACGAGGCTTTAGTTGCCATTGCCGATATTACTTTAGAAAGAAATACCGGTGCAAGAGGTTTGCGAAGTGTTTTTGAATCAGTGCTTACAGACCTTATGTATAAAGTTCCCAGCGACTACACGATTGAAAAGGTAATTATTACCGAAGGCACAGTAAAAAACGGGGAAGAGCCTGTTATTCTGCGAAATCCCAATCGTGAGCCGAAACGCTTAACTACAAACAGTGTAAAAAAGGCAACTTAATGTTGCCTTTTTTGACTTTATATTATATAATCTCTGTATTAAGTTTTAGTAGGTTAATTATATGAGTGAAAAGAGTTTAATTGAAAATATGGTTGAACTTCCCGTAATACCGTTAAGGGGTCTGGTAGTTTTTCCTGAAATGGTGCTGCATTTTGACGTGGGCAGAAAAAAGAGCGTTGAAGCACTTAAAAACGCAATGAGCTCCAACCAAAAGGTATTTCTCATCTGTCAGAAGGATGCATCTGTTGATGATCCTAATATTGATGAGATGTATGATATCGGTGTTGTCTGTCTGATAAAACAGATGATACGCATACCTAACAGCGAAAATTTAAGAGTTGTTGTTGAGGGTTTGGAACGCGGTGCTTTAATGGCACTTTGTCAAACTAAGCCCTTTGTATCCGGAAGCGTTGATTTGCTTGAAAACATTGAATATAAATTTGATGTTAACGAAGAAAGAGCGTATCAAAGAGCGGTTGTGAAGGAGTTTGAAAACTACGCTTCTTTGGCTGGAAAAATCAGTAACGACGTTATTGCCAAGGTAATATCCATAAATGACAGCGGAAAACTTGCCGATTACATATGTTCCAACACTTTTATGGATTATTCGCTTAAACAGTCGGTTTTGGAAGAGCTGAATCCTGTAAAAAGGCTTACAGGACTACTTGTTCTTTTAAAGAAAGAGAATGCAACACTCGAAATTGAGTCTGAAATTCAAATTAAAGTTCAGGAAGAAATAGACAAAAATCAGAAAGAATATTATCTTCGTGAAGAAATGAAGGTTATTGCAGACGCCCTGGGTGATGCTGAAAATCCATTGCAGGAGGCTGACGAGTACAGAGAAAAAATTAAATCTCTTAACTGCAGCTGCGAAATTAAAGAGAAACTCCTCAAAGAATGTGATAAGCTTGCCAAAATGCCTTATGGCTCACACGAGGGAACAGTTGTTCGCACTTATCTTGACAAGTGTATAGAAATCCCTTTCGGTAAATACACAAAGGACAGCATTAACCTTGAGAAAGCAAGAAAAATTCTTGATAAGGACCATTACGGTCTTGATAAAGTTAAGGAAAGAATCGTCGACAGCCTTGCTGTTTTAAAACGAAATCCTAACTTTACAGGTCAGATAATTTGTCTTGCAGGTCCTCCCGGTGTGGGAAAAACATCAATCGTTAAATCACTTGCCAAGAGTATGAACAGAAACTATGTTCGTATTGCTTTGGGTGGTGTTCACGACGAAGCTGAAATCAGAGGCCACAGGAAAACATATATCGGTTCAATGCCCGGCAGAATTATTGATGCCATAGTTAAAAGCAAGGTGATGAATCCCATTATCCTGCTTGATGAGATAGACAAACTTGGGAATGATTATAAGGGTGATCCGTCATCTGCTTTACTTGAAGCTTTGGATCCTGAACAAAACTCAACATTTAACGATCATTATATTGATTTTCCCGTTGATTTAAGTAAGGTGCTCTTTATTACTACGGCTAACGATACATCCACAATATCCCCTCCGTTATATGATAGAATGGAGGTTATTGAACTTAACTCATATACTGTTGAGGAAAAGTTTAACATTGCTAAAAAACATCTTGTAAAAAAAGAAATGGCAAAGCACAATATTAGTTCTAAAGAGTTTAAAATCAGCGATGACGCAATATATTCGGTGATTGAAAGCTATACAAGAGAGGCCGGCGTAAGAAATCTTGAAAAAACTATTGCCCAGCTTTGCAGAAAGGCAATAGTCGCTCTTGAAAGTTCCGGCAAAAAGACTTTTAAAGTAACTTCTGATAATATTGAAGACATTTTAGGTCCTAAAAAATATAAACCAGACAGCATTAGCGACGTTAATCTTGTAGGCACTGTAAACGGTCTTGCCTGGACAAGTGTTGGCGGAACGCTGCTTCCTATCGAAATATCTGCTCTTGACGGCACAGGCAAGCTGGAGTTGACAGGAAATCTGGGTGACGTTATGAAAGAAAGTGCAAAAACTGCCGTTTCTTATGTTCGTTACAAATCAAAAGAATTTGGGATTGATGTAGATTTTTATAAAACCAAAGATATACATATTCATGCGCCTGAAGGTGCAATTCCCAAGGACGGACCGTCAGCAGGTTTGGCAATTACTACGGCTCTTGTCAGTGAGCTTACAGGGATTGCTATTAAATCAAATGTTGCAATGACGGGAGAAATCAGTCTTAAGGGTAAAGCACTTGCAATAGGCGGATTAAAAGAAAAGTCAATGGCAGCATTTAAAGCCGGCTGTGATACAGTTATTATACCGCAGGACAATGTTAAAGATTTAGCAGAAATTTCACAGGAAGTAAAATCAGCGGTTAAATTTGTTCCTGTTTCCGATTTTGAGCAGGTTATTGATATTGCTCTTGTAAAACCGCTAAATTACGGTAAAAACGACAACAACGGTGATAATATGGTAGTTTCTGATAAGAAAAACAGAGCTCCCGTTATTACCCAATAGGTGAATTATGAATTATAACAAGGCTGAATTTGAACAGGCTTACGGTTTACTTTCCCAGCTTCCTGAAAGCAGTGAAGCGGAAATTGCTTTTGCAGGCAGATCAAATGTGGGCAAAAGCTCACTTCTTAACAAGTTGTTTAACAGAAAACAGCTTGCAAGAGTAAGTTCTGTTCCCGGAAAAACAGTAACTATAAACTTTTATGATGTTGATGGCGTAAAATTTGTTGATTTGCCGGGTTACGGATATGCAAAAATCAGCAAACAGGAGCTTAACAGGTTTTCAGAGCTTATGGAAGGTTATTTCAAAAGCGAAAGAAAAATTGCTCTTGTAGTTCAGCTTATAGATATGCGTCACCCCGCTACAAAAGATGATTTAGCTATGATTGAGTTTATGAAAGCGATGAATATTCCTTTTATAATCGTTATGACAAAGGCTGACAAACTTAAAAAGAAAGCTTATGAAGAAAGACTAAAGCTGTCTAAACAGGAGCTTGTTTCTGCTCAAGGTGCTCCTGTTGTGCCGTTTTCATCTGTAACAGGGCAGGGGATTAACGGAATTAAAAATTATATTGAAAAAGCTATAAGTGATATGGAGGATAAATAAAATGGCAAAGTTACCGTTTGTTACAAAGGAAAAAGTAGAGGAAATTGCAGCAAAATATCCCACTCCTTTCCATCTTTATGACGAAAACGGAATACGAAAGAACGCTGAAAATTTAAAAAAAGCATTTTCTTGGAATAAGGGATTTAAAGAGTATTTTGCAGTTAAGGCAACGCCTAACCCTTTTTTAATTAATATTCTTCGTGAATACGGCTGCGGTTGTGACTGCTCGTCAAAAACAGAACTTATGATGGCAAAAACAATCGGCGCAGTGGGTGACGATATAATGTTTTCGTCTAATGATACGCCTATTGAAGAATTCAAATATTGTAATGATTTAGGCGGCATCATAAATTTGGACGATATTACTCACATTGAAGCCGTTGAAAAAGCCTGCGGAAAGCTTCCTAAAAAAATGAGCTGTCGCTTCAATCCGGGCGGAATGTTTAAAATAACTAATGATATTATGGATAACCCCGGCGACGCTAAATACGGTATGACAACCGAGCAAATGTACGAGGCTTTTTCAATTATGAAAGAAAAAGGTGTAGAGGAGTTCGGTATCCACGCTTTTCTTTGTTCAAATACAGTAACAAACGAGTATTACCCAATGCTTGCAAAGATTTTATTTGAACTTGCAGTCGATTTAAAAAATAAAATCGGAGTACACATTACTTTTATTAACCTTTCAGGCGGAATCGGTATTCCTTACAGACCGGAACAGGAAGAAAATGATATATTTGTAATCGGTGAAGGTGTAAGAAAGGCTTACGAAGAAACACTTGTACCTGCAGGTATGGACGATGTATCTATTTTTACAGAGCTTGGCAGATATATGATGGGTCCTTACGGCGGACTTGTAACAAAGGCAATTAACGAAAAACATACTCATAAAGAGTATATAGGTGTTGACGCTTGTGCAGTGAATCTTATGAGACCTGCTATTTACGGCGCTTATCATCACATCACTGTTTTAGGCAAAGAAAGCGAAGAGTGTTCCTGCAAATATGACGTTACAGGTTCTCTTTGCGAAAACTGCGATAAGTTTGCAATTGACAGAATGCTGCCGAAAATTGAAATGGGCGATTACCTCTTTATTCACGATGCAGGGGCTCACGGTTTTTCAATGGGCTATAACTATAATGGCAAACTTAAGAGCGCAGAAATTCTTCTTAAATCTGACGGAAGTTTTGAACTTATAAGAAGAGCTGAAACACCAAAGGATTATTTTGCAACGTTTGACTGTTTTGATTTTTATAACGACCTTATAACTGAATAAAATATGTAAAAACCTCGATTTATTTCGGGGTTTTTCTTTACTTTCACAGTTTAGTGTGTTACAATGTGATTACCGAGGTGATTTTATGAGCAGAAAGTTACAGGATGATAATCTTGATTTTTTATTTAAAGCAGTTCTCTCACTTGAGAATATTGACGAATGCTATGATTTCTTTGAAGATCTTTGCACTATTCAGGAGTTAAAGGCAATCAGCCAAAGACTTGTTGTTGCTAAAATGTTAAGCGATAAGTGCGTCTATACAGACATAGTAAACGCCACAGGTGCATCTACTGCTACTATCAGCCGTGTGAATCGTTCTCTTCAGTACGGTTGTGACGGATATGATAAGATTTTTGAACGAATCAAAGAAAGTGAAGAAAATGAGCAGCAGTTATAATGAGTTTGCACATTATTATGATATACTGACAGAAAATGTTGATTATAAAGTTAGAAGTGATTACATTTCTAACTTTTTTTCTGATTATGGTAACGGGGGAAACAAACTGCTTGATTTAGCTTGCGGAACAGGTTCTTTTTGTAAGGAATTTGCAAACAGGGGATACAGCATTACCGGCATTGACTCGTCAGAAGATATGCTTTCTGTTGCCGATAGTAAATTAAAATCAAAAGCTAAATTTATATGCGCCGATATGACCGATTTTAAATTCAGCGATAAGTTTGACTTTTGTGTTTGTATGCTTGACAGTATCAATCATCTTACAGATATTGAGTTAGTTAAAAAGTGCTTTAATTGTGTTTATGACAGCCTTAATAAAGGCGGCATTTTTGTATTTGATGTAAATACGCCGTATAAACATAACTGCATTCTTGCCGACAACACCTTTGTTTTTGATGAAGAGGACTTTTTCTTAAGCTGGGACAATGAGTGTGAAAATGACAATGTTGTAAGAATTTTAATAGATATTTTCGCTTTTAACGGTAAAAACTACGACAGATTTAGCGAGGAGTTTTACGAAAAAGCATATGACATTGATGAGATTAAGTCAGTTATCGGCAATTTTGAGATTTTGGGAATTTTTGATGAGCTTACTTTTAATGAACCCAAAAATGACAGTGAAAGAATTTATTTTGTGTTAAAAAGGAATTAACTTATGGGAAAGATAGTAAGATATATTACACAGGACGGAAGCGCCTTCGTTATTGCTGCCGATACTACCGACGTTGTTTCCAAAGCGGAGCAAATTCATAAAACCTCTGCAGTTACTACTGCCGCATTAGGCAGACTGATGACTGCTTGTTCTATGATGGGCGATATGCTCAAAGGCAAGGACGATAGTATTACTTTGAGAATGAACGGTGAAGGTCCTGCAGGCACTTTGATTGCCGTGTCAGACAGTCAGGGCAACACAAGGGGATATGTTCAGAATCCTGTTGTTGAAATACCGCTAAACGAAAAAGGTAAACTTGACGTAAAGGGTGCTGTAGGAACAAACGGATTTCTTTATGTTATGAAGGATATGGGAATGAATGAGCCGTACGTCGGTCAGACTGAAATAGTAAGCGGCGAAATTGCAGAGGATATAACAAATTATTTTGCTGTTTCCGAGCAAACTCCTTCTGTATGCGCTCTGGGGGTTCTTGTTGATAAAGATTTATCTGTCAAAGCGGCAGGAGGGTTCATTATTCAGCTTCTACCCGGCTGCCCAGAAGAAGTTATTGAAAAAATAGAAAAATCAATTAGCAAGATTGACAGCGTTACCAATATGCTTTCTCAAGGAATGACGCCTGATGATATAGCAAAAATTGCTCTTGACGGTATCGAGATAGATAAGCTTGACGAAAGCGAAATTGAGTATAGATGCAACTGTTCAAAACAGCGTGTTGAAACTGCTCTCATTTCAACAGGAATTGAGAGTTTAAAAGAAATGGCAGAAGAAAATAAGGATATTACCGTTGAATGTCATTTTTGTGATAAGACATATGTTTTTACTCCAAAAGAGATAGAAAAACTCATTGAACAAACGTTAAATTAAAAACAATTATTTTTACCAAAAATATTAAAAAAAGTATTGACATTTAATATGAGTTATTGTATTATATAACACGTCGCAAGACACATAACTTATGTGGGAGCATAGCTCAGCTGGGAGAGCATCTGCCTTACAAGCAGAGGGTCACAGGTTCGAGCCCTGTTGTTCCCACCACAAATGGCCCGGTAGTTCAGCTGGTTAGAACGCTAGCCTGTCACGCTAGAGGTCGACGGTTCGAGCCCGTTCCGGGTCGCCATTTGTGCTTCTGTAGCTCAGTCGGTAGAGCAGAGGACTGAAAATCCTCGTGTCGATGGTTCGATTCCGTCCGGAAGCACCACATATGCGGATGTAGCTCACCCGGTAGAGCGCAACCTTGCCAAGGTTGAGGTAGCGAGTTCGAGCCTCGTCATCCGCTCCAAAATAAAAGGCTTCATTTTGAAGCCTTTTCTCATACGGCACCATAGCCAAGTGGTAAGGCAGAGCTCTGCAAAAGCTTTACGCCCCAGTTCAAATCTGGGTGGTGCCTCCAGCAAGACAGTCGGAAACGGCTGTCTTTTTTTATTTTTCTTTTTATATAGGGTATTGAATATTAGTTAGTTATATAATAAAATATAATTGAATAATAATATGAGAGGTTGTTATGAAAAAAGTATTTGATTTTAATGATGTTTCATTAGGCGTTGAGTTTGGCTCAACAAGAATTAAAGCCGTACTTGTTGACAGTCAATGTAATGTTATCGAAACAGGAAGCTATGATTGGGAGAATCAGCTCGTTAACGGAATATGGACTTATTCTCTTGACGATGTATGGAAAGGTCTTCAAAGTGCATATAAAAGTTTAAAGGATAATGTTTTTTCAGAATACGGCATCAAAATAAAAAAAATATCTTCAATGGGCTTTTCTGCAATGATGCACGGTTATCTTCCTTTTGATAAAAACGGAAATCAGCTCGCAGAATTTCGTACTTGGAGAAATACAATTACATATGACGCTTCAAAAAAACTGACAGAATGCTTTAGTTTCAACATTCCGCAGCGCTGGAGTATCTCTCATCTATATCAAGCTATTTTAAATAACGAAATACACGTAGAAAACATTTCTTTCCTGACAACCCTTGCAGGATATGTTCATTGGAAATTGTGCGGTGAAAAAGTTCTCGGAGTAGGCGAGGCATCGGGAATGTTTCCAATTGACAGCAATAAAAACGATTATGACGCTGTAATGCTTGAAAATTTTTCTGCTCTCAGTGAAGTAAAAAAGTACAGTTGGAACATTAAAGATATTTTGCCTAAAGTTCTTGTAGCAGGGGACAGTGCAGGAACTCTTACTGATGAAGGCGCGCTGTTAATTGATCCCAGCGGTGATCTTCAGTCGGGTTCGATTATGTGTCCGCCTGAAGGAGATGCAGGAACAGGAATGACGGCAACAAACAGCGTTAGAGTAAGGACAGGAAACGTTTCTGCAGGTACTTCGATATTTTCTATGATTGTTCTTGAAAAACCTCTGTCAAAGCTTTATGAAGAGATTGATATGGTTACAACACCCACAGGTAAACCCGTTGCAATGGTGCACTGCAATAACTGCTGCACGGATTTGGATTATTGGGTAAAGCTGTTTATTCAGTTTAACGATATTTGCGGAGGAAATCTCACTAAAGCGCAAATATATGATTTATTATATAACGAAGCTTTAAAAGCGGATGCAGACGCAGGAAATATGATTAATTTTAATTATTTTTCAGGTGAACCTGTTGCTCATCTTGACGGCGGCAGACCGTTGTTTGCAAGGTGTGAAAATGCAAAATTTAATTTACCTAACTTTATGCGTACTCAAATATATTCAGCTATGGCCGCTCTTAAGGTAGGTATGGAAATTTTAGAAAAAGAAAATGTGAAAATCGAATTCTTAAACGGTCATGGCGGTCTCTTTAAAACAAAGTACGTAGGTCAGAGACTTATGGCAGGTGCTATGAACACTCCCGTTGCCGTAATGTCAACAGCTGGTGAAGGCGGGGCTTGGGGTATTGCTATTTTGGCAAGATTTGCCCTTAATAACCAAAACAAGAGTCTCGAAGATTATCTTGATGAATTTATTTTCAGTAAGTATGAAAGTTCTGTGGTTGAGCCTGTAGCAGAAGATGTTGACGGATTTAAAAAATATATGAATTTGTATAAAAAAGCGCTGGCAGTTGAAAAGTCGGCAGTAGAAAATATTTAAGGAGAATTAAAATGTCAATTAAAGATTATGAATTTTGGTTTATCGTAGGAACACAGCACCTTTACGGAGCTGAAATATTTAAGGATATAAACGACCATGCACAAGAAATATGTAATGAGTGGACTGACAAACTTCCTTGTAAAGTTGTAGCAATTCCTTGTGTTAAAACCTCAAGTGAAATACTCGATGTTGTCAGAAAAGCCAATAATGCGCAAAACTGCGCCGGTATAATTACTTGGATGCATACATTTTCACCGTCTAAAATGTGGATTGCCGGGCTTAATGAATTGAGCAAGCCTTATCTCCACGTTAATACACAATATAACCGTGATATTCCTTGGTCAGAAATTGATATGGACTTTATGAACTTAAATCAGTCTGCCCACGGCGACAGAGAGCACGGATATATTCACGCTCGTATGCGAAAAAGAGTCAAGGCGGTTGCAGGTTACTGGAAAGACGAAATTTTACAAAATAAAATCGGAATTTGGATGAGAGCGGCTGTTGGTGCAGCAGAATCTAGAAAACTTCGAGTTCTTCGCATTTCTGATAATATGAGAAACGTAGCAGTTACAGACGGCGATAAAATTGAAGCGCAAATTAAGCTTGGCTGGCAGGTTGACCACTATGGAGTAGGCGATATTATAAAGCTTGTCAATGCAGTTACAGATGAAGAAATTGACGCGCAGATGGCAATATACAACGAGAATTACGATATGGATACAGATAATATTGACGCTGTTCGTTATCAGGCAAGAGAAGAGGTTGCCATCAAAAAATTCCTTGATGAAAACGGTTTCGGCGCTTTCCATACAAATTTCGAAGATTTGCAGGAGTTACGCCAGCTTCCCGGTCTTGCTGCACAGGATTTAATGCGTCAGGGATATGGTTTCGGCGCAGAAGGCGACTGGAAAGT
>CALWVQ010000025.1 GCA_944385025.1 uncultured Eubacterium sp.
TCACCTTTATAATATGAGCCGCTGTCAATGAAAAGCAGGGTTTCTCCCTGCGTTCTTACAACATAATCCCCCTGTTTTGTAAGGCAGTTTTTATAGCGGCGCATCATATTCAAAATTTCTATCTTTGAGGTTTTACATTCATCATCGTGATTACCGAACACCGTTGCAAACGGAATATCTCCGGTTAAATCGAGAACCTGTCTTAAATACATTTCATAATTATTTTTAATCGCAGGACCGTGAACAATATCGCCCAAAAAGACTATCAGTTCGATTTGCGAATTTTCAAATACATTTTTTAATTTTTCAAGGGTTTTCTTGCTGCCGTGAGGCTTATTGTGGACGTCTGCCACCAGTAAAATTTTCATAATATCACCCAAATCCATATTAATTTGGAAAATACTGATTGTCAACAATAAACCTTGATTATAAAAAAATATAGGGCTATAATATTACTGTTATGAACAATTTTCACACACATACCACAAGATGCCGTCACGCATTCGGCAGAGACAGAGATTACGTTACAAAAGCAATAAAAGCAGGAATTAAAGTATTAGGATTTTCTGATCACGCTCCTATGATTTTCCCAAACAGGAATTACTATTCTACATTCAGAATGTTTCCTGACGATGTGCAGGATTATGTAAATTCAATTAATCTTCTGCGTGAAGAATACAGGGACAAAATTGAAATTCATTTAGGCTTTGAAATAGAGTATTTTCCTACACTGTTTGATAAAACCCTGGAGTTTTTAGAACCTTTCGGCTATGAATATTTGATTTTAGGTCAGCATTTTACAGACAACGAATACGAACCCTGTGCCCACTACTGCGGTACGCCCACAAAAAGCGTTGAAATTTTTGATAAATATATTGAACAGGCTTTGGCAGGACTGAGAACAGGCAAATTTTTATACATCGCCCACCCTGATTTGATTAATTTTAAAGGCAGTGATAAAATTTACTGTGAAAAGATGGAATACTTTTGCCGTGAAATAAAAAAGCTGGGCTATCCTGTTGAATTTAACCTGTTAGGCTTTGCACAGCACAGAAACTACCCTGACAAAAGATTTTGGAATATAGTAAAAGAAGTCAAAAATGACGTAGTAATAGCCTTTGACGCTCACTCACCCGAGGTATTTCAAAACAAAAAGATTTACGATGATGCAGTAAAATATTTGTCTGATTTAGGCATATCGCCCATAGAAATAGATATAAAAAAACAGCAGTGAAAACACTGCTGTTTTGTTTTTATAACGCTTTGGTTTCAACTTCTTCAAGTATTCTTGCAAGGAATTCGTCGGTAGTTGTAGCGCCCTCGTCACCGTTTTTACGTGAGCGAACAGAGATTGTACCGTTTTCTATATCCTTATCGCCTGCAAGAATCATATAAGGCACTTTTTCAAGCTGTGCCGAACGAATCTTAAAGCCGATTTTCTCCGATCTGTCGTCAACCTCACAGCGAATACCCTTTGCCTCAAGAGCCTTTTTAACCTCATAGAGATAATCAAGATGTCTGTCGGCAATAGGAAGAAGCTTAACCTGAACAGGTGCAAGCCAAGTCGGGAATGCGCCTGCATACTTTTCAATAAGATATGCAAGAGTACGTTCATAACAGCCGATTGACGTTCTGTGAATGATGTAAGGATTTTTCTTAACTCCGTCTTTATCTACATACTCCATACCGAATTTTTCGGCAAGCATCTGGTCAATCTGAATTGTAATAAGAGTGTCCTCTTTGCCAAATACGTTTTTAATCTGAATATCGAGCTTCGGGCCGTAGAAAGCGGCTTCGCCGATACCGACTTTGTAATCAATACCAAGGTCTTCAAGAATTGTTTTCATCTTGCTTTGAGCCTCGTCCCACTGCTCCTCGGTGCCGATATATTTCTCTCTGTCATTAGGATCCCACTGTGAGAAACGGAAACTTGCGTCCTCATAAAGACCCAAAGTTTTAAGCATATAGTTTGCCAGCTCAAGACAGCCCTTAAACTCATCTTCAAGCTGATCGGGAGTACACATAAGGTGACCCTCTGAAATTGTAAACTGACGAACACGGATAAGTCCGTGCATTTCGCCGCTTGCCTCATTTCTGAAAAGAGTTGATGTTTCGTCGTATCTCAAAGGCAAATCCCTGTAAGAACGGGGCTTGTTAAGATATGCTTGATACTGGAAAGGACAAGTCATAGGACGAAGGGCAAAAACTTCTTTATCCTTTTCCTCGTCGCCTAATACGAACATACCGTCTTTATAGTGATCCCAGTGACCTGAAATTTTATAAAGGTCTGACTTTGCCATAAACGGAGTTTTGGTAAGCTGCCAGCCACGCTTTGCTTCCTCGTCCTCTACCCATCTTTGCATAAGCTGAATAACCTTTGCGCCTTTCGGAAGAAGTATAGGAAGACCCTGTCCTATATAGTCGACAGTTGTGAAAAGCTCCAGCTCTCTGCCAAGCTTATTGTGGTCACGCTTTTTAGCTTCCTCAAGCATTGCAAGATGCTCCTCAAGCATTGAAGCCTTTGGAAAAGCAGTACCGTAAACACGGCAAAGCATCTTGTTTTTGCTGTCTCCTCTCCAGTATGCACCTGTGCAGCTTGTAAGCTTAAATGCCTTGACAGCCTTCATATCCATAAGGTGAGGTCCTGCACAAAGTTCGGTAAACTCGCCCTGCTTATAGAAGCTGATAGGCTCGCCTTTTTCAGCGTGCTCGTTGATAAGCTCTACTTTATAAGGCTCGTTCTTTTCCTCCATAAGTTTAATTGCATCAGCAGGAGAAAGCTCAAACTTTTCAATTTCAAGCCCTTCTTTAACAATAGCCTTCATCTCTTTCTCGATTTTTTCCAAATCCTCGGGAGAAAAAGACTTTTCGGTATCAAAATCGTAATAAAAGCCATCTGTAATAGCAGGCCCTATTGTAAGCTTTACGTTTGGATAAAGCCTTTTTACAGCCTGTGCCATAATGTGTGACGCTGTATGGTTGAACGCTTTTTTGCCGTCCTCGTCGTCAAAAGTCAACACCTCAAAAGCACAGTCGCTCTCCACTACTGTTCTTAAATCCTTAACCTCGCCGTTGATTTTGCATGCGCAGGCATTTCTGTAAAGGCCCAT
>CALWVQ010000026.1 GCA_944385025.1 uncultured Eubacterium sp.
CAAAGATAGAAATTTTGAATATGATGCGCCGCTATAAAAACTGCCTTACAAAACAGGGGGATTATGTTGTAAGAACGCAGGGAGAAACCCTGCTTTTCATTGACAGCGGCTCATATTATAAAGGTGAGGGCAGTTTTTACGACACGGTAAAAAAAGAGCAGATTGACTTTGCAAAAAAAGAGATAAGCGGCGAAAAGGCAATCCTTTTTCAGCACATTATTGTTCCTGATATTATGGATTGTATCGACGAATACAATCACTATGTCAAAGGTTCTGTCTTAGACGGAGGAAAATACTACCGATTTAAGAAGGATATTTCTTTTACAGGCAAATTAGGCGAAAGACCCTGTCCACCCGATATAAATACAGGCGAACTTGCCGAACTTTCAAAAAATCTTAAGTGCGCCTGTTTCGGCCACGACCACAAAAATGATTTTGAACTTGAAATTATGGGGGTTAAAATTATTCAGTGTGCAGGAAGCGGCAACAATTCTTATGATAAATTTTGCAAATCAAAAGTAAAAATTCTTGATACCGTTACCCTTGAAACAGAAACTATTTTTCTTAAATAAGCTATGTAACAGCCTCTTTAAGAGGCTGTTTATTTTTACAAAAATTGCCTTAAATCAACGGAAAGCCTGTCCTCAATTTCTACAAGTCTGCCCGTAATGTCACGTGACTTTCTGTCGGCGCTTTTGTACTGGTTAAGGTATCGGCTCAACGATTTTACCCCCATATTACAGCCGTCAATCATAAGATCAGCTGCCGTATTGTCGGTGGTTTCCATTGCCATTTTCATATTCGTTTTAATTTTACTCATACCCTTTGCCATAGGGTTAGGGTCTTTGCCGTCGTCGTGGTGCTCATCTAAAAGCTCAACGATTTCCTGTTTAAGCTTTTCGTGCTGGTTTTTGCTGTCGTGTAAAAGCTGGCGGAATTGTCCGTTTTTTACATCGTCAATAACGTCGTCAATAGCAGAAATGCCCATTTTTATTCCTGCGTCACATTCTCTTAAAAGTTTTACGGTATCGCCGTCTGCTCCTGTTTTATCCTGCATATTTGTTCCTCCTTGTGTCTTTATATTATTGTTATATTACTAAATATCTGTATTATTCACAAAAATATTTGTATATAATTAACAAATATGTTATCTTTTTTTCTGCACCGCTGTCTATTGAAAAAGCTGTCTATAAAATGTATTATAATTATATAACTAAACGCAAAGGAGAGTTTATTATGGATAAGCCGGTTTACACAATAAAATGTCACAGAGATGAAAGGGTGTTTATTCACGCAATGCCCGGTCATTATATCTCCTCGTCTTCCCATCTTAACTGGTACGTGGGTACTTCTGACATAAAGCATAATCACGACGTTTCTGTTGATGCCGCAAAACTTATGGCGGAATACTATATCCATAACAATATCGCTGTAGATACTGTTTTGTGCCTTTACGAAACACAGGCTTTGGGCGCTTATCTTGCTCACGAGCTGTCAAGACCTAATATGCTCAATCCCAATCCGGGAAACACTATTTACGTTTTAGGCCCGGAATATGACGCTATGGGCAATATGATTTTCCGTGATAATCTTAAAAAGCTTATTTACGGCAAAAATGTCCTTATACTCATTTCCTGCGTTACCAGCGGTAAAACAGTAGAGAGAGCAATGGAAAGCGTTATGTATTACGGCGGCAATGTGGCAGGCGTTACTGCAGCATTTTCTGCGACAGACGAAATTGACGGGGTAAAAATTAATTCTATCTTTACCAAAGATGATATTCCGGGATATGAGGCTTATTCTCCCCACGATTGTCCTCACTGTAAGGCAGGGGAAAAGGTGGACGCTATTGCCAATGGCTACGGATATTCGCTGCTCTAATTACTACTTGACAAATTGTTTTAATTTGATATAATGTTTTTACAACTAAATAAGACCACATAAAAACTTTGAGGCAGAAAAAGACCTTTTAATTTAGTTTCAGAGAGTTGACGGCGGGTGAAAGTCAATACAGGTTTTAAGGTGCATAGCTCTCTGCGGAGTTGCTGTTTTGAACAGAAATTAATAGGAACAGCCGTGTTGCTGCGTTATGGGCAAAGGCATTGATGGATGCTAAAGGGCAGTTTAACTGCTGAAATAGGGTGGTACCACGTAGAAATTACGTCCCTATACTATTTTGTATAGGGGCTTGTTTTTTGCTCCTGTGCATACAGAATGAAAGGAGATTTTATTATGAAAAAAGGTTACGAAAAGTACGAGGGCTTTAAGCCTATCAACATTCCGGACAGAACTTGGCCGGATAAAACTATTACAAAAGCTCCCATTTGGTGCTCTGTTGATATGCGCGACGGTAATCAGGCGCTTGTTGACCCTATGAATTTACAGGAAAAGCTGGAGCTTTTTTCCACTCTTGTTAACGTCGGCATCAAAGAAATTGAGGTGGGCTTTCCTTCCGCCAGTGAAACGGAGTATGAGATTTTAAGAACGCTTATCGACGGCGGCTATATTCCCGACGACGTTACTATTCAGGTGCTTGTTCAGGCAAGAGAGCACCTTATCAAAAAGACCTTTGAGGCAATCAAGGGCGCTAAAAACGTAATAGTGCATTTTTACAATTCAACCTCAACTCTTCAGCGAAAGGTTGTATTTAAAACCGATATGCAGGGCGTAATTGATATTGCAGTAAACGGCGCAAGACTGATTTATCAGCTTACCGAAGAGCAGAAGAAAACAAATCCCGAAACAAATATCAGATTTGAGTACAGTCCGGAAAGTTTTACAGGAACTGAAATGGACAACGCTGTTGAGATTTGCCGTCAGGTTATGGATGAACTCCACATTACTAAGGAAAATCCTATTATTCTGAATCTTCCTTCAACTGTTGAGGGCTCAACTCCTAACGGTTATGCTGATCAGATAGAGTATTTCTGCCGTCATCTTCCAAACCGTGAAAATGCGATTATTTCCCTTCATCCTCATAATGACAGGGGTACAGGCGTTGCTGCGGCAGAGCTTGCACTTCTTGCAGGTGCAGACAGAATTGAGGGTACTCTTTTCGGCAACGGAGAAAGAACAGGTAACGTTGATATTGTTACTCTTGCCCTTAATATGTGGACACAGGGGGTTGACCCACAGCTTGATTTCCACGATATTAATAAGATTAAGGATGTTTATGAACGTACTACAAAGATGAAAGTGCCTCCTCGTCATCCTTATGCAGGCGAGCTTGTGTTTACGGCATTTTCCGGCTCTCATCAGGACGCTATTAACAAGGGCGTTCAGTATATGAAAGACAGCCACAGCGATATGTGGGAGGTTCCTTATCTTCCTATCGACCCTGCCGACGTGGGCAGAGAATATGAGCCTATTATCCGTATTAATTCTCAGTCAGGAAAGGGCGGAACTGCTTATATCCTTGCTAACGAATACGGTATTAATATGCCAAAGGCAATGCACCCTGAATTCGGCGCAGTAGTTCAGAAAGCCTGCGATGAAAAAGGCAAGGAGCTTCATTCCTCTGAAATATTTGACTTGTTCAAAAAAGAGTACAGAGATGTTTGCGGCCCTTACAGACTTCTTAATTACAGAGTCAGCGAGGAGAAAAACGAGGAGGATTACCTCACCACCGTTCACTTTACAGGTGAGATTAAGTATAAGGACAATGAGCCTGTCAGAATAGAGGGTACAGGTTCTGGTCCTATCGGTGCTTTCTTCTCCGCAATTCAGTCAATCGGCATTACGGATTATCAGTTTGTGGATTACAGCGAGCACGCTATTTCGGTAGGCAGTGATTCAAAGGCTATCAGTTATATTCATCTGAAAAACCCGCAGGGTAAAGATGTTTTCGGCATCGGCTTAAGCCACAATATCAGTTATGCGTCAATGAAGGGCATTATCTGTGCAATTAACCGTGACCAAGAGGATACGGTGCGTGACGAAACTATGCCGGGAATTTTTGACGTTTGTTAAGAGGTGTTAGAAATGAATAATTATAAAATTACAGTTTTGAAGGGCGACGGTATCGGCCCTGAAATAGTAGACGAATGTATCAAAGTGCTTGATAAAGCAGGGGAGAAATACGGCTTTAAGCTTGATTACGACTATCAGCTTTTAGGCGGCGCCGCTATCGACGCCGCAGGCGTTCCTTTCCCAAAAGAGACTGAAACAGCCTGCAAGGCAAGTGACGCTGTGCTTTTAGGTGCAGTAGGAGGTCCGAAGTGGGATACTCTTCCAAGTGAAATCAGAACTGAAAAGGGGCTTCTTGCAATCCGTGAGGCGCTGGGACTTTTTGCAAATCTTCGCCCTGCAAAGATTTTTGCACCTCTCAAGTCTGCGTCACCTCTTAAAGAGGAGATTATCGGCGACGAACTCGATATTCTCATTGTAAGAGAGCTTACAGGCGGTATCTATTTCGGCGACAGAGCAACATACGAGGAAAACGGAGTTGTAGGCGCTTATGATACAGAGAGATATACTTATCCTGAAATCAAGAGAATTGTAGTTGCAGGATTTGAGTATGCAATGAAGAGAGGCAAAAAACTTACCTGTGTTGACAAGGCTAATGTTCTTGACAGCTCAAAGCTTTGGAGAAAGGTTATGGAGGAAACTGCAAAGGATTATCCCGAGGTAGAAGTTTCCTATATGTATGTTGACAACTGTGCAATGCAGCTTGTGCGCAATCCTAACCAGTTTGATACTATCGTTACATCAAACATCTTCGGCGATATTCTTTCAGACGAGGCTTCAATGATTTCAGGTTCAATCGGAATGCTTGCATCTGCATCGCTTGCAGAGGGTACTTTCGGTATGTACGAGCCGATTCACGGCTCTGCTCCCGACATTGCAGGACAGGGCAAGGCTAATCCTCTTGCTACTATTCTTTCAGGTGCAATGATGCTTAGGTATTCATTGGGAGAAAGCGAAGCAGCCGACGCTATCGAAAAGGCAGTAGATACTGCTCTTACAAAAGCGAGAACTCCCGATATTGCACAAGAGGGTATTGAAACAGTAAATACCTCAAAAATGGGCGATATTGTTGCCGAACTTTTGTAAATACAAAAAACAAAGCTGTTACCTAATAGTCAGGTAACAGCTTTTAATATTTTCTATAAAATTTATGTTTGACTTTTTACGCTAACGCAAAATAGCGAAGCCCAAATCAATGGCGCCGCCTAAAATTCTGCTTGTTTTGTGCATATTGAGAGTTTCAGCAAACCACAAAAGAATAAGAGCAACTAAAATTGCGATAATTAATGTTTTTTCTGTCATAAAAACGCCCCCTATGTGTTAATAATATTATATATTATTTCGAGAATAAATCAAGTAAATTTATACAATTTGACAGAAATTTATTTTTTTGGAAAAATTGCATAAATCTTTGTTGAAATGTAGGAAGCAATGTTTTATAATAACAATAATCATTTTATAATGGGGGAATTTGTGGTGAGTCCAATTTTACTTATTACGCCAAGCACCGACGGCACATTTACAGCAACAGTCGTAATTGCCGGAATAGTAGTTGTTATGGCGGTTTTAATTTTAATGATAGCTATCTTCCAGGGATTTGGAACGGCAGTTTCAAAATCAGAGGAAAAGGCTAAAAAAAGAGCTATGAAAAAACAGGCTAAAATGCTGGAGGAAACAGATATGATCAGTTTTAAAAAGAAAAAAGAAACAAAAGCTCCCGTTGCAGCTTCACCTGCACCTGCTCCTGCGCCTGTTGTTGAAAGCGGAATCAGCGGCGAAATCGTTGCGGCAATCGCAGCTGCAGTAGCAGTAAGCGAGGGCGAGGGCGCTGTTATTCAGTCAATCAGTGCAGCTCCTGTTAAGAGAGCGTTAAGGAAAGTAAATGTCAGCGGCAGAAATCCTTGGGCACAGGCTGCTGTTGTTGACAATACAAGACCGTTTTAGGGGGCGTTTAAACTATGGAGATACTTCAGGGCGTTTGGGAAGTAATCGAAAACATCTTCCTTAATTCTGGTTACGCCTATTTCTTTACAGCAGACGGCGGATGGAAAAATCTGATAATGCTGCTGATTTCATTCATATTCTTATATCTTGGAATTAAAAAAGGCTTTGAGCCGTTACTTATGGTACCTATCGCATTCGGTATGCTTCTTGCAAATATTCCTGCGGCAAACCTTGCGGTGCAGTATCACGATTTAGACGGTTTTAGGGATTTGCTTGCCAGCAGAGGCGCTTTTGAGGGCGCAACGCCGGGACTTATGGATTTTCTGTATTTCGGCGTTAAAGCGGGTATTTATCCGCCTCTTATCTTCCTTGGCATCGGCGCTATGACCGACTTCTCTCCTCTTATTGCAAATCCAAAGAGCTTTTTGCTCGGTGCAGCCGCACAGTTTGGTATTTTCCTTACTTATGTAGGCGCTATCTGGCTTGGATTTACTCCTGCACAGGCAGGCTCAATCGCTATTATCGGCGGTGCAGACGGTCCTACCGCAATCTTTGTAACGTCAATGTTGAGCCCCGAACTGCTGGGTACAATAGCCGTGGCGGCATACTCGTATATGGCGTTAGTTCCGCTGATACAGCCGCCTATTATGAAAGCTCTTACAACAAAGAAAGAGCGTTCTGTTGTAATGGAAACTCTTCGTCCTGTATCAAAGCTTGAGAAGATTTTGTTCCCTATAATGGTAACAGTTATCGTATCACTTCTCCTGCCTGATGCAGCATCACTTGTTGGTATGCTTATGCTTGGTAACCTGCTTAAAGAAAGCGGTCAGACAGAGCGTATTGCAAAGGCTGCTCAAAACGAGCTTATGAACATTATCACCATTATGCTGGGCGTTTCAGTAGGTGCTACAACTTCTGCCGAAACATTCCTTAACTGGAATACAATCAAGATTGTTATTCTCGGTCTTGTGGCATTCTGCCTTGGTACAGCCAGCGGCGTTTTGTTCGGTAAACTTATGTATATTTTCTCAAAGGGTAAGGTTAATCCCCTTATCGGTTCAGCAGGCGTATCTGCTGTTCCTATGGCTGCCCGTGTATCACAGAAGGTTGGACAGAAAGAAAATCCGTCAAACTTCCTTCTTATGCACGCTATGGGACCAAACGTATCAGGCGTTATCGGTTCAGCAGTTGCAGCAGGTATTCTTATTACACTTCTTAAATAATAAAAAACAATGTTAGGGTGGCAGATTTGTCACCCTAATTTTAACAGGAGAATTAGTATGGCGTTAAACGAAATGCAGCAAAAGGCTGTTGACACTACCGAGGGACCTCTCCTTGTTCTTGCAGGAGCAGGCTCGGGAAAAACAACGGTGCTTGTAAATCGAGTACAGCATATAATTGAAAGCGGACTGGCGCTTCCCTGGCAGGTGCTTGCCATAACCTTTACCAATAAAGCGGCAGGAGAACTTAAGGAGCGTCTTATAAAGGCAATAGGTCCTGACGCAGAAAGTATATGGGCATACACCTTTCACAGTTGCTGTTCAAGAATTTTGCGTAGATTCGGCGACAGGTTAGGTTATACAAGCCACTTTACTATTTATGATACCGACGACCAGCGCAGAGTGATGAAACATTGTCAAAAACAGCTTGGTATTGAGGATAAGTTTTTAAATCATAAGTCTATTTTAAACGAAATCAGCAGAGCTAAAGACTGCCTTATTGACGTTGACGAGTACAAGGCAACTAATGCAAACGATTTCAGAAAAAACAAGGTGGCGCAGTGCTATGAGCTTTACCAAAAAGAACTTTTAAAAGCCGACGCTATGGACTTTGACGATATTATCGTTAATACCGTCAGACTTTTGCAGGAAAACGAAGACGTGCTGGACCTTTATCAGACACAGTTTAAATATGTCCTTGTAGACGAGTATCAGGATACAAACCACGCTCAGTACGTGCTGACCTCCCTTCTTGCAGATAAATATAAGAACATATGCGTTGTGGGTGATGATGACCAGAGTATCTATAAATTCAGAGGGGCAACTATCGAAAATATTTTGTCCTTTGAACAGCATTACAAAAATGCACAGGTTATTCGCCTTGAGGAAAATTACCGTTCAACCCAGAATATCCTGGACGGCGCAAACGCAGTAATTGCCAACAATAAAAACCGTAAGGGCAAAACACTGTTTACCCGTGCAGGCGCAGGAGAAAAGATTATTCTTAATACTGCAATGAACGAGAGCGACGAGTCGTCATTTGTAATTGAGGAAATACTTAAAAATGTTAAAGAGGGCAGAAAATTAAGTGACCACGCCATTCTTTACAGAACTAACGCTCAGTCACGAAATTTAGAAATTATGCTGACAAAAAGCGGTATATCTCATAGGATAATCGGCGGTCACCGCTTCTTTGACAGAAAGGAAATCAAGGATATTATCTCCTATCTCGCAGTAATTAACAATCCCAGTGATACTGTCAGATTACAGCGTATTATTAACGTTCCAAAAAGGCAGATAGGCGACACGATGTTTGCCAATGTAATGGAGATTGCAGGGGGATTGGGCATTTCAGCCTTTGAGGTTTGTGAAAGGGCTGATGAGTTTCAAAAAACCTCCCGAAGTGCGTCAAAGCTTACAGGCTTTGTAAATCTTATTAAGTGTTTTCAAGAGTGTTTGGAAAACGGTATGACCTTGAGTGATTTGCTTCAGGACATTATCGAAAAAACAAAATACCTTGACTATCTTAACGAGGACCCCGATACTTACGACGATAGGGTAAACAACATCAAGGAACTTTCATCAATGCTTATAAAGTATCAGGATGAAAGCGAAGAGCCTGACCTCTCCGATTTTCTTGAGGACGTTGCACTTATTACAGATATTGACTCATATAACGCTGATGAGGACAGCGTGGTGCTTATGACTCTTCACTCTGCTAAAGGACTTGAATTTCCCATCGTGTTTATCGTGGGAATGGAAGAGGGTATCTTCCCGGGTGCTCAAAGTATGTTCAGCGAAGAGGAGCTTGAAGAGGAGCGCCGTCTTGCTTATGTGGGCATAACACGTGCAAAGGAAAAGCTTTATCTTGTAAACGCCCAGCAGAGAATGCTTTACGGCACGACATCAAGGAACTTGGCATCAAGATTTTTAAGGGAAATTCCTATGTCTGTTACCGAGGACGTTTCCACAAGGTCTTACAAAACAGTTTCCGCCAAAAAGCCTGCCGCTGTTAAAAACAGCAGTAATGCTCACGCTTTCGGTCAGGTGGGCAACAAGGCTGAAAAGTCTGCTGTTGAGTACAGCGTGGGCGATACTGTTACCCATAAAACTTTTGGCACAGGCGTTATTTTGTCTGCTGTTCCTATGTCCAACGACACTCTTTTGGAAATCGCTTTTGACAAAGCGGGAACAAAAAAACTTATGGCTAATTACGCCCGTCTTGAGAAAAAATAATTGTTTTACAGAGCCTGCTGAAAAAATATCGGCAGGCTCTTAAATTTTTATTGAAACAAATTTGACTCTGTGATATATTTAAGCCGAGAACACCTGATATTTGGGGGTATAGGTTTATGCTTAAAAAAAGTTTAATTGCAAAGACAAATCCAAAGGCAGATGACAGTCAGATTAAGGTTGTGGACGATGTAAGAATTACCTGCATTACGCCAAGACTTATCCGTGTTGAAAAGGGCTGCTTTACTGATAAAGCCAGTTTTACCGTTTTTAACAGAAAATTTCCTGCCTGCAAAATGGAAGTGCAGAAAAAGGGCAAAACAATCATAGTCGAAACCGATGATATCGTGTTTGTCATTGAAAGGGGCGTGCCCTACAGCGCTTGTTTTAAGGATACGAAAAAGGTGGAGATTTTCTCCCGTCAGAAGAATCTTAAAGGCACCTGCCGAACTCTTGACGAAACTTTCGGCAAAACTCCTCTTGATAACGGTCTTATTACTCAAAACGGCGCATTTTTGCTGGACGACAGTAACTCAATGCTCCTTGACGAAACAGGTCATTTTGTTGCCAGAGAAAGTGCTTCGAGGGATTATTACGCCTTTGCTTACGGCAAGGATTACAGGGGTACAATAGGTGCTTTTTATAAAATAAGCGGCAAAACTCCTTTAATTCCCCGATTTGCTTTGGGCGTTTGGTGGAGCAGATACCACGCTTATACTCAAGAAGAATACCTTGATTTGATGAAAAAGTTTAAGGATGAGGGTATCCCTCTTACTGTTGCCACGGTGGATATGGATTGGCACTGGGTAAAAAATATTAAGGAAAAATTCGGCGTCAGTTACGGCGGATGGACGGGGTACAGCTGGAATACGGAGCTCTTCCCCGATTACAAGGCGTTTTTGAAAAAGCTCAAGGATGATAATCTCCACGTAACTCTTAATCTTCACCCTGCCGACGGTGTTCATTCATATGAGGATATGTATGAAGAAATGGCAAAGGCGGTGGGAATTGACCCGAAAACCAAGAAAAAAGTGGATTTCAGATGCGGGGACGATAATTTCTGGAACGCATATTTTGATATTATCCATAAGCCTTACGAGCGAGACGGTGTTGATTTTTGGTGGATTGACTGGCAGCAGGGTAAAAAAAGCGACGTTAAGGGACTTGATCCGTTAAACGCTCTTAACCATTATCATTTTCTTGATAACGGCGAAAGCGGTCAGATGCCTCTCATTCTTTCAAGGTATGCAGGACTTGGTTCTCACCGTTATCCTTTGGGATTTTCCGGTGATACTGCTATTACTTGGAGAGTGCTTGATTTTCAGCCGTATTTTACAATAAATGCAGCTAATGCCGCTTACAGCTGGTGGAGCCACGATATAGGCGGTCACCATCACGGAAAGCGTGACGACGATTTGTATATGCGTTGGCTTCAGTTCGGCGTTTTTTCTCCAATTATGAGACTGCACTCTACTGCAAAGGAATTTTTAGGTAAAGAGCCGTGGAAATGCAGAGCAGACGTACATACATATTCTGTGGAATGGCTTAATTTAAGGCATAAGCTGATTCCGTATATCTACACAATGAACTATCGCACTCACGAAAATTCAGTGGCTCTCTGCGAGCCTATGTATTACTCATATCCTAATGAAAGCAAAGCTTATAGTGTGCCTAATCAGTATATGTTCGGCAGTGAGCTTATGGTTTGTCCTATTACCACGCCTCAAAATAAGGAACTTCAAACAGGCAGCGTAACTGCGTGGCTTCCAAAAGGAAGATGGGTGGACATTTTTACAAAGGACGTCTATGAGGGAGAAAAAACTGTTACCCTTTTCAGAGATATAAACACTATTCCCGTTCTTGCAAAAGAGGGCGCAATCATACCCCTTTCTGACGATAAGGGCAATACTGCGGAAAATCCCGTTTCTTTCAATATTCTCGCATTTTCGGGCGAGGGTGAATTTAATCTTATTGAGGATAATTCAAAAACAGATTATGCCCACCATAAAGCAGTTACAAAGTTTGAAATTTCCTATGACGGAGACAGCGTTACTTTTACCGTAAATAAGGCTCAGGGCGACACCACCGTAATTCCTCAAAAGCGAAATTACCGTATAACCGTGGGGGATTTAAAGGCAGACGGCGAGCCGGTTGTTATCGAATTTGAAGATGCAGATATAAACGAAACTTATACAAAAACTGTAACAAACGCAAAAAGATTTACAAATCAATCCCTTAAAGATGCAGTAATAAACGTGTTTACAAGATGGCAGGAAACAACGGCGAGAAAAGATATTGCCTACAAGCCCTTTGAAAAGGCACAGACAAGGGAAGAAATTGAAAAAGCCCTTAAACGCTCAAAACTTCCTAAAAACGTAAAACTTTCTATTGCTGAATGTCTTGAAAAAGCATAAAAAAAGCAGGACTTTTGTCCTGCTTTTTGCTATATTGTTCCTTCTAAAAGTCTTTTTGCATTTTTTTCAAATTCTTCGATAGGCTGTGTTCCGTATTTTTTTACAATTTCGTTTATCCCGTCCTGATAATTAGGCGGTCGCCTGTCAAGATTATGACAGTCAGAACCGATAAGGTGAATAAGTCCGTGCTCCAGATATTTGAGGAGCTTTTTTTTCTGCTTTCTTGTGGAATTTACAAAAGCGTTTATGTTTACCTGGGTAAGACAGCCTATATCAATGTAATCTTTTAAGAGCTCCTTGTCGCTCATAAGAGCGTCGTATCTTTCGATATGAGCAAGTATAGGCTTAATTTGGTAGTCGTAGTAAAGATTTGTGAGACGGTCAAAAGTATCTTTGCCGAAATCGCAAGAAAATCTGTGCTCCACAAGCATATATCTTGAATTTCCTATACATAGACGGTCAAGATTTTCGTAGTTAAAAAGATAAGAAGACATATATACTTCTGCGCCGAGGTAAAGGGACGGGCTGCCTTTGGGCAACGACTCTTTGAGCATACTAAAAGACCTGTCTCTCTTTGCCAAAAAGTCCTCAAGTGAAATGGAATCGCTGTAATAATGGGGAGTTAAAATGATTGCCTCCGCCCCCTGCGCTTTGAGCATATTTATCATTTCAATGCTCATTTCTACGCTTTTTGAGCCGTCGTCAATTTTTGGCAGTATGTGGCAGTGGGTTTCAGTCAAATTGTTTATTACCATTTTATCACCCCTTCGTGAAGCATAATATTGAGTTTGCCCCTCCTATGCCACTATATTAATTTATTCTGTGAGATTTGTCAACGACAGCCGTATATTCTATTGACAAAGGAGGGCAAATATTAGATAATAGCATATGATAATTTTATTATATATAAAGGGATATTCTTATGGAAAACACAATCAAAACAATGCCCCAGTGGGGACCTTATTCAAAGAAATATATGGGTATCTCAAAGATTATTGAAAATCTTTCGGACGTGGGCGGAAGATATGACTTTTCCGTTCATCCTACCCTTTGGAACAGCGCCACTCCCGTGCCTAATGTAACTGTTCCGTCAAATTACCACCTTTGGAGCTGTAAAAGCGATTACACCTTCTTTTCTTACAGGTATGAGCTTATGTGGAAAGATCAGGTTTATGCCGATGTTTCCTACTCCAAAATAAGCGACGACGCTTATTTGATGAGATGTGAGTTTAACAATAACACTCACCTTACTCAAAACTGTATCTTAAACGTATTTGCAGCGCTGGAATTTCCTGTTCCTACATACTGCAACGTGATAAAGCCTGAGAAATGCGTTATCAAAACTGCAAACGATTATGTAAGCTATAATTACGCAAACCCAAGACCGTGGGACGAGGAAAATCCCGACGGTATGTTTAAGGGAATGTTCGCCGATAAAGAGTTTTATCTTGGCAAGGGTCTTGGCGACAGGTGTGAAAATTACCACGTTCATTTCCTTAACTTAAAGCCTTTCGGATGTGAAAAGGGCGACAGCGTAAGCTATAAAATAAAGGCGCAGGGATTTGAAAATCCTGTTATTGCTTTGAGATATAAAACAGTAACGCAGGGCGACGCTGAATTTTTAATGAACGGAAATAAAATTACTCTTAAAAACAGCGAAAATCTTACTTTTGCCTACCTTCCTTACTATGAGGAGTTCACCCTTGAGAGTCTTGGTAAAGCAGGAGTTGAGCTGGATTTTCTTGCAGTTATCAACCAAGAGGATAAAGACGATCTTTACTGCGAAAATCTGCCTTATAACTATGTTCCCGAAATTAAAACGGAAAATGTGGGCGAGGGTCATCTTACAGCGCTTAAATATAAGGATATTGAAACTCCGTTTTATATTTTGACTCACAATAAAAACACAAGGGAAAGAGTATTGGAGTCAGGCTGTCTTGAGGACGCTCTTATTAACCGACTTTCTAACGGCGACCATACTTATGACGACCTGCCGGAAACTTTTTCAAATTCATTTAAGAGAAAAAAGAGCGACGAGGGATTTTTCCATAATACTCTTATAAAGTCAATATTTATTGAGCCTAACTCAACTCATACCGAGTACGTTGTTCTCTCAAACGAAAAGGTTGAACCGAAAACAGATGAGGAGTATGAGGCTATTTACGAAAACGCAAAGAAAGGCAGCGTAAGCGCCGAATATAACGAAGCAGGCAAAAAGTACACCCTTTCAACAGAGATACTTAAAGCAACGCTTCTTACCAATGTCGTTTATCCCGTTTACCGCCACGGCGAGAATGTAATTCACCATACCCCCGGTAAGAGATGGGACAGTTTCTATACTTGGGACAGCGGCTTTATCGGTATGGGACTTTTGGAATTTTCCAATGACCTTTGTAAATACGCTCTTGACCTTTACCTTTGCGACGAAACAAACAAGGACTTTGCATTTCTTCTTCACGGCTCATTAGTTCCTACCCAGTTTGTTGAGTATCTTGAGCTTTTGAAAAGAACTAACGACAAGTCACAGCTTGACTTTATCTATGACAAAATCAAGCTTTACTATGAATTTTTAAGGGGCAGAATTCACGGCTCTACCTGTGCAAAGTTTGATAACGGACTTTTGACTACATACGATTACTGGTACTCCCACTGCGGAATGGACGACTATCCCGCACAGGTTGAAATGATGGATAAAAAGGCGCAGAAATATACCTGTCCCTGTCTTTCAACGGCGCAGATTATCCGTGCAGGCAAGATAATGAAAATGGTTGCCTCTTACCTCGGCAGAGATGAGGATATCAAGGTTTACGATGCCGATATTGAGTATTCTACTAAAGCACTCAACGAGCTTGCTTGGGACGAGGAAAGCGGATATTTCGGCTATACCCTTTATGACGATAATAAAAACGTTACAGGCATTATGAGAACCGAAAACGGCGAAAACTGGAACAAGGGTATGGACGGTATTTATCCTATTGTTGCAGGGGCAGTTGAAGGCGAAAGAAAGAAAAAAGTTCTTGCTCATATTAAAAATCCAAACGAAATGTGGTCGCAGGCAGGTATTTCCGCCGTTGATATGTCGGCGTCATACTACTTTGACGACGGCTACTGGAACGGCAACGTCTGGATGAGCCACCAGTGGTTTGTTTGGAAAACGATGCTTGATAACGGCGAGGCTGATTTTGCTTACGAGATTGCAAAAAGAGCTCTTGATATGTGGAAGGACGAAACCGACTTTACTTACAACACCTACGAGTGCTTCGGTATTAAGACAAAGCGCGGCGGCTGGTTCCACAATTTCGGCGGTCTTTCAGCACCAATCTGTATTTGGGCAAACTGTTATTTCAAACCTCAGACTGTTACAACAGGTCTTGACGTTTGGACAGATTATCAGAATACTACCGACACAAGCGCCGAAATCAGTTTCAAGTATTTCGGTAATAATGAAAAATACACAATGATTGTTACTCTTAAGGACAGTAATGATTACGTAGCTTTCCTTGACGGCAAAGAGATTGATTTTGTTGAAAGAAATAAGGGCTCCCTTGAATTTACCTTTGATAACAGCGTAAAATCAGGCGTCCTTGAGATAAAAGTAAAATAACAGAGGAGTAAAAAATGGCTAATAAAATTTACGGAAGTAACAATGAGCCTCTTAAAATTCAGTTTATTTCTGATACTCATTATTACTCAAGGAAAAACGGTGTAGGCGGTAAGGCTTACGACAAGGCGGAGTCAAAATCTCAAATGGTAATAAAGGACAGCGACCTTGTTATCAAAGCAGGTTTTGATATGCTTTGCAATGATACCTCTACGGATATTGTTGTCCTTTCAGGCGATACCACCAGAAACGGCGAGCTTTCTTCTCACGAGGAATTTATCGAAATGCTTCACGACCTTCAAAAAAGAGGTAAGAGAGTTTATGTTATAACGGCTACTCACGATTACCGCGGAGGCGGTGTAACAGAAGGCTATGAGGGCGACGAGGCAATTCAGGTCCCTGCCATTGAAAACAGACAGGACTTGTGGGATTTATATTATGATTTCGGCCCCAGCGAAGCTATTGCAACTCACAGGGAGTCATTGAGCTATGTTGTTCAGCTTGCTCCCGGTTACCGTCTTTTTGCGCTTAATGACGATACTAATTTCAGACCTGAGGGCGAGCACGGTTCCGGCTATTCCGACGACTGTATGAAATGGATAATGGAACAGCTTGAGGACGCTAAAAAGAACGACCAGTATGTAATCGCAATGACTCATCATCCGATGATTGCTCCGTCACCTTTCTATGCCATCATAGGCAAAGGCGATATGCAGAGAAATCACGAAACCACAAGAGAGATTTTTGCCGACGCAGGTATTCACTGTATGCTCAGCGGTCATACCCACGTTCACGACATCAGCTACATAACAAGCAAAAAGGGTAACAGATTTTATGACATTGCCTGCGGTGCTATGATAGGCTGTCCGCCTGCCATGAGAAACGTTACATTTGACCCGAAAAATGCAAAAATTGAGGTTGAAACGGTTCTCATTAAGGACGTTCCCGGACTTGACACGAACGGCAAACCTTTTGATGAGTATATGAAAGGCTTTTTCTTTGGAATGATTGCTGAGGTTGTATGGGCAATGGGCAACGATATTGACCGCCTTGCCGAAATGACCCCTGCTTTCTCAATCCCCGGTGAAAAGGTTAAAAAGCTTGCGTGGATAATTAAGCCTGTGGGTAAGCTTCTTAATAGTCTTACCTTTAAGAAAATATGGAGACTCTGCAAAAAAGAAAGCGGACTTAAAAAGTCTGATATTGAGGATATTAAGGACAACAAGGTTGTTGATTTTATCCTTGAACTTGTTCAAAATCTCTACTGCGGCGATTCTCCCTACGGCCCCGAAACAAGAGAGTACAAAATCACCTGTGCTTTTCTTAACGTAATCGACAGCCTTCTTGACACGATTCATTTCAGTATCGGCAAGGTACTTAAAGGCGCTACAAGCGTTAGGGGACTTGTTGAGCCTCTTCTGTGGAATTCAGGCTACTGCGACGCTAACGCAACTCTTCCTATTTTCCCCATTTACGACGAGGAAAATCCTGCCCCTAAAACAGAGGAAAAAGAGTTTGTTGACCCTGTAAAGAAGAGCAAAAAAGGACCTCTTATCCTTGCTCTTATTGTGCTTGCCGTAATTCTTCTTATTGCTGTAATTGCGGGCATTATTGCTCTTGTTGTTTGGGCAATAGTTGCTATTGTGCAGGCAATAACAGGCTTTGCTTTTTTAGGACTTTTATTTTAGTTGTTGCAATCGGTAAATAATGCTGATATAATTATCATACAAATTGTTTAAGGAGAAAAATTTATGGCAGAAAAGAAAAAAATCAGCCTCGGCGGTCTTGACGATGCTGCTGAGGGTAAAGGCTCATTCGTCAAAACATTATGGCAGATTGTTAAATTCCTTGTTGTTTCAGGTCTTGTAACAATTATCCAGCTTGTGCTTGCAAATGTATTGCCTCTTATTTTCGACGGCGTTACTGCAACACTTCCCTCATTCCTTCAAGGTATATTTGCACCAAATACCATTTTTGATGCTACCACCGCAGAAGGTCTTGAGCAAATCGGTAAGTATGTTGTAGGCGGTACAGTTGAAAACGGTACAGTTGTAGGCGGTGTTGTTACTTGGGGTTATCTTCTTCCTTTCTTTCTTTCAAACCTTATTGCTAACATTTACGGTTTCTGGCAGAATAAAAAGACTACCTTCAAGTCAGACGCTCCTTGGTACAACTTTGCAGCATATATCGTATTGATGATTGCACTTATCCTCTTCTCAACTTGGCTTCAGGGCTGGGTAGTAGGCATTATCGCAAAGGTTGAGTGGACTTGGCTTCAGGCTCTTGCAAGAACAATCGCAAGTCTTGCAGCAGGACTTGTTCAGATGCTTGTTCTCTTCCCGATGGAGAAATTTGTACTTCTCAAGGAAAAGAAGCCTGCTGAAGAAAAAGCAGAGTAATACAGAATTAAAACGACTTTCGGTTTTATGCCGAAGGTCGTTTTTTTCATATATTTAAGTTATTGCTTATTTAAATTATATATGCTATTATATAACGTGGTGATTTAGGTGGAGTTGTCAAAAAACGATAAAATCGAACTTAATATCGACGCCCTTACTTCCGAGGGAAGCGGAGTAGGCAGATATGACGGGCTTGCTGTGTTCGTCCGTGCAACTGTTCCACAGGATAAAATCATCGCTCATATTATCAAACGCTCAAAAAATTATGCTGTGGGAATTGTGGATAAAATTATATCTCCAAGTCCCTCAAGGACGGAAAGCGACTGTCCCTATTCTCAAAAATGCGGCGGCTGTTCTTTTCGCCATATGACCTATGAGGAAGAGCTGAAATATAAAAAAAGCAGGGTACAGGACGCAGTTGAGAGGATAGGCAAGCTTAACGTTAAAGTGGATGAAATAATCGGCGCAGATGATTTGTGCCGTTACCGCAATAAAGCCCAGTATCCCGTAGAAATCAGCGGCGGTGAGCTTTTTGCAGGCTTTTACGCTTACAAAAGCCACAGGATAATTCCCTGTCACGACTGTAAATTACAGCCCTCTGAATTTGAAACAGGCTTAAAAGCTTTTGAAAAATGGGTAAACACGGAGAATATAACTTCTTATAACGAAGAAACTGGTAAGGGACTTTTAAGGCATATCTATTTTAGAAAAGGCTTTGAAACAGGTGAGATAATGGCGTGCGCCGTTGTCAACGCAAAGGACATTCCCAACAAAGAACTTTTAATTTCTCTTTTAAGAGAAAATGTTAAAGGATTAAAATCAGTTGTCTTAAATATCAACAGGGAAAAAACCAATGTTATTTTAGGAACTAAAAATATAACCTTGTGGGGAGAGCCTTATATAAAAGACAGGCTTTTGGGCAAAACTTTTATTATTTCGCCCAACTCATTTTATCAGGTTAATCATAATCAGTGCGAAAAGCTTTACAGTAAAGTGAAAAAGTTTGCGGATTTTAAGGGAAACGAAACGGTAGTGGACCTTTACTGCGGAGTGGGTACCATAGGGCTTACCCTTTCCGACAGCGTTAAAGAGCTTTACGGCATTGAAATTGTGCCTGACGCTGTTGAAAACGCCAAGATAAACGCAGATTTAAACAATATCAAGAATGCACAGTTTATATGTGCCGATGCACCCAAGGGCGCTGAAATTCTGAAAAAGCAGGGCGTAAAACCTAATACCGTAATCCTTGACCCTCCCCGAAAGGGATGCGACAGAGCTCTTATTGATACGGTAGTTGAAATGAGTCCTGAAAAAATAGTTTACGTGTCCTGTGACAGCGCAACACTTGCCAGAGATTTGGCGGTATTTAATGAAAAAGGCTTTAAAACCGAAAAAGTTTCCGCGGTGGATATGTTCCCCCGCACCCCTCACGTTGAGGCGGTTGCATTAATGTTAAAACAGTAAAATCAATAATTTTAAAAAATCCTCTTACGTAAGGTATTGATTATTACGCAGCGTAATGATGTAAAATAAGCCTTGAAGGAGGTGAAAGCTATGTCAAAATATACTACCGGAGAAATTGCAAAACTTTGCAATGTTACTGTTCGCACTGTTCAGTATTACGATACCAGGGGAATTCTTATTCCCAGCCAGTTGTCAGAAGGCGGCAGGCGTCTTTATTCACAGGAAGACTTAAAGAAAATGAAAATTATATGTTTTCTTCGTGATATGGGCTTTTCTATCAACAGCATAAGTCAGCTTTTGCAGGAGAAAAACCCTTTGGACGTTATTTCAATCCTTCTTGACCAGCAGGAGCAGGAAATACGTCAGGAGTTAGAACAGCATCAGTTAAAGTTGGACACTATTGAAGAAATTAAAAGGGAAATAAAGGGTGACCGGCAGTTTTCTCTGGAATCAATATGTGATATAGCTCTTGTTATGAAAAACAAAAATCAGTTAAAAAAATTACGCGTTCTTATGATTGCAGTGTGCGTTATTATGGATTTAATTGAAATAGGCACTGCGGTTTTATGGTGGCAGACAGGAATGTGGTGGCCGTTTGCCGTGGGAATGTGTGTTGCAGTTATTCTCGGCATTTGGATTTCGGTATATTATTTTAACCGTGTTGCCTATATCTGCCCTCATTGCCACCAAGCTTTTAAACCAAAGCTGATAAAGGCGATTTCTGCTTACCATACACCACGCACACGCAAGCTGACTTGTTCAAACTGCGGTCATACAGGATTTTGCGTGGAAGTTTATAAAGACGCATTACAGAATAATGACAAACCGAATGATTAAATTTAATTTTTTTTCGCTCTGAAAGGGAAATATATATGAAACTTAAAAAAGGTATTGTAACAAACTCAATAGACGGCGAAAGCTTTGCTATTGCCACAGGTAAAATGGCAAAGGAATTTAACGGACTAATTAAAAACAACTCAACAGCGTCATATATTTTTGAACTGCTGAAAAAAGAGCAGACAGAAGACAGCATAGTAGCTGCTATGCTGGAAAAATACGACGTTGACGAGGAAACGGTACGCAAAGACGTTGAGGAACTTATCACTCTTTTAAAATCAAAAAATCTTATTGAGGACTGATTATGAACAATTTAACTTTAGAAAGCGAATACCTTATAAAGTTAATAAAAAACGTCATAAATGAAGAAGAAATATCTCCTGCTCCTGAAGGTATGGACTGGAAGAGCTTTATCGATTTAGCAAAAAAACAGCAGGTTTATTCCGTAATTGCCGAGGCTCTGGAAAAGTTGAATATTCCGAAAGAGCAAAAACAGCAGCTTACTTTGTATTCTCAAAATGAACTTCTGCGAATGCTCGCAATGAAAAGCGAGTTTGAGGAGATTGAGCAGGAACTTAATGAAAAAGAAATTAAGTATATGCTTCTTAAAGGCAGTGTTTTAAGGCAGTATTATCCCAAGGAAAAAATGCGCCAAATGAGCGATATGGACATTCTCTATGATTTTGAAAAAAGAGACAGCCTTTTAAAAATAATGAAAAAGCGCGGGTATCGTCTTACCGCCACCTGTGAAAATTCAGACGATTTTTTCAAGGAGCCATTTTATACTTTTGAGTGGCACAGAGAGCTGTTTTTTAAAGAAGCAAAATTTTCTCCTCGCTTTGATTTGTGGGAAAAAAGCGTGCAGGACAGTGAAAAACCGTATAAATATCATATTGACCCCACCCAGCACTTTGTGTATACCATTTGTCATATGTTTAAGCACTTTATTACAAACGGCTGCGGAATAAGATTTCTTTGCGATATTTACCTTTTGTTAAAAAATGATAAAGATATTGATATGGAAAGTGCAAAAAAACAGCTTGAAGACATAGAAATATATGATTTTGCAAAAAATGTTATTGAGTTGTCACAGTCAATTTTCTTTGGCGGAGAAATAAGCGACGTCCAAAGAGAAATTCTTGATTTTATGCTTTCAAACGGCGTGTACGGTATTTTCATAATTGATTATAAAGAAAAATTAGAGGAGTATTCTAATTCAAAGTTTAAATATTTGTTTTACAGGCTTTTTCCTCCCAAGAAAAAAATGAAAGCAGAATATAAAATACTTGAAAAAAAACCGTTTCTTTTGCCGATTTACTATTTTGTAAGACTTTTTACCAAATTCAGATATAATTCTTCCAAGGCAAAAAACGAGCTGAAACAAATCAAAAACATAGATAAAAATAACGGAGGCTAAACCTTTGTCAGTTGATAGAAACCACATCAGAAACTTTTCAATAATTGCCCATATTGACCACGGCAAGTCAACTCTTGCAGACAGGCTGTTAGAACTTACCAGCTCTGTTTCCCAGCGTGATATGCAGGAGCAAATACTTGACGATATGGAGCTTGAAAGAGAAAGAGGAATAACAATCAAG
The DNA here is from genome assembly GCA_944385025.1 of uncultured Eubacterium sp. Classification (GTDB taxonomy): domain Bacteria; phylum Bacillota; class Clostridia; order Oscillospirales; family Acutalibacteraceae; genus Eubacterium_R. The sequence continues at coordinate 21,676 of CALWVQ010000026.1, forward strand.
GCTCACGCGGTAAAGCTTGACTATACGGCAAAAAACGGCGAGCAGTACGAGTTTAATTTAATTGACACTCCCGGTCACGTGGACTTTAATTATGAGGTGTCCCGTTCTCTTGCAGCCTGTGAGGGCGCTATTTTGATAGTAGACGCATCACAGGGGGTAGAGGCACAGACTCTTGCCAATACGTACCTTGCACTTGACCACGACCTTGATATTCTTCCTGTAATCAATAAGATTGATTTGCCTGCCGCAGAGCCTGAAAGGGTGGCAGAGGAGGTGGAGGAAGTTATCGGAATTCCTTGTCTTGACGCTCCCCGTGTCAGTGCAAAAACAGGCGAAAATGTAGAAGAAGTGCTGGAGTATATAGTAAATGAAATAAAGGCTCCCGAAGGGGATGAGAATAAGCCTTTAAAGGCGCTGATTTTCGATTCCGTTTATGATTCATACAGAGGAGTTATCGTTTACGTAAGGATTATGGACGGTACCATAAAAGCCGGTGACACAATGCGAATGATGGCGACAGGCGCCGAGTTTACCGTAGTTGAGGTAGGCTATATGCGTGCAACCTCAATGGAAAAGGCTGATAAGCTTTCAGCAGGTGAGGTAGGATATATAACAGCCTCAATCAAAACTGTTCACGACGCTAATGTTGGCGATACTGTCACTCTTGCAGATAATCCTGCCCCTGAAGCTCTTCCCGGTTACAGAAAAGTAAATCCAATGGTTTTCTGCGGCGTTTATCCCGCTGACGGCGCTGATTACGAGGCTTTGCGCGACGCTCTTGAAAAATTACAGCTTAATGATGCGTCACTTTCTTATGAGCCTGAAACGTCGGGAGCTTTGGGATTTGGTTTCAGATGCGGATTTTTAGGACTTCTTCACCTTGAAATTATCGAGGAAAGACTTGAGAGAGAATATAACCTTGACCTTATAACAACTGTACCAAGCGTTGTTTATAAAATCTATCTTTCAGACGGTACTATGACGGAGATTGATAATCCTACCAATTATCCCGACCCTGCTTTTATTGATTACTGTGAAGAGCCTTTTTCAAATGCTCATATTTATGTGCCCAGCGAGTATGTGGGCACGGTTATGGATATGTGTCAGGAAAGGCGCGGCATTTTCAAGGATATGCACTATATCACTCCCGACAGAGTGGATATTCACTATGAGCTTCCTCTTAATGAGATAATTTACGACTTTTTCGACGCACTAAAATCACGTACAAGAGGTTATGCTTCATTCGACTATGAGATTGCAGATTACAGAAAAAGTGATTTGTGTAAGGTGGATGTGCTTTTAAACGGCGACATTATAGACGCTCTTTCTTTTATAATCCACAGGGAAAAGGCGTATACCCGTGCAAGAAAGATTGCAGAACAGCTTAAAAAGCATATTCCCCGTCATCTCTTTGAAATTCCTATTCAGGTGGCAATCGGCGGAAAGGTTATTGCCCGTGAAACTGTTAAAGCGCTGAGAAAAGACGTTCTTGCCAAGTGTTACGGCGGCGACGTTACCCGTAAGAAAAAACTTCTTGAAAAGCAGAAAGAAGGTAAAAAGAGAATGCGCCAGTTCGGTTCTGTGGAAGTTCCCCAGGAGGCGTTTCTTGCCGTTCTTAAGCTTTCAAGCGACGA
>CALWVQ010000027.1 GCA_944385025.1 uncultured Eubacterium sp.
TGCTGGTGTATTCTTTCCCGTCAAGAACCGCCTTTGCCGTATCTACTGCTACCCCTTTTTCGGTACAGGTGGCCGGGGTTTTCACTTCCTGTGTGACGGTCACGTCCGGCTCTGCTGTATGTTTTTCATCTCGTTTGCAGGTGAAGGTCACCGTAGCGGTCTTGCCATCATCAGACCAGTTCCACACCGGCTCGCCCCAGTCGTGGCCGGTGGCCTTTTCCACGATTTGCTCTTCGCTGATTTCCTTCGTTCCCGCTTCATCTAAGAAGTAGCCGCCGCACAAAGCGCACCGCCAGTGCTCGATGGTTCCGTCGGTGGTGCAGGTTGCGGGTACCCTGAGATGACGGGCCATGAGGTGCTCGCTCTTTTGTACCTTATCCTCAGGCCAGCCGTTTGCCGCCGTGTAGCCGTCAGCTCCGCAAGGCACATTGACGACGGTGAGAACAGTGCACTCGAAGAACACATCGCCGTCTAACACGGGAGCCGTTCTGCCCTCAAAGGTGATACTCTCCAATTTGTCACATTTCCAAAACGCTCCTTCTTCGATGGAGGTTACTCCGGCCGGAATATTTATGTTTTGCAAACCGGTTTTGTAAAACACGCTATTCCCAATGGATGTTACCCCGTCCGGAATCGTTATATCCGTCAACTTCGTACACCAATAAAAGGCACCTGCCCCGATTGAAGAAAGTTTGCTTCCCTCCTCAAAGGTCACGTTTGTCAAATTACTGCAAAGATGAAAAGCCGAGGTTCCGATGGAGGTTACGCTGTTCGGAATCTCTACACTCGTCAAGGTATAATTTTGATAGAACGCCTTCTCACCGATGGCAGTGACCGGCTTACCCTCTATTTCGGACGGGATTGTGACATTGGCGGTCTCCCATGCGGAGCCCGTTATGGTCACACTGTTGCCATTGATTTCATAATTCAGACCACTGGTTGTGGTGTCTCCCGCCGCAAACACTGTCGCAGGCATGAGACCGACCAAAAGCAGCAGCGACAGAAAAAGCGGCAATACCTTCTTTCCTATTTTTACTTTCATGGTCTGTCATCCTTTCTCTTTTACTATTTTTTATCCGCTCAAAAATGCAAAAAAGCGCATCCCGCCCGTGGTAAATCGGGCAGAACACGCCTTCTGTTTTTGTGCAATTCGGGTATTGACAAATAAAAAAGGGCAGACTTACACTTCGCTTGCCGCTTGCCGCTTGCCGCTTGCCGCTTGCTACCAGTCTGCTTCCTGCCATCATTTTTGTCAAGCCCCCTTCTTGATATATTTATACATAATGATTATACCAAAAACACATAACAAAATCAATCCCCAAATCCAGAAGTTCAGAAAAATGTTTAAGCCAAGAACTCGCATTTGGCAGCCTCTGAAAAACAAAGTATCTGCGTAGAAATTTAGAGGGCAAAAAAGCCTGATTTTAAGCCATTTTCAGAGCCTGAACTTTGAGGGGTAAGGTGTTTGTACCTTACCCCTAGTTTTTTCTTTTTTAAGCGTTATAGGTTCTATTTTGCGGATTTATTTTATGTGAAGAGGTTTTCTTTGCTCACGATTTCCATAGCCGCTTCACGCAGCGCATTCATCTTTCCAACCCATTCCATCGGATTTTCTGCCTTTAATTGCTCGGTCACACCCTCGCGTTCCGCCATCTGTTTTACCAGCCGAAAAAACATATCTTTCGCCTGCTCGTCAATGTCGGCAAGATAGCCGTTCAGTCTGCCGCTTGTGAGCAGATTTATGTAAAGTATCCTGCGGTGCTGTTTGAGATAGCGCAGGTGCCTCTGTCCCCATACGCCGACAGGTCTATTTCCTTTTTCGGCGGGTAAAGCAAGGTCGGGCAGGTAGTAATCGCCTTGCAGGGTGTAACTGATACCTGTTTTCTCATCAATGTAATGCTGTTTCATTTTGTAATCCTCCAATATGATTGATTTTCCCCACAATCCAATCATTCTGACTGATTACAAAAGCATAAGGGAGACAACTTCCTTACGAAGTGTCTCCCTATGAGGTGTCTTTACTGTTTATTAGCTTTCTTCAATTTGTTAAGCCTGTCTGTTATAAGCTTTGCCACAATGCCTAAAAGCAAACCTGTTATAAGCCCAGCAACAAGTAGGACAGGGAGATAATAGGCTATTCTTATAGTTTCCATAACTATTGCCGCAACGATTATCTGCCCTATGTTGTGAGATATTCCTCCCAGCATACTTACGCCTATCATAGACAGCTTTGTTTTTTTCATAAAAAACATCACGGCAAAACTCAATAAACCGCCGCAAAGGCTGTATGCAACGCTGAAAAAATTACCGAATGTCAGCGCCGCCAAAAATATTCTTATAACTGAAATGGCAAGAGCCTCTTTTGCCGACATTGTATAAAGTGCAATAATTACCACCAGATTGGCAATGCCGAGCTTTACACCGGGTATTCCGAAATTAAAAGGAATAAGGCTCTCCAAATAGCTAAAAGTAAAGGCAAGCGCCACCATCATACCGAAAAGAGCCGTTTTCCTTGCTGTATCACGTTTCATATATCAATCTACTTTACTATGCAACGGCGTCCACATCGTCCCCGCCGCTGTTTTCATTGACAACGGTAACTACAAGCTTGTGGGGAAGGCAAATAATAGACTCTCCGTTTTTATTTATTTCCTTGTGATTTGCACAAATTCCGTCAGGACAGTTAGCCTCTGTTACCTTTGCTTTGCCGTCCTTAATCACAAGAGTATTTGTACCGCCGTTTTCGGTTTCAATATCAAGGGTTGCATCTTTATTTAGGTCAAGGGTGTCAACAACCTTGCCGTCAACCTCTACTCTGACATAAGCGCCTGAATCACTGTTAATCCCGTAAAGAAAGAATACCAAAACACCGGCGATTACAAGCACAACTGCTATAACGATAAAGTCCGCTTTCTTCATTATTCAGCGCTGTCCTGTGCAGGAGCATAATTGTCTACAACAAAGCCCTGTGCATTGTTTACTGCGTCGATTACAGCCTGTGAGGAAATTGTTGATTTTGCAATAACGTCGATCTTTGAGCCCTTGTCAGAGCTTGTGCTTGCCACAACAGGCAAATATCTGCCCTCAAACTGATTTTTGAATGGGTCTGCCGCTATTCTTACGCCAAGATATTCTGTTTCTTCCTGCTTGATAATATCAATACCGCAAACGAGAGTACCGTCGGCGGAAATGATAGTAGACATTTCAATAGGGCTTTCCTGATTATATCCCACAGTTGTTCCCTCGACTACATAAGCTACAAGCTTTCCGCTTGCATCGTAAGCCTCTTTTGCGGCTGTTACGCTGTAATTTGAAGCGTTGGTGCCGCTGATATCAAGGTCTTTTGTGCTGTCAATAGTGAAACTGATTTCAACAGGCTCAAGATATTTTTTATTGGCAAAATCATAAAGAGCCTTTGACCCAAAAATAACGCCTGCGCAAAGCACAATCATAACCGCAAGTGAAATCAGCCAAGTTAATGATTTAGGATTAAAATGAGCTTTTTTATTCATATGAATTACTCCTTAATATATTTCTCAAAGCCCGAGCTGAAGGTTTTGTTATACTCCTTGTCCACCCAGACTGCCTCAACATTTTCAAGTCCCTCAACAAGCTTTAAACCATCGTCAATAGGCATATTAAACAGGGTTGTTGAAAGAACATCTCCCAACGCCGAATCGTTACAAATAACGCTTACACTTGCCACATATTCGGCAGGCATCAGAGTATCGGGGTCAATAATGTGGCAGTACTTTTTGCCGTCCACCGTATAATATCTCTGATAATCGCCGCTTGTTACAATGGAAACATCAGTTACCGCCACGTTAAAAAGATAATCGTTAGCAGTAGTATCGGGATTTTCTATGCCGATATTCCACAATGTTTTGCCGTCGTCGTTTTTATTGCCGAAAGTATACACGCTTCCGCCTATACTTATAGCTCCTGACGTCCACAAATTCTCCTGCGCCCAAGTACACACCTGCTGCACAGCATATCCTTTTGCCACAGCGCCTACGTCAAGCTTGAGTTTCGGGTCTGAAAAGTAGACTGTACTGTTTTCCTTGTCGATAACAAGGCTGTCAATATCCGTATGCTTACTTGCCTCTTTCAATTCTTTCTTATCGGGAATATAAGCGTCTTCGGGATTGTTAACAGCGTGGGTTCTGCTGTCGTGCCAAAGCTCAAGGACTGCACCGAAACAGATATTTGTTTTTCCGCCGCTTAATTCATAGGCGTACTTGCCGTATTCCAGCAAATCAATAATTCTGCTGTCAACTTTAACGGGACCGTCTTTAGCCGTGTCGTTTACGGTTTTGAGATTTACTATACCGTCATATTCGGTATAAATATCGTAAAGCTTATCATACTCCGCAAGCTTGTCGTAAAACTGCTGGTAATGAGCATCAAATTCCTGTTGACTGTTATCATAAGCAATAACTGTTGACGCAGTATCAAACAGTTCAAGAAAGCTTGTTGAATAGCGCTCCTTTGCTTTTGTACCGCCTGAACAGGCACAGCACATAAAGGCTAAAACAGCGCATAAAAACACACTGATTATTTTCTTCATAACAAGCTAATTATAACAGAAAAAGCCCTTGTTTTCAACTACTATATAACAAAAAAGAGAGTTAGTTTTTACCTAACTCTCTTTAAACTTATACTGCTTTAATTATGCTACTGTTGCAGCAGCTGCTACTGTTGCAGCAATAGAAGTAATTATGATTGTGCAGCCAGCATTAAGGTCAGCGTCTGAAGCATAGCCGTCAGTTCCTACTGCAGCAGAAATGTCAGCAGCAGTCTTGCCGATTGCCCAAGTCTCATAAGCAGCAGCCTGCTCATACCACTCTTTGCCGATTGGAGAAACAGCCTTCATATTGTAATCCTCTTTAAGCTCTTTCTTTGACTTGAAAGCGCCCTCAGCAACTGTGAACTTACCGTCAGTGATTGTGCACTTAGCCTGTGATGCATCGATTAAGCAAGATGTAATCTTACCGTCAGCATCTGTTGTAACAGCTGCATAGTTTGAATCATACTGAAGGTTTGTTTCGTTGCTCTCATAGTACTTCTCAGTTGTAATCTTGATGTTAAGCTTATCTGCTGATGTAGCACCGAGATCCTGAGCACCTGCAACTGCGTTTGAAATAGCGGTTACAAAACCGTTAGCGTTCATTGTGCAGCCTGCTGTAAGGTCAGCGTCTGTCGGATAACCATCCTCGCCAACACCTGCCTTGATTTCGTCAACAGTCTTGCCTGTTGCCCAAGTTTCAAATGCATCAATCTGCTCATACCACTCTTTACCGATTGGAGAAGCGCCCTTCATATTGTAGTCGCCCTGCTTTTCAAGCTTTGTTCTGAGGTCTGTAACATTGCCGTTATCAACTGCAAGGTCAGGTTTTGTCTGAGCCTCATCAATCTTGACCTGAACAACTTTACCGTCAGCATCAACAAGAACCGCAGCGGCAACTGAATCGATTGTAAGTGTTGTTTCTTTTACTTCAGAAATTGAGCTTACAACTGCCAAGCCTGTCTTTACAGTAGTTGCGTCAGTAGCATTACTTCCGCCTTCTGCAGCGTTTTCACCGTTGCTGCAAGCAGCAAATGAAAGAGCAAGAACAGCTGCAAGACCTACTGCAAGAATCTTCTTCATCTTTGTCATAAGTTTTCTCTCCTTATAAAATTTATACTGTATCAGTATTTGTCTATATGATATACGAAAAACTTGAGATTGTCAATATTTTATCAATATTTTCCAGTTATTAATTATTCATAAACTTTTATAATCTTTCTGGGGCATTTAGACTCACAAAGTCCGCAGTGAGTACACTTTGAATAATCAATTCTGGCAATATTATTTTCAAAAACAATAGCGTCGCTGGGGCAGTTTTTAGCACAAATGCCGCAACCGATACAGCCTGCTGTACAGGCAGAAGTAACATCCTTGCCCTTGGCAAGAGATGAGCACTGAACTCTGTACTTTGCGTCCTGCGGAACCAATTCAATAAGATTGTGGGGGCAGATTTTAAGGCATCTGCCGCAGGCAACGCAAAGCTCCTCATCTACCACAGCTTTTCTGTCTATAATTCTGATTGCTCTTTCAGGACAGACTTTTGCACAGGAGCCATAACCAAGACAGCCGAACTTACATGCATAAGGGCTTGATCCCGGCATTCTTGCTGCATAAACGCAGCTGTCAATACCCACATAGTTATAATCCTGCTGGCGTTTTTCGCTGTTGCCGTCGCACTTAACGTAAGCAACCATTTTTTTCATTTCGCCGACTTCCTGTCCCATAATCTCGGCAATTTTCTTTGCCACAGGCTGACCGCCTACGGGACAAGCCGTTACCGGAGCCTTACCGTCGGCTATAGCTTTTGCAAGGCTGTCACAGCCTGCATATCCGCAGCCGCCGCAGTTACTGCCCGGAAGTTCTGCACGCACAAGCTCTTCTTTTTCGTTTACGTCAACGTGAAAAACCTTTTCTGCAATGCTGAGCACTACGGCAATAACAAGAGCGATAACACAAAGCGCCGCTACTGCAATAATAATTTCAGTAATATTCATAGTCCTCTCTCCTTACGCAAATACTGTGAAGCCATAAAAGGCGATGGACATTAAGCAGGCAGTCATCAATACTGCAGGCGTACCCTTGATTGATGCAGGAAAATCATTGTTTTCCGTTTTTTCACGAACGCCCGCCATAATAACGATAGCAATACAAAAGCCCACTGCTGTACCGAAGCCTGTTACAACGCTGGTAATAAAATCGTTGCCGCTTTGAACATTTGTAAGAGCAGTACCTAAAACTGCACAGTTTGTTGTTATAAGAGGGAGATATACACCAAGACTCTTATGAAGAGTGGGAACTGCTTTTTTAAGGAACAGCTCCACAAACTGAACAAGAAAAGCAATTACCATTATAAATACTATTGTATTAAGATAGGTAAGGTTGAACTTTTCAAGAACAAAAGTGTAAAGCAGGTTTGTAACTGCGCTGGCAAGAGTAATAACGAAAATTACCGCTCCGCCCATACCTGCTGCAGTTTTCATATTTTTTGAAACGCCTAAAAACGGGCAAATACCCAAAAACTGACTAAGCACAATGTTGTTGATAAGAGCAGTAGTCAGAAGTACTAAAAATAAAGTTTTAACCATTATTTCTTACCCTCCTGTTCTGCCGAAGGACAATGAGCGCAGTCGCCGCTGCAGCCGCCGTTGCCCTTAACGTGACGGTTTGCACCTTTAAGTTTGAACTTGTTTTGAATTGCACAGAGAATTGCAAGCACAAAGAATGCACCCGGTGCAAGAACTAAAATTGAAACAGGCTCATAGCTTTCAGGCATAATCTGCTTGTCAAAGAGAGTGCCGTTACCGATAAGCTCTCTTACCATACCGATAACTGTAAGACCGATTGTAAAGCCAAGTCCGATACCTACGCCGTCAAATATTGAGAGAATAGGATTATTCTTTGACGCATAAGTTTCTGCCCTGCCTAAAATAATACAGTTTACAACGATAAGAGGAATGAAAATTCCGAGGCTGTTGTATATTTCAGTAACGTATGCGTGAAGAAGCATCTCAACAATAGTTACAAATGAGGCAATGATTATAATATAGGTAGGAACTCGAACGCCGTTTGGAATAACCTTTCTTAAAAGTGAGATAAGAAGGTTAGACATTATCAATACAACCATTGTGGAAAGTCCCATACCAAGACCGTTTTTAGCGCTGGTTGTTACCGCAAGAGTGGGACACATACCAAGCATAAGAACAAAAGTGGGGTTCTCCTTAACGATACCGTTATAAAGTCTTTCTAAAATAGCTTTCATATATCTCACTCTCCTTTCTGAATATTACTGTTGTAATACTCAATTGCACCGTTTACGCCTGTTAAAACTGCGTCTGTTGTGATTGTTGCGCCTGCAATGGCGTCTATCTGATTATTTTCAGGAGTTGCTCCTGAAGGAACGTGGGTAACTTCTTTTAAAGTCATTCCCACAAACTGCTGTGCAAATTCATCGGAAGTACACTGACCGCCAAGAGTTTTTGTTTCATTACAAACGACTGTTGAAAAGCCTTTGATTGTACCGTCATTACCAATGCCCAGAGCAATCTGCAAATCGCCGTCGTAACCGTTATGAGCAGTTGCAACTACGATATAACCCATATCGCCTGCCTGATGAACCTCGTTTACGGTGCAGTTTTCGTTTATCTCGCCGTTAGTCACCTCAACGGGAGTAAGAGCGTTAAGATCAGCGTCAGGAAATGCTTTTTGAAGAGGATCAACCTCTTCCTCTGCCTGAAGCCCGCCGCCGAAGTTTGCCTGATAAAAAGCGATTGCCGCATTTACTGCGTCAATTGCAGCGCCTGTGGATATTGTTGCGCCTGAAATAGCGTCAATCTGATTTTCTTCAGTTGCGCCTGATTTTGTTGATTCAAGAGTTGTTGCCGGTTTTCCTGCAAACTGTGACTTAAATCCGTCCTCTGTAATTTTTGAACCGATACCTGCGGTTTCACTTTGAGAAACAACGTCAAAACCGGTGAGCTTGCCGTCTTTCACGCCGATGGCAATCTGAACGTTGCCGCCGTAACCGCTTGGGGACGTTGCCGCAATAACATAGCCTTCTGTATTACCGCTTGCATCAGTTACTGCAAGAGCATCGTTTACAAAGCAGCCGTCATAACCTGCTGACGTTAAAAGCTCTGCAGAACCTTCAATAAGAGCCTCGCTGTTTTCTATCTCGGCAAAGCCCTGTGCGTTTGGATAAACTGCGGCATACACCTCTGCTCGAGCATCAATTTCTGCCTGCTCGATAGGACCTCTTGTTACCTGATTAACTACCGCAAGGGCAAGAACGGCAACAAAAGTAACCAAAACAAGAACTAAGGTATTAGCAAGAATACTTGATTTTTTCTTTTTTTCACTCATTATTTCTTGCCTCCCTTCTCCTTTTCACAGCCAAAGGGCTTTGAAACGGTAATCTTTTCAATAATAGGAACGAGAAGGTTACAAATAATAATTGCATAGGAAACGCCTTCTGCAGAAGAACCGAGAATTCTGAACAGAGCCGTAAGCAATCCTAAAAGAACGCCGTACACGTACTGTCCTTTAGGGGTAATAGGGCTTGTTACGTAATCGGTAGCCATAAAGAAAGCACCTACGAGAAGTCCGCCTGAAAGAAGCTGACCTGCCATATAGTTAACCGTAACGTCATTACCCATTACTGTGTTAATTATGAATATAAATACAAGAGTCGAAATAATATAGGTAAAAGGTATTCTGACTGTAATAACCTTTTTAATTATGAGATAAAGGGCACCTACAAGAATTGCAAGAGCCGAAACCTCACCTATACAGCCGCCGTGATAACCGATAAACAGCGTAAGCAAATCAGGCTCCTCGCCTGCCTTTAGCAAAGCCAAAGGAGTTGCCGAAGAAACGCCATCTATTGAAAAGTCGCTCATACGTGAAGCAAAAGAAATTAAAAGGAAACATCTTGCGGCGAGGGCAGGGTTCATAAAGTTCTGACCCAAACCGCCGAAGAACATCTTGACAACAACGATTGCAAACACGCTTCCCAAAACGCACATCCACCAAGTTGCTGTTGAGGGAAGATTAATTGCCAAAATCATACCCGTTACAACTGCACTGTAATCAAATACTGTTATGGGCTTTTTGGCAAGAAGCTCAAACAAAAGCTCCGAAAGCACACAGGTAACAACGCACACCGCTATAACCATTAATGCATTAAGTCCGAAATGATATACTCCGAATGCAAGGGTGGGGAGCAATGCGATAACTACGTCGCGCATTATGGACTTTGTAGTATTCTGCGCTCTGACGTGAGGCGATACTGAAACATTATACATAAATTAACTCCCTCCTTAATCCTTATTTCTCATATTAATTACGGACGCTTTGCCGTATTTAAACAACTGAATGAGCGGAATTTTTGCAGGGCAGGCATAAGCACAGCAGCCGCAGCCGATACACTCCATACCGCCCACATCCTCAAACCGCTTAAAGTCGTCTGACTTAACTGCCTTTGCCATCATTTGAGGCACAAGGTTTTGAGGACATACAGAAACACATTTGCCGCAGTGGATACAAGCCGACTGTGGCAGGACTGAAACATCGTCCTGAATAAATACCAAAATTGAAGATGAAGTCTTAACAACAGGAACGTCAAGAGAACACATTGCAACGCCCATCATAGGACCGCCTGAAATAAATTTAACGGCATCTTCCTTGGCTCCGCCTGCTTTTTCAAGCACATACGCGTGGCTGACTCCCAAAGGCACGTCCAAATTACAGGGAGAATTAACTCCTTCTCCCGTTACAGTCATAACTCTGTGGATAAGGGGCATATTTTTGCATACAGCCTCGTAAACAGCAACGCAGGTAGCTGTATTAACTACGATTACGCCCTTATCGGCAGGAAGCATTTTTGAGTTAATCTTTCTTTTGGTAATTGCGTAAATGAGCTGTCTTTCACCGCCCTGCGGGTACTTTGTCTTTACAGGCTGAACAGTCATTCTGTCATATGAAGCTACAAGTTCCTCCATAGCCTTTATTGCATCAGGCTTATTATCCTCAATGGCAATAACAGCTTTGGCGTTTGGCAAAAGTTTCAAAACTGCCTTCGTTCCCTCTATAATTTGAGCGCCTTTTTCCATCATAAGACGGTAATCGTAAGTAAGATAAGGCTCACACTCGCAGCCGTTTATAATGAGCGTATCAATACCGTCTGCATTTTTAGGAGTTACTTTAACTGCAGTGGGAAAACCTGCACCTCCCAAACCTACTATGCCGGAATTTTTAATGATCTCGGCGATTTGCTGGGCAGTGAGAGATTCTAACTGCCTGTCCTCTCCGAAGCCGTCAACGCACTTGTCTTCCCTGTCGTTTTCGATAACAATACAGTCCATAACCGTACCGTCGCACACAGCTCTTTTTTCAACTGCTTTGACTATACCTGACACAGATGAGTAAACAGGAGCTGAAATAGTTTCCGACGCTTGGGCAATCATCTGTCCTTTCAGCACTCTGTCTCCTGCGCTTACAACACACTGGGCGGGAGCTCCGATATGCTGGGACAAAGGATAAACCATTATATCGTCGGCGCTTATGCTTTTGATGGGGCAATCCTTTGAAAGCTCTTTACCTTCATAAGGGTGCACGCCTTTTTTAAATGATTTTATGCTCATCTAAATATCCCCTCAACTTTTAAATTTTGCACAACTTGCACTTTATCAAGTTACATTGTAACACATCAGCCCTTAACATTCAATCTATTTTTAAGTACGTCTTAACTGAAATTTCTACAAAAAAAGGAAGGATGCGGCATAATCCGTATCCTTCCTTTCGGAATAAAAACTATTACATTAACTCGGCAACCGCATCTGAAAATTCAGTCGGATTGTCAATATCAAGTCCCGCAATTAGTCTTGCGGACGCATAAAGAAGCTTTGTGTATTTCTTAAGAGTTTCCTCGTCAGCGTTCTTCAGCTTCTCTGCCACAGGGTGATTTGAATTTACTTCCAAAACAAGCTGTGCTTTTACGCCCTGATTTGATGACGGCATAGCGTTTAATACTTTCTCCATTTCAAGAGAAACGTAACCCTGCGCCGTAATGGCAACGGGGTGAGAACCTAATTTGTTTGAGAACTTAACCTCTGTTACCCCGCCGTCAAGAGCCTCTTTCATTTTTTCAAGGAGTTCCTTTGAATCCTCGTTCTTCTTTGCAATTTCTTCCTTTTCGGCATCGCTGCTTAAATCAAGGTCGTTTTTACAGATATTTACAAAATGTTTGCCCTCATATTCCATAAGCATCTGAATAGCAAACTCATCCACATCGTCAGTGAAATAAAGCACCTCATAGCCTTTTTCTTTTACTGCGTCAAGCTGTGGCAAAAGAGCAATCTTCTGTTCATTTTCGCCGCAGGCATAGTAAATGTCATTTTGAGAATCTGCCATTCTGCCCACATACTCTTTAAGGGTTACATAATCATCTCCGCTGCTGGACTTGAATAGAAGAAGATCTTTTAATCCGTCCTTATTCATTCCGTAATCTGCATAAACGCCGTATTTAAGCTGAACGCCGAAAGCCTTGAAAAATTTAACGTACTTTTCTCTGTCATTTTTCAGCATTTTTGCAAGTTCGCTCTTAATCTTCTTATCGATAGCTTTTGCAATAATTTTAAGCTGGTGGTCCTGCTGAAGCATCTCACGGCTAATGTTAAGGCTTAAATCTGCGCTGTCCACAAGTCCTTTAACAAAACTGAAATAATCAGGAAGCAAATCAGCACATTTGTCCATAATCAAGACTCCGTTTGAATAAAGCTGAAGTCCTTTTTCATATTCTTTTGAATAAAAATCATAAGGAGGATTTTCAGGAATATACATTAAAGCATCAAAAGTTGCCTGTCCCTCCACCTTGGTGTGAATTACTGCAAGAGGGTCGGTATAATCAAAGAATTTGTTTTTGTAAAATTCGTTATAATCTTCCTTTTTAATTTCACTTTTTGCCTTGCGCCAGATAGGAACCATCGAATTGAGGGTTTCATCATTAATCTCGGTAATATACTCGCCCTCTTTTTCAGGGTCAGGCACCTGATGGCTCATTTCCATTACGATAGGATAACGTATATAGTCGCTGTACTTTTTAACAAGCTCGCTTATCCTGTACTGCTCAAGATATTGTGAGTAATCCTCGTTTTCAGTATCTTCTTTAATATGCAAAGTGATAACTGTGCCTGCATTTTCTTTGTCGCACTCTTCCATAGTATATCCGTCTGCACCGGATGACTGCCATCTGTTTGCCTTTTCCTCACCAAAGGCTTTTGAAACAACTTCCACTCTGTCGCTTACCATAAAGGAAGAATAAAAGCCTACACCAAACTGACCGATTACAGAAATATCCTGTGCGTTTTCATCTTGCGCATTCTCCTCTTTAAAGTTAAGAGAGCCGCTTTTTGCAATAGTACCCAAGTTCTGCTCAAGCTCGTCTGCTGTCATACCGATACCGTTATCAGATATGGTAAGAGTTCTGTTTTCCTTGTCAATATCTATACGGATTTTAAAGTCATTTCTTGAAAGAGAAACGGAATTATCGGTAAGTGATTTAAAATAAAGCTTGTCAATAGCGTCGCTGGCGTTTGAAATAAGCTCACGGATAAAGATTTCTTTATTTGTATAAATAGAGTTAATCATCATATCAAGGAGCTTTTTACTCTCTGCCTTGAACTGTTTTTTTCTCATAAAAATCAATCCTTTGCTTTAAAATTAGCACTCTTACCACTTGAGTGCTAATTAAATTATATCCCTATTTTGAAAATTGTCAATAGTGTAGGCACAAATTTCCCGATTTATTTTAAATTCTGACTTATTGACAATAAAAATACGTTGAGATAATATTAGTATTAAACGAGGTGAGAATATGACAGTAACGGCAAATTGCGTTCTTGACAAAAAATACTGCAAAGCTTATACCGACGCAATATTTCCCGCAAGAGTATGGATAAGCGCTTTAAACACGGCTATAAGCATCGCCGTTTTAATAGGCTGTATAGCTTTGGGCTTTTCTGACTATGACAAAGCGCCGTCACTAATCCTGCCCCTTATTTTTCTGCTGATAAACAACATTATTATAGGAGTAATATTCGCTACCGTGCATCTTTTTCAATATAAAGAGTTGAAAGACAGAAAAGATGCGCAATGCCAATACATTTTCGGTCAATACAGTTTTAAAATAATAACCACTTATAAAAACGGAAAAATCACGGAAAGCCCACCGGTCAATTACAGCAACATTAAAAAAGTCAAAGTAACTAAAGATAAAATCATAATTTTTGAAAGGTCGTTTGTGGCTCATTTAATAGAAAAGAAAAAACTCAACGGTGACGGAAATGAGCTTGCAACCACAATAAAGAGCCAAATACAAAAAGATAAAAAAAGAAAAAGCAGTTCAAAATGAACTGCTTTTTTTATTATTTGTTTTTGTCCTTTTTCTTTCTGTTGCGCAGGATAATAATAAATATCATTCCCGCAATTCCGCCAACAGCGTTCATCATCATATCCGTCATAGTATCCACAAGTCCAAGATAGCCGTACTCATTATTATACTTTGACAAATCAAACATTGCAGTTTCAGGGCCTGCTTTTGAAAGCTGAAGATTTGTACCGTGGAGAGTATCCATCAAAAACTCATAAAATTCCCAGCCCACAGCAATAGAGAGAGCAAACATCAGCCCGAAAATTGCGGCAAGAGTTGCAGCGCACTGCCCCTTTTTTCTTTGGATAATGCAGGCAAAATCATAACCGAACGCCGCACAAACAAAGCCTGACAAAATATGCATCATATTGTCAAACCACCAAATACTGTCAAACATTCCGAAATATGAGCCGATTACAATGCCTACAAATATGATTATATTGAGAAGTGTTTGACTGAGGGGCGGCACTTCTTCGATAAAACTGCCGTTTCCAAAAATCTGAAACATATCCCACAAATGAGTAAATATAAAACAAAAAACGCTTTCAAAGCCCATAACCAAGTCGCCGTGGATAAAAGAATACGCGGCGCATATGAGCATTGATATTCTAACTATAATCCAAAATATAAGATGTCCTTTAGGGATCTTATCAATAGGGTCTTTTTTAATTTTGTATGCCATAGTTTATCTCCTGTTTAAAATACCCCTATATAATATCATATAAACCAAAAAAGTCAAATTATTAAATAAAAGTTAATTATTGATTTTTTTGTGGAAGATATTTTTACTATTTGTTATAATTCATTAATGATAAGAACATTGTATCACAAATAGTATGATTTGGAGGACAATATATGATTGAATATACCAACAAGTATGATGTAAGAAAAACAATGTATGAAAAATTTGCGGATTCTGCCGCACAGTACAAGGATTCTCCTTGTTTTTACTATTATAACAACACGATAACTTGGAAAAAGGCTGAGGAAATGGTAGACCTTTGCGCTGCTGCTCTTGTGGCAAACGGCGTAAGAAAAGGCGACAGAGTTATAATCTGCGCACCGAATATGCCGCAGTGCATTACTGCAATTTACGCAGTAAATAAAATCGGAGCCATTGCATCTATGCTCCACCCTCTTTCAGTTGCCAGCGAGGCGCAGTACGCTGTAAATCTTGTAGGAGCAAAGTTTGCTTTTTGCTTTGACGTAAGTGAAAAAGCTTTTCAGGGTATGACTCACCTTACCCTTGTCAGATGCAAAACTGCCAGCTATTTCCCTAAAACTCCTTACGGATTTATTGCAAACCAAATTTACAAAAAGAAAATCAAAGGCAAGACCGCTCCTGCAACTGACGTACATAAAAATATCGAGTGGTTTGAATTCCTTAAAGAAGGTAAAGAATACCTTGCAAACGGAGGAAAAGTTGAGATTGCAACAGATCCTCTTGCTACCGCTTCAATTATGATGACAGGCGGCACAACAGGAAACCCCAAGGGCGTTCAGCTTTGTAACGAAGCTATCAACAACCTTTCATATGCTCTTGTTGACGTTGTCGAAAGAGTTCTTGAAATGAAAACAAGCGCCGAAACTGACACAATGCTCACAGCACTTCCTGTTTTCCACGGCTTCGGCTTTGCTCTTTGTATGAACGTTTCAATCTGCACCGGTATGCCTCAGGCGCTGTTCCCGCAGTTTGACGCGAAAATGTGTTCAGCAGCTATAAAAAAATACGGCATTAACTATATTTTCGGTGTGCCTGATTTCTTTGAAAAGGTTTACAAGGCAGGATATCTCAAGGGAATTGATATGTCAAATATGCGCCTTATCGGCTCCGGCGGCGACGTTGTTCCTTATTCTCTTACAGAAAAAATGGATAGACTTCTTAAAGAAAACGGCGCAAAATGCCACTTTGTAACAGGCTACGGTCTTACAGAATGCGTAACCTGCTGCACCTTTACCGACCCGAGAAGAGAAGGTCCTCAAGGCTGCATCGGCGTACCGATTTACAACACAGAGGCTATCACTGTTAAACCGGGAACAACCGAAGAGGTTAAGGGAGAAGACGGCGAGCTGTGCATTTACGGTCCTACTCTTATGGAGGGTTACTACCACGACCCTGCCGAAACAGAAAAGGTACTTGTAAAGCATCCTGACGGCAAAGTATGGCTTCACACCGGAGATATGTGCTATATTGAACAAGAAACAGGCGACATTTACTATCGTCAGCGTCTCAAGAGAGTTTACAAAATCAGCGGTTATCTTGTATATCCTTCATTTATTGAAGAGGCATACAGAGCAATGGCTGAAATCTATGACTGCTGTGTAATCGGCACAGGAGAAGAGGGCAAAACACAGCTTAAGCTCTTCGTAGTTAAGAATAAGAAGTACCAAAACGACAACGAAGAAGAACTTACAAAGAAAATTATCGATTTCGGTCTTCAGAATCTTTCAAAATGGTCTGTTCCGAAAGAAGTTGTTTATATCGACGAGCTTCCGAGAACAAAAATCGGCAAGGTTGATTTTAAAGTTCTTAAATAAGCATAACAAAAAAGGCTACCGCAAGGGAGGCACTTCGTAAGGAAGTTGCCTCCCTTCTGCTTTTGTAATCAGCCAGTTTGATTGAATTGTAAGGATAATTCAGTTTATAACGGAGGATTACATAATGAAAAACTTTATTGAAGAATTTTACTATGGAAACATTGAACCGCAAGCGAGAAGCACAAAACAAAATAAGGCTGTTCAGAAACAAATGGAAATCTTGATGACAAATGAAGATTTCCTGACAACAACACTATCTGATGAAAACAAAAAGCGATTTCTCGATTATGTAAACGCTTGGAGCATATTTAACGGAGAATCTAATTTAGACAGTTTTATTATGGGATTTCGCTTAGGAGCTAAATTTATGCTTGATACTTTCGTCACTTCCGAAACCCCTTTTGAAGATTTATTGAGGGAGTGACAGCGTTGAAAGAAAAATATTACATAGTGCTTAATGAATACGAGCGTAAAATTATTATTAACAGCCTGAATGAATTAAGAAACCGTTTGATTGCCAACGGAAGATACACCGACGCAGTTGACGAACTTTTGCTTAAAATCATAAACGCAAAGAAAAAGAAGTTCAAAGTGATCTGCAAGGAGGCGTGATTATGCAAAAGAATATTTATAACGAACAAATAGGTATCAGCTATACATTACAAGGCGATTATTATCTTCCTGACCTTACATTACCGTCCGAGAAAGGAAAACACATTGGTATATGGGGGCAGCGTCACGTAAGGTATCTTAAAGGACATCATAAAGTACGATATATTAACCTGCTGACAAGCGGCAAACTGAACAGTTACCTTGCTGATATTGATGAGCAGGCAGAGGAACTGTTTTTTCGGTTGGTAAAACAATTCGCCGAAAAAGAAAATGTTGCGGAAAAGCTCAAAGCGAAAGATACTATGCAATGGGTGCAAAAGATGAATAATATCCGCATCAGAGCCACAGAAATCGTAAGTAATGATATAATTTACACCTAAATGACAGTGGCGGTAGGGAGATTAAAAATCTCTCTACCGCCGTTATTTTAATCATCATCTTCATCGTTAGACCAACCGGATATAATATGTAGTTCGCCTGAATCCATATCCATTGCCATATTATCGCTCATTCTCATCAATAAATCTCCGTCAGAATCTATTGCCATATTGTCAGAGATAGAATGAGCAAAATCACTGTCCTCGAAATCAAAAAAAATGCTTACCCATATAGCACCTCACTTGAAAAATCAATAATCATATTTGTTTATTTCTAAAACTCTGAAGGTTGCATTTTTGAATTGATTTAATTTTTCTTGATCTACGTATTCAAAGGCTTTCAAATATATCTCTTGTCCAGCGCCTAATCTATCAGCGTAAATCATATCTGTTTCAATTCTTGTACCGTTTGCATTTACTGCTTCAATTGTTATGTAATAAGTGCATTGTTTTTCAGATTTGTTTTTTACTGTAATATCAAGAGATGTTTCGGAGAAGTAGCCATTATTAGTCACTTTGAATTCCCCAAAAGAAACATCAACATATTTTTCTAAAATTTCATCTGTCGTTTCTTCTTTAAACACATCACCAATTGAAGGTATATTAGATTCAATATCATCTGATATGTTACTAAAAGTCGAAGCAGCAAAAACGGTATACAAAATTACAAGAATAATAGATAAAACGATTTTTGTTATAAAGCCAATTAAAGCGCCTTTACCTGCTGACTTGGCTCGTTTAGGTTTCTTTCCTTCGTATATAAGAAAGAGGATTAAACCAACAATCGGAACAAAAAATCCCAAAATAGCAAACCCAAAACTTGAACTATCTTCAGAAACATTTGCATTGAACTTATTATCAAGCCGTGCCCCGCAGTTATTACAATATGATGAAGTATCATCTACAATTCTACCACAATTTTTACAATACATAAAAACGTATCCTCCGCTTTTGCTATCGATAATACCCGTTTTGCTGACAGACTTGATGAATTGTTTCAGCAAAAATTGATCTGGATTTTTTATTTTTGTCGGTATTACAATTTTTCTTTTCAATATATGTCTCTCGAACTTCTGCCCATAAAGAATTATCTTTACAAAATTCTATTTTTCCTCGCAGAAGGCAAAACCCATCTGATTGCTCCGCCCAATAGTATGAATTTGATTTTTTGTTAAAACGGATATACTCCTGCTGATTTTCACCGTAATTGTTTACAACGGCAAAATCACAACTATACAATATTTGAGAATTTTTTCTATCTTTGACTTTAATGGTGAACACTCGTGTACTGTCCTCGCAAAAATCATAACTATATTTGTATGCATATTTGTTAAATGCTTTCATAAGTATCTGCTTGATTTCTTTAGCAGAATATTCTTCGTCATCGTCATTAACCATAATATTCACATCAAAATCAAACCCGATATTGCTTTTCACATCGCAGGTTACCATATTTCGCTTTACACTACCGATAAATTCGTATTGAAATGTAAAATAGTTTCTAATTTCGTCTTGTACCAGCCCAATCAATTCTATCACTTGATTTTTTAGCGGTGCAATTTCACTTTTCGAGATATATTGAAAATGATACATACTTGTCACTCCGTTTCCTAGTATATTTTTTTGAACTTTGGCAGTTGTTCTATTAAAGCATTTATTTCCTCATCATTTACTTTTATGTCAACATAAACAGCAATATCATCAACATCACAACTAAACCAATCCGTTCGTCCAGAACTTATTACCCCGCCAAGTTCATTACAAATGCAATATGTATCTGCACCAACCTCATTTAAAATTTCTGTATTATGCTTTATTCCGAATTTTAATACATTGATTGCCCTGTGTTTATACTTATCCAAGTGTTCCAATGCATATCTTAGACAATTGTTTATTATGGGGTTAATTAAATAATATATAATAGAATTAACCTGCTTTTCTCGCTTAACACGGCTTCCTGCCAACACATATTCATATGGTCTTCTTTCAAATATTGAATGAAATAAAGCGTCGTTATCTAAAATTATTTCCAAATATTCACTTCGGCAAAAAATAGTATCATTTGAAGCATAGTGTCCGTTTGAGAAAAACATATTGTAAGAATCATAAATATCATTGAACAGTGCTGCATCGTTCATACTTGCAACAAGTCTTGCAAACTCAATGCAATTTTCAAAGTTTATCCAAGTCATGCCAGAGTCTTTCTTGAACTCAAACTGATTATGATACCATTTGAGTTTTATTCCATATTCTTCGTGAAGGTATCTGATACCATTAACCGAATGATATTCAACTACATAATCAAGGAATGTTTTCCCAAATTCATCTGTTTGAGTAAGGATTGATTTTCCATCCTTTGTGAGCAAAAGATCGAATTCTTCTTTATATAGTTTTGGATCATCAAGGTATGCATAATATCTGAAACCTTTATTAAACGGCACATTATCTTTTTCTGTCGGCAATTTATATGCATCTTCATCTAATAATCTTGCCAATGAAACACCAAATATTTTTTCAAGAGGAATAATAAATTCATATTTCAGAGGTCGTTCATCTTTTAACATTTTTGAAAAATTTGATTTTTCTTTATTTGCAAATTGATATGCATCTTGTCCCTTGATTCCTAATTCGTGTGCAATATTAACCAACAAGTGACTATACATTTTTATCCCTTTTAATTTCATATAATGGTCAATATTATTTTTCAAATTCCCCATAAGGTTGCCTCCATAACTTTTATCTATTTATATTGTACCAGAAACGCACAGAAATAGTAGTCGTTTAAGACAACTTTTGTAGTCTGTTTTGACTTTGATAAAAATTCACGCCCAAAACCATATAGTCAAATTTGACTACTAATTTCAAATTTAAAAACAGAAAAATTATAAATGGGGGCTTTTTTCTTTTATAAATGCCTTTTTTCCGACGTTTCGGGCCGATGATTTACGCATCAGCGCAAGCTGCCCGCTGCATAGATCCCGTCAAAAGCAAATAAAACAGGGGGCAGAGTTCAGCCGGCAGGGCCATTTATCCTGTTATGCTGCAAGGAATATCGTCCTTTTGCCTTTTCGCGTAAGGGCAAATAGGCTCTTTGCCCTATCCGGTCTATTCTTCTTAAAAACAAAAAAGCCCCTCATACGA
>CALWVQ010000028.1 GCA_944385025.1 uncultured Eubacterium sp.
GAAACCCTATTGTTGAACATCAATATCTTGGTGATTCTGTCAAAAACAAAGACATCATTATTGTCGATGATATGATTTCATCAGGCGAATCAATGCTTGAAGTTGCAAGTAAGCTTAAAAATCTCGGCTGCGCCAGAATTTTTGTATGCACAACATTTGGTCTTTTCTGCAACGGACTTGATGTATTTGACAAAGCTTACAAAGACGGCGTATTTGACAGAGTGTTTACTACTAACGGCGTTTATCAGACTCCCGAACTCCTCAGCAGAGAATGGTATGTAAGCGTTGAGCTTTCAAAGTACACAGCTTATTTTATCGATACTCTCAATCACGATATGTCAGTTTCTAAACTTCTTGATTCAGCAGAAAAAATTAATGCCCTTCTTGTAAAAAATGGTTTAAAGGATGATAGCGATGAAAATAAATAATTTAAGCGTTGTGAAAAAGGTAATTATTGCAGTTGCTGCTGTTATACTTGCCTTAATAATTGCAGGCGGAGTTTATTGCGTATCAACTCAGCAAAACCCTGCAGAAGCAGCAAAAACAATTTTTACCGACAATGAGGAACTTTTAATCGGAAAATGGCAGAGTCAGGAGAATCCGGGTTTGTCAGCATACGTATTTTATGATGACGAAAGTTATGATTCTTATCTTTCTACTGTAAATTTCACCGGAAGATATACTATTTCAGGTAATAAACTCGCTCTTATTAACCCAAGCACCAGCAAAGAAATTGTTTACAAGTTTAGCGTTACCGAAAAAGAGCTTACGTTAACACTTGTTGAAGAGGATGGAAAAAAACCTGAAGAAAAAGAAGTAAGTAAATATGACAGAGTTGATGAGTTAAATCAAAAATCACTTCTTGACTTGATCGGAGAAGCTAAAGAAGGTAACGAAACAACAACTGAAACTGAAGAATAAAAAAATATAACAGCCTTTAAAAAGGCTGTTATATTTTTGCAGAGAGTTAAATATACATTACCAAGGAAGGTGAAAGCTTTGATTGGTAATGTAGAAAAAAGGTGCATTGATTTGGGTCACTACATTGTAGAAACAAAGGCGACTGTGCGCCAAGCTGCCAAAATTTTCGGTATCAGTAAATCAACGGTACATAATGATGTTACTAAAAGACTGTCGATAATAAATCCCCTATTGTGCAGTGAGGTAAAAGAGGTGCTGGATGAAAATAAAGCCCAGCGTCACATCAGAGGCGGACTTGCCACTAAAGAAAAATACAGCAAAATGAAAAGAGATTGATTTTTTTCTTAATACGTGATAAAATCAATGTATTAATGATAAGGAAGTTTAAATATGAAAATTGGTTTTATCGGTTGCGGAAATATGGCAACAGCAATTATTGACGGAGTAATAAACAGCAAATTTGAAAAAGCTGAAAACGTATGCGTTTATGACGTATCTCAAGTTGCGCTTGATTCAGCAAAAGAAAAATACGGCGTTACGTCTTGTCAGACAGAGACAGATTTAGTATATAGTTCAGACGTTATTATTTTAGCTGTAAAGCCAAATGTTATTTCATCTGTTTTGAATAAAATTGATAATGTTATTGCTGAAAAAAAGCCTTTGATTGTTTCAATTGCCGCCGGAAAGACAATTTCATTTATCGAAAGTAATTTAACAACATCCCAAAGAATAATAAGAGTTATGCCTAATATTAATGCAAAAGTTGCAGAGGCAATTTGCGCATACTGTGCAAACTCTAATTGTAACGAAAGCGATAAATCATTTATATCTTCTTTACTAAGCAAAATCGGAAAGTCTTTGGAACTGGATGAAAGTTATTTTCCTTTATTTGGTGTTTTAGGCGGCTGCGCTCCTGCGTTTGCTTATATGTTTATTGATTCGCTGGCAAGAGCAGGTGTAAAAAACGGTATGAAAAAAGACGACGCTTTAAAAATCGCTGCGCAAACTGTTTACGGCAGTGCCAAAATGATTTTGGAAAGTGATGAACATCCGTGGAAACTGATTGATAATGTATGTTCGCCAGGAGGCACTACTATTGAAGGAGTTACCTCTCTTCAAGCCGACGGATTTGAGACCGCAGTTTGTAACGCTGTAGATAAATCGTTAGAAAAAGATAAAAAACTGTAACAAAAAAACTCCTGTGTTTTCACAGGAGTTTTTACTATATTATAAGCATTTTTTTAATTCGTCAACCATATCTGTCTTTTCCCAAGAAACGCCTAAATCCTCTCTTCCCATATGGCCGTAAGCAGCCACATTCTTATAAATAGGCTTTCTCAAGTCAAGTCTTTCAATAATAGCAGACGGTCTTAAATCAAAAACTTTATTGACAATTTCGCTAAGTTTTTCATCGTCAACGACGCCGGTGCCAAATGTATCAACCATTACTGAAACAGGTTTTGCAACTCCGATAGCATATGCAAGTTCAACCTCGCACTTGCTGGCAAGTTTTGCTGCAACAATATTTTTTGCAACCCAGCGAGCAGCATAAGCGGCGCTTCTGTCAACTTTTGTCGGGTCTTTACCGCTGAAAGCTCCGCCGCCGTGGCGAGCATATCCGCCGTATGTATCTACAATAATTTTTCTTCCGGTAAGTCCGGAATCACCGTTTGGACCGCCTATTACAAATCTGCCGGTTGGATTAACAAAGTATTTTGTATCCTCGTCCATAAGTTCAGGTGAAATTGTAGTTTTGATTACTTTTTCAATAATGTCTTTTCTCAATGTATCAAGTTCTACATCTGCGCTGTGCTGGCTTGAAACAACTACTGCTGTTACTTTTTTAGGCTTGCCGTCAACATACTCAACCGTTACCTGTGTTTTACCGTCGGCATAAAGATACGGAAGAGTTCCATTCTCTCTTACCTCTGTAAGCTTTAAGGCAAGTTTGTGAGCAAGGCTGATAGGAAGCGGCATAAGCTCCTGTGTTTCATCGCAGGCATAGCCAAACATCATTCCTTGGTCCCCTGCCCCGTTAAGATTATACTGGTCAGTTTCGTCATTCTTCAGCTCATATGATTTATCAACACCCAATGCGATGTCTGCTGACTGTTTGTCAAGGGCAGTAAGCACGGCGCAAGTATTGCCGTTAAAACCTTTTTTATCGTCGTCATATCCAATATCGCAAATTGTTTTGCGAACAATAGCAGGAATATCAACTTGGGCATTTGTTGTAATTTCACCCATTACAAGCACCTGACCGGTTGTGCAGGTTGTTTCGCATGCTACACGGCTCATTGGGTCTTGTTTAAGCATCTCGTCTAATATAGCGTCGGATATCTGGTCGCAAATCTTATCAGGATGACCTTTTGTTACTGATTCGCTTGTAAATAAAAACTTTGACATAACTTTTCCTCTCTTTCAAACAGAATAAAAAACACATACCAAGCAAGGTATGTGTGTAAAACCTCATCACTCGGTATCGCAGGTATTAGCACCTTACATTTCGCAGGTTGCTGTGGTGTCGTCGGGCCTGTCCCTCGACCACTCTTGATAAGTATTATTCAGTTCCCAAATATAATACTACATTCATTATATAATGTCAATAAAAATATTATGAACTTTAAGACACAAAATATAGTAATTTTTATTAATAAAAATTAGATATTATTTTGCATAAATTGTTGCAATTAGTTTATAATTAGTTTATAATTAATGCAGTATGGTTTTACATATTTTAAGGAGGAAGAATTATGGCAAAGAAAACTGTATTTATTACCGGTGGTACTGGTAATATGGGTTGGGCAGCAGTACAGGAAATGTTAAAACATCCAAGTGATATTAACATTAAAATGCTTGCTCGTAAAAGCCCAAAAAATGAAGAATTACTTAAAGATTTAGTTGCTAAACCTAATGTAAAAATCGTTTGGGGCGATCTTGGCGACTACGACAGCATCCTTGAAGGTGTTACAGGTTCTGACTATGTGCTTCACGTAGGCGGAATGGTATCTCCTACTGCTGACTGGAAACCTTACAGAACTCAGAAGACAAATATCGGCGCAGCTCAGAATATCTGCAAAGCAGTTCTTTCACAGCCGGATCCGGACGCTATCAAGGTTTGTTACATAGGCACAGTTGCTGAAACAGGCGGACGTAACTATCCTATCCATTGGGGACGTTGCGGCGATCCTATCAAAATTTCAATTTATGACCACTATGCAGTATCAAAGGTTGTTGCAGAGCGTACATTTGTTGAAAGCGGCATCAAAAATTGGGTTGTTATGAGACAGTCAGGTATTCTTTATCCTAACATCTTAAAGAATATGGATCCAATCATGTTCCACGTACCTGTTAACGGTGTACTTGAGTGGTGTACAGTTGAGGATTCCGGCCGTCTTATGTGTAACCTTGTACTTGAAGACAAGGCAGGCAATCTCGGTGCAGATTTCTGGAATCATTTCTACAATATAGGTTCCGGTAAAGAATATAGAATTTCTAACTATGAATTTGAATGTTTGCTTCTCGGTACTCTCGGTCTTGCAGGCCCAGAAAAGCTCTTTGATCCTAACTGGTTTATCACAAAGAATTTCCACGGTCAGTTCTATGCTGACGGCGACAAGCTTGAGGAGTTCCTTCACTTCCGTGAGAATCTTCCTGTTAAAGATTACTTTAACAGACTTGCAGATCAGGTTGAATTCTACTTTAAAATACCAAGATATCTTCCAAAGAATCTTGTTGCAGCTTGCGCTAAACCGTTTATGAAGAAGATTGCTGAAACAAAAGACTTCGGTACTCTCGACTGGGTTAAGACAAAGAATCCTGAAAGACTTTCAGCATATTACGGCTCATATGAGGAATGGGAGAAGATTCCTTCAAAGTGGGAAGATTTTGAAATTATCAAGTTTGATAAAGATAATTCAGCTGCTGAAAAATTCAAGCTTGATCACGGCTATGACGAGACAAAGCCTGAATCAGAGCTTGACATTGAGGATATGAAACAGGCTGCTAAATTCCGTGGCGGCGAATGCTTAAGCACTGAAATGAAGAAGGGCGATATGGCTACAAAGCTTAAATGGAAATGCGGCTACTGCGGTGCTGAATTTGAGGCATCACCAAGCCTTATCCTTCTTGGCGGTCATTGGTGTCCTGAATGCTTCATTCCTCAGAAGAAATGGGATTATGATAACATTGCAAAAACTAACCCATTCTTCGCACAGGTTTGGTACCCAAGCCATAAGAAAGATGAGTGCAACGTTTACAACTTTGACGATTTGTTCCAGGTTGACGGCGTTAAATGGGACGACTTAAAGAGATAATTAAATAATAAAATTACCCCCGTACTCCTAAGGATGTACGGGGGTTTATTTTATCTGACTAAATTAATATTTAGATGTGCAAGTAAAGTTAACTCTGTTGTTTACATATCGACGTAGAGTAAACTTCTTAGAACTTTTCGTAACTTTCAGTGAAACCTTACTTGGTTTAACATATTCTGTTGTTTTAAAAGTACAGGTGATTTTGTTGCTCTTTAATTTCATTTCAATTTTTATAGGATACTTAGTTGTATTTTTCCACCTGAAGTCTTGAATTTTTCCGTATATCGCAGCATCTCTGCCCAACGGCACATAAGTTACACGCTGGCTGTGCTGATGTCGTTCAACAATGCCTACGTTAGCATTTAATGCAGTATTAAACATTGTTGATGCAACCTGACAAATTCCGCCGCCAAGTTCGTTTGCAACTCCCCCGCCGGTAAACACGGGAGCATTGCGATACCCTTTCTTTGCTGTTCTTGGTCCGACTATATCATTAAATGAAAATGTTTGACCTGGATAAATAACTTTACCGTTAATTGCTTTAGACGCAATTATCATATTGGTGGTTCTGTTATAATTAGTTACATAATTGCTTGTATATGTTGCGTAAACATTTGAGTAATTTGTTGCCATATACAAACTGTTATAACCGTCGTACTGAACGCCTTTACTGTAAGCAAATGCTTTGACTCTTACGTAATACGTCCTGTATCGGCTTACACCTCGAACGGTATATGTGTTGCGTGTTCCGCCCATCAGTCGCACACAGTTCAAGTCAGTTTTAAAAGTTGGGTCAGATGTGTACCATACCTCATATCCTGCGCTTCGCACTGCCTTCCAGTCCACTCTGAAATCATTTGGACCGATTTTACCCACAGATGTCAGCTGAACTCTTACAGGCGTTGTAACATTTGTTGTATAGTCGCTGAAATAGCCGTAATAGTATGTTTTACCACTGACAATAGTTTTATAAGCCCTTACTTTGTAATAGTACCTTCTGGCGTCTTTTACGCTGTTATCAGTATAAGTTGTCTGGCTCGGAGAAACTCGTTTAAGATATTTATAAGTTTTTGTTTTATCATCATATTTATAGACCTGATAACCGGAAACGCCTGCTTGCTTATCCCATTTAAGGGTAATGGAGTTTGTATTGGCATAACCGTTTACTTTAGATGTCAAGCCTGTGGTTTTATTAGGAATTATTTTAAAATCCTTTGAAAATGAACCTTTGAAATTTCCCTTACCTGTAAGATAAATGGTAGCCTTGCCCATTTTTAGATTATTCTTGTATGTTGCAGTAAAGTCCTTGTCGCGTACAAGATCGACTTTTTTACCGCCAACCGTCCAAGTTATATATGGTTTCGGCGTTTTTTTCAGTCCTGAGTAAAATGTGGTGTAATATCCCAGTCTGAGTGAAATATTTTTGTTGTTAGCAATATTAACGGGATTGATTTTAAAAGTTTTAGTCGCACTTCCGTCATACTGTCCTATTCCTTCAATTTTTACTGTAGCGGTACCTGCATTAACATTATTTGAATATGTAACAGTATAATCTTTACCGGAAACAAGATTTTTCTTTCTCCCCTGTTCATTACTGTAAACTGCCTTGACAGTAGGCTTCTTTTGATTTCCGTCATAAGTATAAGAGTATGAACTTAATGTCAAAGCTGTGTTGTCATTGCTAATACTTGCTGTTTCATCAGCGAGAACATTCATAGAAATCATACAAATAAAAGTAAGAGCAACAACCGATAAAACAATAGATATTTTTTTCTTCAAAACAATCACCCCCTATTTGTTTGACCGTAATATGCGTTTTTGCCATGTTTGCGCTGATAATGTTTATCCAAAAGATATTGTTCAATACCTATTGCAGCATCGTCATACATACAGGCAATACGCTGGGTTCTGCTTGCCATTTTTGCTACTTCTTCAAGTATCAAAGCATTATCAACCGCATTAAAAGCATCTTTTCCCCAAGTAAATGGTCCGTGTCGTGAGACCAGTACAGCAGGACATTCGTTGGGTTTAATTCCTCTGTTATTAAATTCTTCAACAATTACTTTGCCGGTATTTAGTTCATACTCACCGTTTACCTCATCTTCGGTTAGTCCTCTTGCACAAGGAATTGCGCCGTTTGCAAAATCAGCGTGGGTTGTTCCGTAAGCAGGAATATCGCAGCCGGCCTGCGCCCAAGAACAAGCCCACGAGGAATGGGTGTGAACAATGCCGCCGATACTATCAAAGTTTTTGTATAGTTCAAGATGAGTAGGGGTATCGGATGACGGATTTAATTTGCCCTCTACCTTATTACCGTTAAGGTCCATAACTACCATATCATCTGCTGTCATTTTTTCATAAGGGACGCCGGATGGCTTGATTACAAATAAACCCTTTTCCCTGTCAATTTCTGATACATTTCCCCAAGTAAGAACAACTAAACCATACTCAACAAGTTTTAAATTTGCCCGATATACTTTTTCTTTTAATTCCTCAAGCATTCTATCACCTACATTCCGAGCTTATATGCAACGTCATTGTAAAACAGTTCTTTCTTAAACTCATTAATATCAGTATTTTTGTTGATGTGTAAAAATTCAATTCCCATAATCTCTGCAAAATCTCTCATATGATCTGCTGTAAGGGTGTAAGAAAGTACTGAGTGGTGTGCGCCGCCTGCATACATCCACGCTTCAGCTGATGTCTGAAGACAAGGAAGCGGTTTCCAAAGAACTCCGGCAACAGGAAGTTTAGGCATTTCATTTACTTGTTCCTTACATTCAACATCATTCACAATCATTCTGAGTCTGTCACCCATATCCACAAGAGTAACAACAATTGCGCTGCCTGTTTGCGCTTTAAATACAAGTCGTGCCGGGTCTTCCCTATCTCCGATGCCAAGAGGATGAACCTGAATTTTTGGTCTTGTCTGAGCTATTGTTGGGCAAACCTCAAGCATATGAGAGCCTAAAAGCATTTCATTGCCGGGTTCAAAGTGATATGTATAGTCCTCCATAAACGCCGTGCCGCCGTCCATACCCTCAGCCATAAGCTTCATAACTCTTGTCATTGCGGCTACTTTCCAGTCGCCTTCTGCGCCGAAACCATATCCCTGACGCATTAAATCCTGTGCAGCAAGACCGGGAAGCTGGCGTAACTCCTGCAAATCTTCGAAATTTGTATGGAAAGCGCCGAAACCGTTTT
>CALWVQ010000029.1 GCA_944385025.1 uncultured Eubacterium sp.
TAAAATAAAGTGTTCCACGTGAAACATCTATATATTGTGTTAAACAGTCTGTCATTACACTATTTTACAAAAATTTTCATTTGTGTTTCACGTGAAACTATTGCGCCCCCCTATCCTATATAGTATAATGTATATCACGGAGGTGTTGTTATGGGTAAAACCGTATCAATATTTAATCAAAAGGGTGGCGTAGGTAAAACCACCACATGTATAAATTTTGCTGCAGGCCTTGGACTTAAAGGTAAAAAAACTCTTCTTGTAGACTGCGACCCCCAGGGAAACTCTACAAGCGGCGTTGGAGTTGACAAATCAGAGATAGAGGCGTCCTCATACGACGTGCTTATCAACAAAACTCCTGCAAAAGAGGTAATTATAGAAACTAAATTTAAAAATCTATCGCTCCTCCCTGCCAATATGAACCTTGCAGGCGCAGAATTGGAGCTTGCCGAGAATGAAAATCGCTTTAAGGTGCTTAAAAAGGCTCTTGCTCCTATTGTTATGGACTATGATTACATAATTATTGACTGTCCCCCAAGCTTGGGACTGCTTAGTCTTAACGCTTTAACGGCGTCAGACACTTTGATAGTTCCCTTACAGTGTGAATATTACGCTCTTGAGGGTTTAAGTCAGCTTTTAGGCACTGTTCGTACAGTAAAACAGAATTACAACGAGCATTTAGAGGTTGAGGGTATCGTTTACACAATGTATGACAGGAGATTAAAGTTAAATCAACAGGTTGTGGACGAGGTAAACAATTATTTCCCCAATAAGTCATACAAAACTTTTATACCCAGAAGTGTCAAGCTGGCAGAAGCGCCAAGCTTTGGCGAACCTGTTATATATTATGAAAAGTATTCAAAGCCAAGTTTTGCATACAAAAAGCTTGTTGATGAATTTTTAAAAAAGCAGTAAACGTATGATTTGCACAAAAAGACGTAAAAAAGATAATAATTGATGATAAACATATAAGCAGAAACAGAAAAGGAGGAAATATGGCTAAAAAACAGTCCGGTTTAGGCAAAGGCTTAAATGCTTTGATGTTCGAAAACTCCGTAGACGATATGGTGGCAACAAACACTTTGCCTATAAACGAAATAATACCAAACAAAGACCAGCCGAGAAAGACCTTTGACGAAGGTGCTTTGCAGGAGCTTGCCGACAGTATAACACAGCACGGAGTCTTACAACCACTGCTTGTAAGACCGCTGACAACAGGAGGTTATCAGCTTGTTGCAGGTGAACGCCGCTGGAGAGCCTCAAGAATGGCAGGATTAAAGGAAGTTCCTGTGGTAGTTAAGGAGCTTACCGACGTTGAAACAATGGAAATTGCCATTATCGAAAACTTACAGCGTGAGGACCTTAACCCCATTGAAGAGGCAGAGGGATTGCAGGCGCTGATTGACAAGTGCGGATTTACACAGGAAGAGGTGGCAACCTCTGTGGGCAAGTCCCGTCCCGCTATTGCCAATGCGTTAAGACTGCTTAAACTGCCTGAAGAGGTAAGGGCAATGACCCGTGACGGCAGTATTTCGGCAGGTCATGCAAGGGCTTTACTCGCTTTTGACAATGACGTAATGATTAAAGAGGCTGCTGATAATATAATCAGAAACAATTTGACGGTAAGAGACGTGGAACGTCTTGCGAAAATGACAGAAAAAACAGCCACAAGACGAACAGGAAGCAAGCGCCGTGACAGCTTTTACGACGAGGTGGAGTTGTCGCTTACCGAGGTTTTAGGCAGAAAAGTTAAGGTATATAACGGCAGAGGTAAGGGAACACTTGAAATTGAGTTCTATTCTGCTGATGATTTAAAGGAAATTGCAAATAAGTTAGGAGAATAAAAATGTTAGATATAAAATTTGTCAGGGAAAACCCCGAAATCGTAAAGGAAAATATAAAAAAGAAGTTTCAGGACCAAAAACTTCCTCTTGTTGACGAGGTAATCGCTCTTGACGAGGAAAAAAGAGCAGTAACAGCAAGGGCTGACGAGCTTCGCGCCAACAGAAACAAGCTTTCAAAGGAAATCGGCGTGCTGATGTCACAGGGTAAAAAAGAAGAGGGAATGGCAATTCGCGAGCAGGTAAACGCACAGGCAAAGGAGCTTGAGGAGTTAGCTGTTAAGGAAAAGGAATTAGGCGAAAGAGTTACAGAAATCATGATGTCTATCCCAAACATTATTGACGACAGCGTGCCTATCGGCAAGGACGACAGCGAAAACGTTGAGGTTGAGAGATTCGGCGACCCTGTTGTGCCTGATTATGAAATTCCTTATCATACAGATATTATGGAGTCTTTCGACGGCATTGACCTTGAATCAGCAGGACGCGTTGCAGGCAACGGCTTTTACTATCTTATGGGTGACATTGCCCGTCTTCACAGCGCAGTTATCAGCTACGCAAGAGATTTTATGATTGACAGAGGATTTACCTATGTTGTTCCTCCTTTTATGATTAGGTCAAATGTGGTTACAGGCGTTATGAGTTTTGAGGAAATGGACGCCATGATGTATAAAATCGAGGGCGAAGACCTTTATCTTATCGGCACGTCAGAGCACTCGATGATAGGCAAGTTTATTGACACTATTACTCCTGAATCAGAACTGCCAAAGACTCTTACCTCATATTCACCCTGCTTCAGAAAGGAAAAGGGCGCTCACGGTATTGAGGAAAGGGGCGTATACCGTATTCATCAGTTTGAAAAGCAGGAAATGGTTGTTGTGTGCAAGCCTGACGAGTCAAGAATGTGGTTTGACAAGCTGTGGCAGAACACTGTTGACCTTTTCCGCAGTCTCGATATTCCTGTTCGTACTCTTGAGTGCTGTTCAGGGGATTTGGCAGACTTAAAGGTTAAATCGGTAGACGTTGAGGCGTGGTCCCCAAGACAGAAAAAGTATTTCGAGGTGGGCTCCTGTTCAAATCTTACCGATGCACAGGCAAGACGTCTTAAAATTCGCATC
The DNA here is from genome assembly GCA_944385025.1 of uncultured Eubacterium sp. Lineage (GTDB taxonomy): Bacteria > Bacillota > Clostridia > Oscillospirales > Acutalibacteraceae > Eubacterium_R. The sequence goes on from CALWVQ010000029.1 coordinate 2,957, forward strand.
AAGGGCGAAAACGGCAACTACCTTGCTCATACTCTTAACAATACTGTTGTTGCACCGCCCAGAATGTTAATTGCATTTCTCGAAAATAATCTTCAGGAGGACGGCAGCGTTCTTATTCCTGAGGCGCTTCGTATGTATATGGGCGGTAAGGACAGGATTGTTCCAAAGAAATAATGAGTATTGCTTTAATAGTAACAGGTGCGTTTATACTGCTTATATTTGTAATGCCGGTTTTTTACAGGGTGTTCAATTTCGGCACGATTGCAGGTGTGGCTTTCGGCTTGTTTTCTCTGCTGTCGGGAGTGTTTTGGAATAAACTTTCCGATAGAGTTCAGGGTATTTCTGCCATAGTAGTTGTGTTTGGCATAATTTTTGCCCTTAAACTGATGTGGGATATTTACGCCGCAGGAAAAACAAAGGCGAGCAGTCAAAAAGTAATAGTAATTTTAGGCTGTCAAGTAAGGGGCGATGAGCCAAGTCTTTCTCTGATTAAAAGAGTTGACAGCGCATACAGATTTCTTTTGAAAAATCCTAACTCCGTTGCCGTTCTCACAGGGGGCAAAGGCAGAGGAGAAAATATTACGGAGGCAGAGTGTATGCGCCGCATCCTCTATGACAGGGGGATACTTAATCAGCGTATGATACTTGAGGAAAAGTCCACAACTACCGATGAAAATATCCGCTTTGCAAAAAAACTTTTGCAGGAAAGAGGTATCGAAACGGCGGAAATTGCCGTTGCCACCTCGGAATATCATCAAAAAAGGGCGTCAATTATCTGTCAGCGTTACGGCTATACGGCGTTTGCCCAAAGCTCCCACACCAAGCCGATTTTACTGCCTACCTTTTTGGTGCGTGAGTTTTTCGGAATTGTTAAGGAAAAGTATAACATCAGGCTAAAGTGATTTAGGAGACTCTATGGTTGAAA
>CALWVQ010000030.1 GCA_944385025.1 uncultured Eubacterium sp.
GTTACGAATGAAACCACGGTCGCATAAAGAAGAAGTTTTCCGCTCATCATATAGCCGTAAAGCACGCACTGCCTAAACAGCTCTATCATAGAGTACAGAGGGTTTATCTTAATAACAATCTGTATCCAGGGAGTCGTTATATTTTGCAAAGGATATAAAATCGGTACCATATAGAAAAGGAGCTGGCAAACAACATCCCAAATGTACTCGATATCCCTAAAATAAACACACAAAACGGACAATATTAAGCCCACACCCGTGCTGAAAACAAGAATCAAAAACATAGGCACTATACACAACAGTGCATGCCACGTAATATAAAGTCCGTCGCCGCCGCTGATACCTGTTGCCTTGAAAAAAATCCAAACACATATTAAGCAAAGCAAGGATATAGCAAAGGTTACGAAATTAGAAAAAATAGAAGAAAGAGGATACATATACTTAGGTACGTAAACCTTTTTGATGATAGCCTGATTTCTTCTGAATGAAGTCATAGCCTGCTTGGTGGAGGTGGTAAAGAAACTGAAAAGCAGTCGTCCTGTAAAAAGGAAAACAGGGTAGCAAACAATATATTTGCTGTGCTTTCCGAAAATTCCTCCGAATACGACAGACAATACTATCATATTTAAAAGTGGCTGAAAAAAACTCCACAGTATACCGAGCCAAGAATTTCTGTATTTAAGCTTTACATTTTTTACCGTCAGCTCTTTCAGAAGATTTTTATATTTCTGAAACATGGTGACGGTATGAGTAAGCTCTTCCTTTTGATTAGTGCTCATAAGACACCTTCTTTAAAATTACTCTTTAAAACTAGCACATTATATCACATAAATATTAATATTTCAACTACTTAAATATTTCTGCAATTTGAAGAGCCGTTTTTCTTGCGGACATATTGCCGTCAATTACAAAATCACAGGCTTTCAGGTATTTGCCTTTTCTCTCGTCATAAAGGGCTTTTGCCTTTTCTCTATCCTGAAAAAGAGGTCTTGTTTTAGACGTGCCTATTCTGTCGCAGATAACGTCAAAATCGGCGTCGAGAAAAACTATTTTCCCGCCCTCTTTTAAGGCGTCAACGTTTCTGTCAAAAGTCAAAGCGCCGCCCCCCGTAGAAACAACGCAGTTTTTAAACGTACTGATTTTTTTACAGCACTGATGCTCAAGGTCTCGAAAATAATCCTCGCCTCTTGTTGCAAAAATCGCCTTTATGGCAACTCCCTGCTCCTGTTCTATCATCTCGTCTGTATCAATAAATTTTCTGCCCATTATTTTGGCAAGCTCCATCCCGACAGTTGTTTTACCGCTGCCCATAAAGCCGCAAAGAATTATATTGTTCATCACTTTGTAAGTTCTCTTTCTGTAATCTCGATTATATCCTTTATCTGTTTCATTGAAAATTCAACGCCAAACCAAATCTCCTGCGCCACTGCCGCCTGCCACACAAGCATAGGCAAGCCGTTTGAATACTTTGCTGCGCACTCCTTGGCATATTTAATCAAAGTTGTTTCAAGAGGATTATAAACGGCGTCAAAAACCGCCCTGCACTTTTGTACCTTTTCTTTCGGCAGAACGCAGGCTTCCACATTAGGATACATTCCTAAAGGAGTTCCGTTTACCAAAACGTCATATTCGCCGTCAACCTCGTCAAGAGTAATTACCCTGATATCTTTTGACAGCTTGTCCTTAATTTCTTTTTGGATTTCACCTGCCGCCTGCAAATCGGCATCTCTTACTGCTAACGTTAAATCCGCTCCTGCAAGCACCGTTTCAAATGCAAACATACGTGAAACGCCGCCGCTGCCGCAAACAAGCACCTTTCCCGCAAGGTCTATTTCCGCCATTTTCATAGCTCTCAAAAAACCTTCGCAGTCGGTATTATGCCCTGTTTTTTTACCGTCTTTTATTTCAACCGTGTTAACGGCTCCGAAAAGCTTTGCCCTGTCCGACAGTTCGTCAAGATAAGGAATAATATTGATTTTATGGGGGATTGTAACGTTAAATCCGTCTAAATCCTTTACTTTTTCAAGTTCCTTTTCAAAGTTATCGGGATTAATTTCCGTTAATCTGTAATTGCCCTCAATACCGTTTAATTTAAGAAGTTCTTTATGTATAACAGGCGACATTGAGTGGCCTAAAGGGTAACCTATCAAACCTAAATTTTTCATTAATTTACCTCTTTTAGAAAATTATTTGTTGACATTCGTATAGGAATTATATAATATGATAATAACATAATAAGTTAACATTAACAACTACTTTTTGAGGTGAAGGTCATTATGGTATTCGAAAAGATTAAGGCAATTCTTGCCGAACAGCTTGATGTTGATGAGGATATAATCACTAAGGAAAGCCTTATTGTTGAAGATTTGGGAGCAGACAGCCTTGACGCTATTGACATCGTTATGTCGGTTGAGGACGAATTTTCAATTGAGGTTCCCGATGAAATCGTTGAAAAAATGGAAACTGTTAACGATATAGTTTCGTTTGTTGAAAACAATATATAACATATGTATATCAATTGACTTTGACAATTAAATAAAGTACAATAAGGGTGGGCTTAGTGTCCGCCTTTTTGCTTTGTTTAAAGCAATTAATTGAGAGGGGTAATCAATATGTCGGAGAAATATATTATGGCGCTGGATCAGGGCACAACCTCCTCCCGTGCAATAATTTTCAACAAAAAAGGCGAAATCGTAGCAAAGGCTCAAAATGAATTTACTCAATATTATCCTGAAAGCGGCTGGGTTGAACACGACCCTATGGAAATCCTGTTTTCACAGATAAGCGCAATGTTGTCCTGTATTCGATTGCAAAAGGTAAATCCCAAGGATATTGCAGGTATCGGTATCACAAACCAGAGAGAAACCACTATTGTATGGGATAAAAATACAGGCAAACCGATTTTTAACGCTATTGTGTGGCAGTGCAGAAGAACTGCACAGCTTTGTGAAGATTTAAAGTCAGAGGGTTTAAGCAACTACATAAAAGAAACCACAGGACTTTTAATCGACGCCTATTTCAGCGCCACAAAAATCAAGTGGATACTCGACAATGTTGAGGGCGCCAGAGAAAAAGCAGAAAACGGCGAGCTTCTTTTCGGCACAGTTGACACTTGGCTTATATGGAACTTAACAGGAGGCAAAGTTCACGTTACCGACTACTCAAACGCCTGCCGAACAATGCTTTTTGACATTGACAAACTCTGCTGGGATGAGTATTTGTGTGAAAAGCTCGGCATTCCTATGAGTATGCTGCCTGAAGTTAAGCCGTCAAGCTGTGTTTACGGCAATATGGCAAAAATAACAGGAATTGAAGATATTGAGGGCGTTCCTATCGCAGGGGCAATCGGCGATCAGCCGGGGGCATTATTCGGTCAAGGCTGTTTTAATGTAGGTCAGGCTAAAAACACCTACGGAACAGGCTGTTTCCTGCTTATGAACACAGGGGACAAACGGGTTCATTCAAAATCAAATCTGCTTTCAGGCATTGCCTGGGGTATCGGCGATAAAATCACCTATTCCCTTGAGGGTTCGGCATTTAATGCAGGTTCTGTAATCAAATGGCTTCGTGATGAGTTGGAGCTTATTCATTCTGCTCCCGAATGCGACGAACTTGCAGAACAGGTGCCTGACTCTAACGGACTGTACTTTGTACCTGCTTTTACAGGTTTGGGCGCACCCTATTGGGATATGTACGCCCGAGGAATTATGATAGGTCTTACAAGAGGCATAAACAGAAAACACGTTTGCCGTGCCGTGCTTGAAAGTATCACATATCAGATGACCGATTTGCTGGAGGCAATGACCAGCGATTCAGGCATTATGCTCAAGGATTTGAGAGTGGACGGCGGAGCGTCTGTATCAAACATAATGATGCAGATTCAGGCTGATATGACCGGCGTAAATGTAAACCGACCGAAGAATGTTGAAACTACCGCTTTAGGCGCCGCCTACTGTGCAGGTCTTGCCACGGGAGTTTGGGAAAGCCTTGAAGAAATTGAAGCAAACCGAGAGGTTGACAGAATATTCACTCCGTCAATGGAAATAACAGTAAGAAATAAAAAATATTCTGACTGGAAGCGTGCCGTTGAGCGTTCACGCAACTGGGAAAGATAATAATTTAGAAAAGGAGATTTTATTATGGGTAAGGTTGTATGTCCTTGGGACTTGATTACGAATTTCGTAACTGACGCATTTATCGGCTACGGTGTTCCTGAAGAGGACGCTAAAATCTGCACCGACATTTTACTGGAGTCCGACAAGCGCGGTATCGAAAGCCACGGCTGCAACAGATTTAAACCTATCTACCTTGACAGAATTAAGGCAGGTATCCAAAATCCTGTTACTAATTTTGAAATTGTCAAGGAAACTCCCTGTACCGCTGTTGTGGACGGCCACGACGGTATGGGTCAGGTTATCGGCTACAAAGCAATGCAGATGGCTATTGACAAGGCAAAGCAGTACGGTATGGGAATGGTAGCAGTGCGCAACTCCTGCCACTACGGTATTGCAGGATATTACACCACTATGGCTACTAAACAGGGATGTATCGGTATGACAGGCACTAACGCAAGACCTTCCGTTGCCCCCACTTTCGGCGTTGAGGGTATGTTCGGCACCAACCCTCTTACAGTTGGTATTCCTACCGACGAGGCTTTTGATTTTAACATCGACTGCGCCACATCAATTACCCAAAACGGCAAAATTGAGTATTACGAGAGAATAGGCGAAGAGGTGCATCCCGGAACAATTATCGGCATTGACGGCGAGCCTATTGAAGGCGACGCAGGCGTGGCACTCAAGAAAATCAGAAACGGCACAGCCGCTCTTACTACTCTGGGCGGTATCGGTGAAGAATTGGGCGGATACAAAGGCTACGGTTATGCTATGATTATTGAGCTATTGTCCGCAGTTTTACAGGACGGCGAATACGGAAAGGCTCTTAACGGCAAGGACGAAAACGGAAATCTTTGTCCTTATCATCTCGGTCATTTCTTCATTGCCATTGACACAGGTCACTTTGTAGGCGAGGAAGAAACAAGAAAGAAAGCGGGAGAAATTCTCCGAACAGTAAGAGCGTCTAAAAAGCAGCCCGGCTGTGACAGAATTTACACCGCAGGTGAAAAGGAATACGAAATCTGGCAGCAGAGAAAGGACAGCGGAGTTCCTATTAACGAATCTGTGCAGAAGGAAATTCTCGAAATCAGAGATGAGTTGGGTCTCACTCAGTACAAGTTCCCTTGGGAATAATTAACACATAACAAGCAGAGGTACTAAACTATGGATTATCGCAAAGAATCATTAAAACTCCACGGAGAATGGAAAGGTAAGGTAGAGATTACTGCAAGAGCTAAAGTCGACAACAAAGACGCTCTTTCCCTTGCATACACGCCCGGCGTTGCAGAGCCTTGTCTGGCAATTCAGGCAGACTACAATAAAAGCTGGGAACTTACAAGACGCTGGAATATGGTCGCTGTTATTACCGACGGTTCCGCCGTTTTGGGCTTGGGTGACATCGGTCCCGAAGCAGGAATGCCTGTAATGGAGGGCAAGTGCGTACTGTTTAAAGAGTTCGGCGGGGTTGACGCTTTTCCGCTGTGCGTTCGTACTAAGGACGTGGACGAATTTGTTGAAACAGTTTACAATATCAGCGGTTCTTTCGGCGGAATAAATCTTGAGGATATTGCCGCTCCCAGATGTTTTGAAATAGAGGATAAGCTTAAGGAAAGATGCGACATTCCTATTTTTCACGACGACCAGCACGGAACTGCAGTAGTTGTTTCAGCCGCTCTTATTAACGCTACAAAGCTTACAGGCAAAGCTCTTTCAGATTGTAAAGCAGTTATTAACGGCTCCGGCGCCGCAGGAATTGCTATTGCAAAGCTGCTTATGACGCTTGGGCTTAAAGACGTAATTCTTTGTGACAGAACAGGCGCTATCTATAAAGGAAGAGAAAATCTTAACAAGTCAAAGGCAGATATTGCCGAAATCACAAATAGGGATATGGTAACAGGTTCTCTTGCTGACGCAGTAAAAGGTACAGATATTTTTATCGGCGTTTCAGCTCCGGGAGTGCTCACTCAGGATATGATTAAGACTATGAACCCTGATTCCATTGTTCTTGCTATGGCTAATCCTACTCCGGAAATTATGCCTGACGAGGCAAAAGCGGCAGGCGCAAAAATTGTGGGAACAGGACGTTCCGACTTCCCTAACCAAATTAACAATGTTGTTGCTTTTCCGGGAATATTCAGAGGTGCTCTTGACGTAAGAGCAAGCGCAATTACAGAAAATATGAAAATTGCCGCAGCTTATGCCATTGCGTCTCTTGTTGAAGATGACAAACTTACTGAAGATTATATTCTCCCCTACGCTTTTGATGAGAGAATTAAGGATACAGTGGCAAAAGCAGTAGCAAAAGCCGCAATAGACGACAAAGTTGCAAGAATTAAATAAGGGTCGATTTTTAGACAGTATAAACTTATATATATAATGTAATTAATATGTGCAGTACATAATACTGCACATATTTTTTTGTTTTTTGTAAAAATTGCATATAATACTCAGTGAAAGTCACAAATTATCAAAAAATAATCGTTGGTTAATAGACGTTAGTCGTGTATTTTAATGATTTTTGTCAAGTCTTTTTGGTAAATTTTGTCGATAAGTTACAAAAGTTACAAAAAGGTTACAAGAAACCTTGTGACCATTTGCCATAGATTACGAAATATTTTTTGTGATAAAATGCAAAAGATGTTGTAAATACGGCAGTTTCTGCCAAAACCCATAGCAATCGGTCTTGCTATGTACGGAGGTAATTATGACGAAGATAATAAAAAACAGCATAATAACAATTTTGCTGGTACTTATCGCATTAACATTATTCCCTGCAACAGTTTTCGCTAAAGAATACGAACCAAGACTTTCTTCACCAAACGGCGAACCCTACTACACAAGCGAACTAAACGCTTATTCACAGACAGGCTACTCAATGCCCAACTGTGTTGCATACGTTTACGGAAGAATTTATGAAATCACAGGCGAACGTCCTCTCATTGACAAGGGAGACGCAAGCGACTGGTGGTTTATCAACAAGTACAACAACTACTATGAAACAGGATACGAGCCAAAGCTTGGCGCAGTTGCCTGCTGGTCAAATCACGTGGCAGTAGTTGAAGACATTGCCGATGACGGCGCAATCACTCTTTCAGAATCCCATTGGGGAGGAAGATATTTTAACACCGTGGTATATTATGATATGACTAATCACTACGGACAAACATTTTACGGCTATATGTATACGTACAAAAGCGACGAGGAGTTAGCTCTCGAAATTGCTGAAAAAACTGCAAAAGAAAAACAGGAGCCTTCGTATAAAATGGAGGACAACAGTTTTAAGCTTCAGGAAAAAAACTGTTTTACGGTTCTTGAATTTGCAGGAAAAGACGAAAGCATTGTGGCTCCCAGCAACAACATATTACTGAACAAATAAGGTAAACAAGTCCCGTTAAATAACGGGACTTGTTTTTTTATTAATTAAATTTGAATTTTTTGGAATTTTTTAAAAAAACTATTGACAAATGTAAAAAAGGGATATACTATTATAACAGAGTTAGCACTCGGTAAGTTAGAGTGCTAATCAATGATTAACACAAAGAGGTGGGAAAGGGATGATCAGCGAAAGACGTCTGGCAATACTCAATCTTATTATTGAGCATTATCTTGAAACGGGCGAACCTATGGGTTCAAAAACCCTTTGTCAGCTTCTTCCCTATTCCGTTTCCAGCGCCACTATAAGAAACGAGATGGCGTATCTATCCGAACTCGGCTATCTTGAACAGCGCCACACCAGCGGCGGCAGAGTTCCCAGCAAGGCTTCATACAGATATTATATTGACAATCTTATGCAGCCGCAAGAGTTAAACAGTTACGACCGACAGCGCATTGAGGAAGTGCTTTCCGTCAACGCAGGCGACCCTGAAAGGCTTTTAAACGATGCGGCAAAACTTATTTCACAGTATACACATTCTCTTGGCTTTTGCTGCACCATTGAAGATAAGCTTGACTGCATTCAAGGAGTTGACTTAATCCCCGCAGGAAGATCAAAGGCAATGCTTGTTATGCTGACGATGGGAAGCAAAATCAAATCGTCACTTATCAATATGCCTTGTCCTATTGACGATGATTTCAGAATGCTTTTTTATCAGGTAATGAACAATCTGTTTATAGGAACGCCTTTAACAGAAGTTAATTTAGCACTTGTTCAGCGTTGTGTGCTTTTGGCAAAAGAAAGAATTTTTGATTTACTGCCTGTTCTTACCTCTCTCTGCAGTCTTTGCAGCGAGGCGTCAAAAAGCAAACTAACCTTTGAGGGCGAAACAAATCTTCTCTCCCACACGGAACTGGGAAACGATGTTTACAGGCTTTTGTCCTTCCTTGCAGATAAGGAACAGATGATACGCCTTTCAAAATATTTTGCTAAAAGCAATATGACAAAAACAATATTTATAGGTGATGAAAATCCCCTTATGGAGATGAAAAACACCTCAACTATAATTTCAAAATTCACATACGGCAACAATCAAGTTGCCACTTTGGGAATGATTGCTTCCGTCAGAATTGACTACAAGCGTATAATTCCCTGTGTGGAATATATATTTAAAACGGTAGACAATCTACTTTCAAAAGGAGGTACGAAATGAGCAAAAAGAAAAGCGATAAAACGGCAGATGAAGAAATCAAGGAAGAAGTAAAAACCGAAGATCAGACTGCCGAAGAAAAAAGCGAAGAAAATCCTTTGGAAAAAGAACTCAGCGACGTTAAAGAGCAGTTAATGAGAGTTACTGCCGAATATGCAAATTACAGAAAGAGAAGTGAGAAGGAAAAAGGCGAAAGTTTTTCCTTTGCCACAGCAAAAGCTGTGGGAGAAATTCTTCCTGCAATAGATAATCTTGAAAGAGCAATTTCAAACGAGCAGGAGGATTACGAGGGACTTAAAAAAGGCGTAGAAATGACTTACGACGGAATTATGAAGGCCCTTGAGAAATTAGGTGTTACAGCCTACGGAGATAAAGGCGAGCAGTTTGACCCCCAGTATCACAATGCAGTAATGCACATTGAAGATGAAGAGCAGGAGGCAAACGTAATAGTAGACGTCTTTCAAAGAGGCTATAAAATAAACGAAAAGGTTATAAGACCGGCAATGGTTAAAACAGCCAACTGATAAAAATATTTAGGAGGAAAATTATTATGTCAAAGATTATTGGTATTGATTTAGGTACAACAAACAGTTGTGTAAGCGTTATTGAAGGCGGAGAGCCTGTTGTAATTCCAAATGCGGAGGGTGCAAGAACAACACCTTCAGTAGTTGCATTTTCAAAAGACGGCGAAAGAATGGTAGGTAACGTTGCAAAGCGTCAGGCTATCACCAACCCTGAAAAAACCATCTCTTCAATTAAGAGACATATGGGAAGCGACTACAAAGTAAATATTGACGGCAAAGCATACACTCCACAGGAAATCTCAGCTATCATTCTTCAGAAACTTAAAACAGACGCTGAGGCTTATCTCGGCGAAAAGGTAACAGAGGCTGTTATTACAGTTCCTGCTTACTTTACAGACGCACAGCGTCAGGCAACAAAAGACGCAGGTAAAATCGCAGGCCTTGAGGTTAAGAGAATCATCAACGAGCCTACTGCTGCTGCCCTTGCATTCGGCATTGACAAAGAGGACGACCAGAAAGTAATGGTATACGACCTTGGCGGCGGTACATTCGATGTATCTATCATTGAAATGGGCGACGGCGTTCAGGAGGTACTTGCAACTGCAGGTAATAACCGTCTTGGCGGCGACGACTTTGATAAGAAGGTTATGGACTGGATTGTTGCCGAATTTAAGAAAGAAAACGGCATCGACCTTTCAAGCGATAAGATGGCTATGCAGAGAGTTAAGGAAGCTGCTGAAAAGGCAAAAATTGACCTTTCAGGTATGACTACTGCACAGATTTCACTTCCTTTCATCACAGCAGATGCAACAGGTCCAAAGCACCTTGAGCTTACTCTTACAAGAGCTAAATTCAACGAAATGACTGCTGACCTTGTAGAAGCTACAATGGGTCCTGTACGTCAGGCAATGAGCGATTCAGGTCTTTCAATGAACGACATTGACAAGGTGCTTCTCGTAGGCGGTTCAACAAGAATTCCTGCTGTTCAGGAAGCTATTCAGAAATTCAGCGGTAAAGAGCCTTTCAAGGGTATCAACCCTGATGAATGTGTTGCTATGGGCGCAGCTCTTCAGGGCGGCGTACTTGGCGGCGACGTTAAAGGACTTCTTCTTCTTGACGTAACTCCTCTTTCACTTGGTATCGAGACAATGGGCGGTATCAACACCGTTATCATTGAGAGAAACACTACAATTCCTACAAAGAAGAGCCAGATTTTCTCAACTGCAGCTGATAACCAGACATCTGTTGAGGTACACGTTCTTCAGGGTGAAAGAGAGTTTGCTAAAGACAACAAAACTCTCGGTATGTTCCACCTTGACGGTATTCTTCCTGCAAGAAGAGGCGTACCGCAAATCGAGGTAACATTTGATATTGACGCAAACGGTATCGTTCACGTATCAGCTAAAGACCTTGGCACCGGCAAGGAACAGCAGATTTCTATTACAGCGTCATCAAATATGAGCAAAGAGGATATTGACAAGGCTGTTAAAGAGGCTGAGCAGTTTGCTGAAGAGGATAAGAAGAAGAGAGAGGCAGTTGACCTCAGAAACAATGCTGACCAGATGGTTTACCAGACTGAAAAGCTTTTGAGCGAGGAGGGCGACAAGTTCTCTGCTGATGACAAGAGCACTCTTCAGACAAAGGTAGACACTCTTAAAGAAGCTCTCAAGGGTGATAATCTTGATTCTATCAAGACTGCACAGGAGGATTTGCAGAACAAGTTCTACGAGGTTTCACAGAAGCTCTATCAGCAGGCACAGGCAAACGGTGCTGATCCTAACGCAGCAAACGCAAACTACAATCCAAATGCAAACGCAGGTGACCAAGGCTACACCGACGCTGACTATACAGAGGTTGACGACAACTAATTAAACAGTTATAATACAGCATAAATTCAAAGCCTATCTCACCAAGTGGGATAGGCTATTGACAAGATAAGGGGGCAAGTAAATGCCTGAAAACAAAAGAGATTATTACGAGGTGCTTGGAGTAAGCAAAGGCGCCAGCGAGGATGAAATAAAGAAAGCCTACCGTAAGACTGCAAAAAAATATCACCCCGACCTTAATCCCAACAATCCCGAGGCGGAGGCAAAGTTCAAGGAGTGCAACGAGGCATACGAGGTTTTGTCCGACCCTCAGAAAAAGGCACGATATGACCAGTTCGGATTTGCGGGCGTTGACCCTAACTTTAACGCAGGACAGGGCGCAGGCGGTTTCGGCGGCGGTGGCTTCGGCTTTGACGGCGATATTGATTTAGGCGACATATTCTCCTCTTTCTTCGGCGGCGGATTCGGAGGCGGTTTCGGCGGACGAAATCCAAATGCTCCGCAGCGAGGAAGAGATATACAGTCCTCCGTTTCTCTTACTTTTGAAGAGGCGGCAAAAGGCTGTAAAAAAACCATCGAGGTTATGAGAGTAATGGACTGCAGCGAATGCGGCGGAACAGGTGCGGCTAAAGGCACATCTCCTACAACCTGTCCCGAATGTCAGGGTCGCGGTGTTATCAACATTCAGCAGAGAAGTCCATTCGGTGTAATGACCACCCAGAAAACCTGCACACGCTGCGGCGGAACAGGTAAAATAATTACCACTCCCTGCCACAAGTGTAACGGCAAGGGCAAGGTAAGAACTAAAAAGAAAATCGAAATCAACATTCCCGCAGGTATCGACAGCGGTCAGGTAGTAAATGTAAGAGGTTACGGCAACGTAGGCTCAAACGGCGGACCTGCCGGCGATTTAAAGGTAGTTGTTGATATTAAAAAGCATCCTTACTTCACACGTCAGGGATACGACGTATGGGTAAACAGGCACATTTCCATTGTTGAGGCAACTCTCGGTGCTGAAATCACCGTGCCTACCCTTGACGGCGATACAAAACTGAACATTCCCGCAGGTACCCAGCCGGGAGAGGTATTTACTCTTAAAGGCAACAAAGGTATCCAAAGGCTTAACGCAATGGGCAGAGGCGAGGAACATATAAGAATTGTTGTTGATGTTCCTAAAAATGTCAGCGAAAAGCAGAAAGAGCTGTTAAAAGAATTTGACAAGGACTATGTTCCGCCCAAAACCAAGGAAGGCTTTTTTGACAAATTTAAGAAAAAATAAAATTAAAACACCGTCTTAATCAAGACGGTGTTTTTTTATATCTCTTGCATAAGTTTTTTTAGCAGGGACAGCGATGATATTTCATAATCGGGAATAATATTAGAATCGTTTATTTCTTTACGGGGATTAAACCATACTGTTTTTATTCTTGCATTGATTCCCCCTTTAATATCACTTGAAAGGCTGTCGCCGACAATTGCTGTTTCACTCTTACTGAAATTATCAATACTGTGGAAAACCTTTTCAAAAAACAGGGGGCTGGGCTTTTCATATCCAACATCCTGAGAAATAAAAATACCTTTAAAATAAGGAGAAATTCCCGCACTTGCAAGTCTGCCTGTCTGCACTTTTTTACTGCCGTTTGAGACAAGGTAAAGATTATAGCTTTTGCAAAGGGATTTGAGCAAATCCTCTGCACCGTCAATAAAATAATGCCCTACCGCCAACTTTTCTTCGTAAATTTCCGTGGCAAGCTCAGGTGAACAGTCTGCTCCTATATCATCAAAAAGCAGTTTGTATCTGTTTACCTTTACCTCCTGCCTTGTAATTTCGCCAAGTTCAAGCCTTTTCCACTGTGAAATATTATAGCGGCTGTATTTCTGGGCAATTTCATCATCAGGAGTAACGCCTAATTCTTCAAGTGTTTTAAAAAGTGCTATTTTTTCAGCCTTTTTAAAGTCCAAAATGGTGTCGTCTAAATCAAATAAAATATTTTTTATCATACTTATACCTCGTTTAACGGTAACATTATATCATCCCTACGCCTTGAATTCAACGGCAAGTAATGATATAATGAGCTTAACAAATTTAAGGAATGAAATTATGAAGATACACGAATCGGCTGAAAACTACCTTGAAACTATTTTGATGATAAAAAATAAAAAAGGAGCGGTACGCTCTATTGATATTGCCAACGAATTGGAATTTTCCAAACCAAGTGTAAGCATAGCAATGAAAAATTTAAGGGGAAACGGCTATATCGACGTTGACCAAAACGGCTATATAACTTTGCTTGAAAAAGGCGAAAAAATAGCCAAGACTATGTACGAACGCCACACGACCCTGTCAAAATGGCTTATGGATTTAGGAGTTGACGAAAAAACTGCGGTGGACGACGCTTGCAAAATCGAGCACGTTATCAGTGCCGAAAGCTTTAATGCAATAAAAAAAGTTATAAACAATAAATAAAAAATGCGTTCTCTAATACAGAACGCATTTTTTATTTGTCTTTTTTATTTTTGAAAATAAGTCCGTATACAAATCGAGTAAATCCCGTTGCGCCAAACATATTCCAAAAAAACGCCATAGGAAAATTCTTAATAACCATACCCGCCCATATTGCAGGGAGCTGAAAAACAGGACTTCCGCCAAGAATCACATTAAAAATCACAGACGCTGCAAGACTCATTGAGGGACACATTACAGCAACAGTTCCCGCCTGACGCATTATTCTATAAAAATATGGATTGTCGTTTTCTGTGCAGTATTTATTCGCAAATTTTTCCCCCATTTTATTACCCCACAGGCTCGAAAAAGCAAACACAATAAGTCCCATATACCAAACTTCTTTAAGCGCTTCAAGAAACACTTGATTTGTCATACTGCTAAAGCCAAGACCGTTTGACAAATTAAAACCCATTTTTATTGCTACATTGTAAACCTCCATAGGATAAGCCATAGAATATGACATTATAAGTCCGAAAACCACCTTTTGAAATTTTGTTTTTGGCATAAATATCTCCTTTCATACAAAAAAGCAGGCGGCGTAAGCCCTGTCTGGACTTACGCCGCCTGCTGTCAGGCACAGAAATTATACCATCTAAATTTAAAAAAAAGTCAAGAAAAATTATATTATTCAAAATCCTTAAGTCGCTCATCATCTGCAGCGTAATAACCTATAAGCTGAACACAAATCATTGCAATCACAGGATTAAGCAATGGTATACTTTCACCGAATCCCAGCACATTTTTATATTTTTCAAGGCTGTCGGGAGCAATGGTAAGGCTGACGCCCCTTTCTCCAAGCATCGAGTAAAAATCGCTGTTTGAAGCTATAAAAACACTTATTTCTTTTCTATCATAACTGCTTTCAAAAGCTCCTAACGGCACAGCTTTTGCTTCAATTCCTGCTGTTTTTTTCAAAAAATAACTGCCGTAAAGAGAAACGGCATAATCTACATTAGATCCTGTAAACAACAACTGTTTGTCTTTTATAAGGGCTCCCAGTTCTTTAAAATCATACTCTTTTAACAGTACATTTTTTATTTTTTTGTCAAGTCCCGTAAGCTTTTCAACTGCAATTTTTGAATAAAGCTCGGTGACAAGCTGCTTTTTTTCACCTATATAAAGAGCAAGCATCGTAAGGGCAATTGTCTGCAAAACAGGCTGTGCTGTTTTTACGCTGACCTTTTCCTGAAAGTTTATTGTAACGGCTCTTTCATTTTCTTTGAGCGTATCGTATATTCCGATATACTGGGCATCGTTTTCCTGCACACGTTTTTTTGTTTGAGCGCAATCTTCTTCACTATTAGCCAAAACGATTACAAGGGTGTGCTTATTTAAAACAGGATTTGAACAGTTAAACTCGCTGACGATTTCAGGCTGGCACGGAATATCGGTAAGCACCTCAAAATTATATGCTCCCGACAAAGCAACACAGTAACTGTCATAATCGCTTATTATGTAAGCATATCTGATTTTATCTGTTTTAATTTTAAGAAAATCAAAATCAATTTTCCCTGCCTTAACGTATCTGTTTATCATATCACTTACAAGAGTACGCTGCATAAATATCTCTTTTTTCAGATAATCCGGAAATCCGTCTTTTGTAAAATCAACGGGAGTTAAGGCAGTTTTTTTGCTTTTAAAAAACATATTTATCCTTTCATAAGCTTGGCAACTATTACGGACATATCATCTCTGTGACGCTCCGGGGTGTGACTCACGGCAAAATCAAGAATCGCCTGTGCTTTTTCATTGGGATTGTCGCTGTCCTCATATTTTAAGAAATTTAACAAAGCCTCTTCACCTGCATCTGTTACTCCGTCGCTCATAAGTATAATTTCATCATCAACATTAAGCACGGTAGTTCTTTTTGCAAACTCGATACCGCGCAGTATTCCCGCAGGCATTGAGGAGAGCTCACACTTGCTTATAGAATTATTTTTAACTATATAAGACAGCGGGGCGCCCGCTTTATAAAACTCACATTTACCCGTAAACAAATCTACACAGGCGCAGTCCAAAGTAGCAAGACTTTCGTCGCTGCTTTTTACCAGCAGAGCGCTGTTGACAACCTTCAATGAACTGTCAAATCCAAAGCCTGCCGATAAAAGTTTTGAGAGCAGTCCCGCTCCCATCGCCCCGTCCAGCGCAGCTCTGCCGCCTTTTCCCATTCCGTCGCTGATAATAAAAATCAGGTGTCCTTTTGAGTCGTTTACAATTTTCACCGTGTCGCCGCAGAGCTTTCCCTCGGCGCTGTATTGGGAAAAACCAAAACTCATTTTAAAATTAGGACGTTCTATGACGGTCATCATCACGTTTGAGCCTGAATAATTTACTCTGCTTTTCTCAAAATCACGGCCGCATATTTTTGAAATTTCGTTTTTAATTTTAGGATTGTCAATGCCGTTTGTTTTTGAAGAGGCAAGTATTTCAATTCTCATTCTGTCAAACTTATCCACAATTACTGAAATATTTTCAGGGTAAATATCATACTCACCTAACATACGTCTGATTTTACCCGCTGATTTATAGTCAAAAATTTCCGCCTCGTTAAATTCAAAGGCAAGGTCCCCCAGCATATCGGAAATTGAAAAAAACTGGTCGGAGGCAACCATACGAAGTTCATTTTCAAGGGGTTTACTCTCGCCCATACTGTTGATTTTCTCTCTTACGTCTCTTACGCTTTCGCTGACCTGTGCCAAAGCAGAAGATGCAAAGCGAAGCCTTACAACCAAACTTTGACGCAAGCTGCCGTCGGGGGCAATATCTGCGCCGCTTTCAAAAAATTCCTCAATCTTTTCCGTAACAATATCAGGCAAGGCGCAAAAAACAAGGCTTGCCAAAAAGCTTTCTATTACACAGCAAACAGAGAAACTGCCCATATCGGCGCAAACTGAAAAAAACACCATAGAAAGAGTGAAGCTTATACCGTTTGAAAATTTGGGAAAAGACGTAAAAAGTCCCGAAACCAAAGCAGAAAAGGCATATGCGCCTAAAAGAAACATACTGTCCTCCCTGCTTATTCCAAGGGCAAAACCAAGACAAAGAGAAACAATGAGTCCCCATTTAAGCGAGCCGTAACGCACACAAATAAGAACAGACAAAACGGCAATAATCCTTGCAGGAGAAACGCCCAAAATATTTATTGCAGAAAGTCCTGACAAAAAAAGTGCGCAGCAAACAAAAAGACAGGTAGTATCGGTTATAGGCAAAGCCTTATATTTAAGT
>CALWVQ010000031.1 GCA_944385025.1 uncultured Eubacterium sp.
TTTATCATTTTTCTATATACTCTTTGTCAGCGGCGCTGATATTTTCATTGTCGGGAGTATACCTTTGCGCCCGTACGGTAAGATTATATTTTTTACGAAGTTTCAAAATAGTTTCCATAACAGGAGAAGCGTGGTGACGGTCAAGTGCGTCTTGACTCTGCCATTCATCAATAAGCAAAACTGTATTTTCATCGTTTACAGGCACGAAATACTCATACCTTAAATTGCCCTTTGACTTGCGAATTAAATCGGCGGTTTTACTGCTTTCCATTTCAAGAGCAAATTTTATTGCATTATCCTTTTCCCCTGTGTAGTACAAATTCATAACAATACTCATTGGATATCCTCAAATTCAATTTTTGATATTAATTGTGACAACGGTGCTGTCTTTATTTAACATTTTTGTCAGTTCATCTTCAGAAACGCCGTTAATATGTCCCAGCTTTGTATAGCTCCAACTGTTTTCGCCGAAATACAGCACAATCTGATCAGATTTATAAAGCATTATGTCACCTGAAACGGCAGTCATTTGGGTATCGCTTGCATTAAGTGATTCAGGCAGACTGCCAAACTGCTCAAATCCGCCGTAAAGCGAGGTGTTGACAACAATCTCTCCTTTCAGTGCAAGGGAAACCAAATCGTTTACTGCGTCATTTTCCTCCCACTGAACGTCTAACTCGGTGCCGTCCACTGACAACACAAGATTTTTTAAGCTCATTTCAGAATTTTCCTTTGGCTGAATATCAGTAACCGTACTGCTTTCAGATGATGTTGTTTCAGGCTTTGTATTTGGTGTTTTTTCTGTTTGAGTACAGGATGTAAACAAAAGCATAAAGCAAATTACTGCCGCAAAATAAGTTATTTTTTTCATTTTCATTTTAAATACTTTGTGTAAAAATCAGCAATCTTGTCAAATGGGATTATATCGGTTTTGTCGTATAAATCGGTATGATTTGCACCTTCAATTATCAACAGCTCCTTGTTGTCGCCCTGAAGCTTTGAAAAAGCGTCTTTTCCGAAATAACAGGAGTGAGCCTTTTCTCCGTGGACTACCATAACGGCGCTGTCTATCTCGCTGCTGTACTGCAAAATAGGCATATTCATAAAAGAAAGGGACGACGTAACATTCCATCCGCCGTTTGAATTTAATGAGCGGGGATGATAGCCTCTGTCAGTTTTATAATAATCATAATAGTCCTTTACAAACTGCGGTGCGTCGTCAGGCAGAGGGTCCACAACTCCGCCAGCCAAGGCATAGGTGCCGCTTTTATAATCCTTTGTACGCTGGTGGCACATTGACTTAATCTTTGCACGGCGCTGTTCTTTTGTGTCCTCGCTGTCAAAATAGCCCTTGGCATTTACACGGGTCATATCATACATAGTAGATGCAACGGTTGCCTTTATTCTTGTGTCCATTGCGGCGGCGTTAATAGCCATTCCGCCCCAGCCGCAAATACCCAAAATACCGATTTTTTCAGGGTCCGCATTTTCAAGATTACTTAAAAAATCTACTGCAGCGCAGAAATCCTCTGTATTAATGTCGGGAGAGGCAACATATCTGGGGGTTCCGCCGCTTTCACCTGTATAAGAGGGGTCAAAGGCGATAGTTAAAAATCCCTTTTCGGCTAAAGTTTGGGCATAAAGTCCCGATGACTGTTCCTTAACAGCGCCGAAAGGTCCGCTCACTGCAACAGCGCTTAACCTGCCCTGTGCATTTTTAGGAATATACATATCTGCCGCAAGGGTTATACCGTAACGGTTGTGAAACGTAACTTTTTTATGGTCAACCTTATCGCTTTTTGCAAAGGTTTTATCCCACTCATTTGTTAATACCAAATTTTCCATACTTATTCTCCTAACACTGCGTTATTTAAGCTTTGAATATGTTTCATCGTCCACAGGCTCAAGCCACTGATTCGAGCAGTTTTCACCTGCCACCTCTACTGCAAGGTGACTGAACCAACTGTCAGGTGCGGCGCCGTGCCAGTGCTTTACTCCGGCAGGAATATTGATACAGTCGCCGGGGTTCATTTCCTGGGGTTCTTTGCCCCACTCCTGATAATAGCCTCTGCCTGCAACGCAGATTAAAATCTGACCGCCGCCCTTATCGGCGTTGTGGATATGCCAGTTATTGCGGCAGGAGGGTTCAAATGTAACGTTAAAAACAGGCACCTGTTCAGTTGATACAGGAGCAAGATAACTTTGTCCCGTAAAATACTTTGCAAAAGCGTCGTTAGGCTCGCCGATAGGAAAAACCATTTTGTTTTGATGAGCGGCTTTTTCATCTTCATAAGTATCGTTGTCGCACCAAACCTCTTTTGCCATATTGAAAACCGCCCAGCCTTTAGGCCAGCCCACGTAAAATGCAACGTGGGTAATTACTGCGGCAATCTCTTTTTTGCTGACGCCTGCTTTTTTTGCATTTTCAAGATGATATTTAAGAGAGGAATCGGTAACTCCCGAACTCATAAGCGCCACTACCGTGATAATGCACCTTGTTTTATGTTCTATATCTTGATTATTCCAGTTTTCGCCGAAAAGCACGTCGTCGTTAAAATGAGCGAAATCAGGGGCAAACTCGCCAAGCGCGTCCCTGCCTGCTGTTTGTACTATTTTTATCACAAAATCAACTCCTTGACCGAAAAATGTTTTTCTGTTATACTAATCCTAACACATAAACCTGACTTTAGGTCAAGGGTTTATTTAAAATTTTTTCGGAGGAGAAATATGTATTCAATAGGACAGGTATCGGAAATGTTCGGTCTTCCCATTTCCACATTAAGATATTATGACAAGCAGGGGCTTTTCCCCGAAATTACAAGAGTTTCGGGCATACGTAAATTCAGCGACAGAGAACTTGAGGCGTTAAGGGTAATTGAGTGTCTGAAAAAGTCAGGACTTGAAATTAAAGACATTAAACAGTTTATGCAGTGGTGCAGACAGGGAAAAGAAACTTATCCCCAAAGAAAACAGCTTTTTGAAATGCAAAGAAAAAACGTGGAGCAGGAAATAGAAAAGCTAAACAGAGTACTTGATATGCTTAATTTCAAGTGTTGGTATTATGACAAGGCAATTAAGGACGGCGGAGAAGAAAATCTTAAAGTCCTGCCTAACGAGGATATGCCCGAAGAAATAAAAAAGGCGTATGAAAACGCTCATTTTGACTGAAAAATAACGAGGTGAACAGGTGAAATCAAAAATAATCAAAGGCATTAAATCGCTTAAATTAAAAAATTTATTCTTTCTGACTGTTGCAGGAATTGTAAACGCTTTCGGCGTTACTGTTTTTCTTGCGCCTGTAAAACTTTACGACAGCGGAATTTCGGGAACGTCTATGCTTTTATCCCAAATAACCCCTGAAAACTGGACTCTTTCCGTTTTCCTTATCATATTAAATCTGCCTCTGTTTTTATACGGACTAAAAAAGCAGGGCGCACAATTCACCATATACGCTATTTACACCGTGGGAATTTACTCCCTTTTCGCTTGGCTTATCACAGACATTTTGCCTATCGACGTCAGCATTGCGTCACCCCTTGCAGGGTCGGACTTACTGCTGTGCGCTTTATTCGGCGGTCTTATTTCAGGTCTTGGCAGCGGTCTTGCCATTCGTTTCGGCGGAGCTATGGACGGCATTGAGGTTATGGCGGTTATTTTTTCAAAAATGCTGGGAATATCCGTCGGCACCTTTGTTATGGCTTACAACGTAATTCTTTACATTGTGTGCGGACTGATTCTGCAAAGCTGGATACTGCCCCTTTACTCAATAGTCACCTATATGGCGGCGCTTAAAACGGTGGACTTTATTGTAGAGGGTCTTGACCGTTCCAAAGGCATTTTAATCGTAACTGCAAAACAGGAAAAAGTGTGCAGTGCGCTTTCAAAAGAATTTGAAGAGGGTATGACCATACTTGACGCCAAGGGATTTTACTCCAACGCAGACAAAAAAATGGTCTACATAGTTTTAAACAGATTTCAGATAAGTAAAATGAGAAATATTGTTCACTCCATTGACCCGTCGGCATACATAACCATTAACGAGGTTGCCGACGTATATAAAATGAACAACAATAATTACGAATAATTTTACACCGCGAGGTAGCAAAATGAAAATAGGAATTTTAGGCGCAGGTCACATTGCAGAAAAAATGGCGAAAACCATTAACGCTATGGAAGACGAATATGAACTTTACGCAGTAGGAGCGTCAAACGCGGAAAAAGCACAGAGGTTTGCAGGTGAACATAATATTCCCAAGGCATACGGCAGTTATCAGGAGCTGGCGCAGGACAAGGATATTGATTTGATTTATGTTGCAACAATCCATACAATGCATTTTGAACACGCTTTGCTGTGTCTTGAAAACGGCAAAAACGTGCTTGTGGAAAAGCCCTTTGCCGTAAATACAAAGCAGGTGGAAATTTTGTTTAACAAGGCAAAAGAGAAAAATCTGCTGATAAGCGAGGCTATTTGGACCCGCTATATGCCCTCGGGCAAATTTATTAAAAGCATTAAAGACAGCGGTATAATCGGCGAAGTCAAAAGCGTTCAGGGTACTATCGGCTATCCCCTTGAACACAAGCACAGAATGATAAGCCCCGAATGTGCGGGAGGAGCTTTGCTTGATGTGGGAGTTTACGCTCTCCACCTTGGAGTGATGGTTTTCGGCGACGACTACACCCGTTGCACAGGGGAATGTTTAAAACTTGAAAGCGGTGTTGACGGCATTGACTCCGTTACTATGAAATGGGACAACGCTATTGCAACTCTTCACGCCGCAATGGTGTCGCAAACGGGAAATGCAGGTTTCGTTTTCGGTACAGAGGGTTATCTTAAAATCGACAACATAAATAATCCCAAAATCATCACACGTTATGACAACGGGCATAATCAGGCTGAGGTATATGATTTTTCAGACCAAATAACAGGCTTTGAATATCAAGTAAAGGCGTGCTGTAACGCTGTAAAAGAGGGCAAAACAGAATGTGAGGACGCTCCTCACAACACTACCCTTAAAATAATTCAGGCAATGGACTCCCTTCTTGAAAGCTGGGGAATATTTTATCCTGTAAACTGAAATTAAAAGGTAAAAAAATATTTCCTTACTATTGATTTATAGGTTTCATTGCTTTATAATATTTAAGTACAGGCGGTTGGACATTTGTGCAACCGCTGTTGTTTTTGAATTTTTTACTTGAGAGGGAATTATGTTTAAACAGGGTTTTGACAATAACAAATATCTGCAAATGCAGTCACAGAGAATTAAAGAGAGGATAAACGAGTTCGGCGGCAAGCTTTACCTTGAATTCGGCGGCAAGCTTTTTGACGACTATCACGCATCAAGGGTTTTGCCGGGTTTTCATCCTGACAGCAAACTGCAAATGCTTTTACAGCTTAAAGATCAGGCAGAAATAGTAGTAGTCATCAGCAGTGAGGATATTGAGAAAAACAAAATCAGAGGCGACCTGGGCATCACCTATGATGTGGACGTTTTCAGACTTATCGATGCTTTCAGAAGCAGAGGACTTATGGTAGGCAGCGTAGTTCTTACAAAGTACGTTTCAACTCCAAAGGTAACTGCTTTTGAGGAAAAACTCAAGGAGGCTGGCATTCCGTCTTACAGACATTATGTAATCGAGGGCTATCCCGCAAACACAGCTAAAATCGTCAGCGACGAGGGCTTTGGCAAAAACGATTACATAGAAACTACAAGAGAGCTTGTAGTAATAACTGCCCCCGGCCCCGGCAGCGGCAAAATGGCAACCTGCCTTTCACAGCTTTACCACGAAAACAAACGCGGAATTAAAGCAGGATATGCTAAATTTGAAACCTTCCCTATTTGGAACATTCCTCTCAACCACCCTGTAAACATTGCATACGAGGCGGCAACGGCTGACCTTAACGACGTAAATATGATTGACCCGTGGCACCTTGAGGCCTACGGCGTAACAACTGTAAACTACAACAGAGATGTGGAGATTTTCCCTGTTTTAAAAGCAACCTTTAACAAGATTTACGGCAAATGCCCATATAACTCTCCAACCGATATGGGCGTTAATATGGCGGGCAACTGCATTATTGACGACGAGGTTGTAAGAGAGGCGT
Organism: uncultured Eubacterium sp.; assembly: GCA_944385025.1. Lineage (GTDB taxonomy): Bacteria > Bacillota > Clostridia > Oscillospirales > Acutalibacteraceae > Eubacterium_R. Next base: position 6,104 of record CALWVQ010000031.1, read on the forward strand.
CAAAGCAGGAGATTATAAGAAGATACCTTGACGCTTTAAAGGACGAGTTTCAGCACGGCAATAAAAAGGACGAGGTTTACAAGCTTGAGCTTTTAATGAACAATCTGGGACTTAATGAAAATGACAGAAAATGCGCCCAAAAAGCAAACGCTCTTGCAGAAGAAACAGGCAGACCTGCCGCAGCGATTGAGCTTAACGACGGCACTATTATCACAGGCAAAACCTCTGAACTTTTAGGCTGTGCATCTGCAATGATGCTAAACGCACTCAAGGAATTGGGTGGAATTGACGACGAAGTGCTTTTGCTTATGCCGGAGGTTATCAAACCTATTCAGGAACTTAAAGTAAACCACCTTAAAAGCACTAACCCAAGACTTCATACAGACGAAATACTTATTGCCCTTTCCGTTTCAGCAGTCAGCGACGAAAACGCAAAGAAGGCTCTTAACCAGCTTGTAAAATTAAAAGGCTGTGAAATGCACTCCTCTGTTGTGCTTTCGCAGGTGGATATGACGGTGCTTAAAAAGCTGGGTATACGAGTTACCTGTCAGGCGACTGTAGAAAAATAGAAAAAAGTGCAAAATATTGTATAATTATGCAATTTGCGTATAAATTTCTTGATTTTTTTGTGATTTTCTATTGATTTATGAAAAAAGATACTCTATAATGTATAAGTACAGACGGTTGTACATTGCGTACGGCCGTTTTTTCTTTTTTTATTTTCAAAGTAGGGAGGATTAATATGAGCACAAAATACATTTTTATTACAGGCGGCGTTGTATCAGGACTGGGAAAGGGTATTACTGCGGCGTCACTTGGCAGACTTCTCAAGGCAAGAGGACTTAAAATCACAGCGCAGAAGCTGGACCCCTACCTTAACGTTGACCCCGGTACTATGAACCCTGTTCAGCACGGCGAGGTTTTTGTAACAGACGACGGGGCAGAAACCGACCTTGATTTAGGTCACTACGAAAGATTTATTGACGAGAGTTTGAGCCAAAACTCCAACCTGACCAGCGGACGCGTTTACTGGAAAGTAATCAGCGATGAAAGAAAGGGCGTTTACGGCGGGCAGACAATTCAGATTATCCCCCACGTTACAAACGAAATCAAAAGATATATTCAGCACAATGCCGACACGGGAGCGGACATCTGCCTTGTGGAAATCGGAGGAACGGTGGGCGACATTGAATCCCAGCCGTTTTTAGAGGCGATAAGACAGTTTGCGGTAGACGTGGGCAGGGAAAACTGCCTGTTTATCCACGTTACTCTTGTACCTTATCTCGCCGCATCTGACGAACTGAAATCAAAGCCCACCCAGCATTCTGTTAAAGAAATGCTTTCAATCGGCATACGCCCCGACATTATTGTGTGCAGGACGGAGCACCCTCTCACCGAGGACATAAAAAACAAGATTGCCCTTTTCTGCGACGTCAGCAAGGACTGTGTTATTGAAAACAACAACTGCGATATTTTGTACGCTGTTCCTATGATGCTCAAAGAGCAGAAAATGGACGAGGTAGTTATCAAAAAGTTAGGACTTAACTGCGGTGAGCCTGATTTGACTGACTGGGAGGCAATGCTGGACGCTTTAAGACATCCGAAGCAGACGGTAAAAATCGCTATGGTGGGCAAATACGTTGAACTTCACGACTCCTACATTTCAGTAAACGAGGCATTGAAACACGGGGGAATAGAAACAAGAAGCGCCGTTGACATTAAGTGGATAGACAGCGAAAGCCTTGAAAAAGAGGGCGCTGATATTAACGAGATTTTAGGGGATATGGACGGTATTCTTGTACCCGGCGGTTTCGGCTCGCGTGGTATTGAGGGTAAAATCAAAGCTTGTGAATATGCGAGAACTCACAACGTGCCTTACCTTGGCATCTGCCTTGGTATGCAGATTGCAATTATCGAATTTGCAAGAAACGTTTTAGGTTTAAAGGACGCTAACTCCGCAGAAATCGACCCCGAAACGCCGTACCCTGTTATTGACATTCTGCCTGAACAAAAGGACGTTACCGATATGGGAGGAACTATACGTCTCGGTCAATACCCCTGTTCGCTTAACCCTGAATCAAAGGCGTATGAACTTTACGGCGCATCAATGATTTACGAAAGACACCGCCACAGATACGAGGCAAACAACGATTACAGAACTGACCTTTTGAAAGGCGGTATGATCTTTGCAGGCACATCGCCTGATAATCACATTGTGGAAATGGTGGAAATTCCCAGCCACCCTTGGTTTGTGGCAGGGCAGTTTCACCCTGAATTCAAATCACGCCCCAACAAACCCCACCCACTTTTCCGCGGTTTCGTAACCGCTTCACTAAAACACAAAAACAGCAAGAATAAGTAAAACAAAAACAGGTTATCGGTTGATAACCTGTTTTTTTTTTGCAAAAAGTATTTCTTCATCTGTCATATTATTTAAACTTTTTGTTTAATGTATTAATTATAATTTAAATCAGTGCAAATCCATATCAACCGGATACTTTTTATCTATGAGAACATACCTGTTATTGTATTTTTTGCACATTTCTAAATTATATATGTTATCTTTTATCATTTGCTCAAAATTTATTGTTTCGTCTTTTCGATTTTCAATTACATTTGCATAGTTAGTAATATTTGCAAAATTATTTTTTATATATTCCTGCGTCATAATCAAGCAAGTATATTTTATTTCTTCTAAATATTCTTCACTAAAATCTTTTTTCCAATCAAACGGAATATAACAACCTTCTATTATTATGTTTTGCTTATTCTCTATATTTGTTTTTATTATTTCTTTTACTATTTTCCATAAATATTGCGTCAGCTTTTCATCATCTTCCACTGATAAGTTTGTATTGTTGCTTCTGATAAGTCCCATTTTTAAATGATCAATAGACAAATATGGATATTTATATTTTTCTAATAATTTTTGAGCAAAAAAAGTTTTGCCTGTATGGGAACTTCCTGCTATTAAAATAACTATCATTTACTCCTTAATCATTTAAATAAACTACCATTTTATTCTGTTGAATCAGAATAAAAATAATAATTCTAAATTGCCTTATCCCAAAGCTACATCGAGAATCATCATAATTACAAAGCCTGCGGCGACGCCGATAGTGGCAATATTAGAATGACTGCCCTCTTGTGATTCGGGTATAAGCTCCTCAACAACAACATAAATCATTGCCCCTGCGGCAAAGGAAAGAAAATAGGGCAAAATCGGCGTGACAACTGCTGTTAAAAGAATTGTTACAAGAGCGCCCACAGGCTCTACCGCACCTGACAAAGCGCCGTACAAAAAGGCTTTTGATTTTGACACGCCCTCGCTTTTAAGGGGTGTTGAAATAATTGCGCCCTCGGGAAAGTTTTGCAGGGCGATACCGATTGACAGAGCAAAAGCGCCTGTCATTGAGATTGCCGCATTTTCTGCAAGAAGTCCTGCAAACACAACTCCTACTGCCATACCCTCGGGAATGTTGTGAAGAGTTACGGCAAGAACAAGCATTGTTGATTTTTTAAGCTTTGACTTAACGCCCTCAGGCTCCTTTGAGTTTAAGTGAAGGTGAGGGATAATACTGTCTAAAGCAAGTAAAAATCCCATTCCCAGCAAAAAGCCCACAGCGGCAGGCACCCACGCCACCTTGCCCTGACTTTCCGTCATTTCGATACAGGGGATAATCAGCGACCAAACAGACGCCGCAATCATAACACCCGACGCAAAGCCTAAAAGCAGTTTTTGCAGTTTGACATTTATTTTATCTTTCATAAAAAATACCGTTGCAGAGCCTAAAGCCGTGCCGAAAAACGGTATTAAAATTCCTATTGCTACGTTTTTCATAAACTATTCCTCTTCTATGCCGTGATAACCCGACGCATCATATTTTATTGCGGCATAACAGCCGTCTGTTGTTTTGAGTATAAAAACGTTGCTGTTTGGGTGGGGCGCATACTCGCAAAGCTCCATATCCGTCTGCCTGTCTGAAATAACAAAGCCGCCCTTGGTTTCCTCAACGTATTCAAGGCGGTTACCCGCCATACTCTCATTTATTTCTTCAGGCAGTCCGCAGTCCTTAATCACAGAGGACTCACCCTCGCCGCAAATTGCATACTGCGAATTATTATAAACTATCATCTGTGCCTTTGCGCCGCTCTCCTGCTGTGAACAGCCTGCAAAAACAAATATTAAAATCAGTATAAAAGATAATGCAAAAATTCTCTTTTTCATAATCTTCTCCTTTAATTAAAGCACCATAAGAAGTGTGCCTGCTGCTATTAAGACACAGCCGATTGCCGATTTATATGTAAACTGCTCGTGGAGGAACACGAAAGCCAAAATCAACGTGAAAACTACGCTTAATTTATCAATAGGCACTACCTTTGAGGCGTCGCCTATTTGCAAAGCCTTGTAGTAGCAAAGCCACGACGCACCTGTTGCCAAGCCTGACAAAATAAGAAACATCCAGCTTTTTTTGCTGATTTCAGCAATGCCGTTTTGAGCCCCTGTAATAAAGACCATACCCCACGCCATTATAACTACCACAACAGTTCTCACTGCTGTTGCCAAATTTGAATTAACGCCGTCTATGCCCACCTTGGCAAGAATTGAGGTAAGCGCCGCAAACACGGCGGACAGCACGGCGAACACAGCCCACATAATACTCCGTCCTTTCAAAGCGTATTTATCTTTCCTTTTCCATAACATAATTTGTAAGAGTAACGCCGTTTCTTTCCACGCTCTGCTTTTTTACGGTTTTATATCCCCTTTTTTCAAAAAAAGGTTTTGCCGTAATTGATGCGTGGGTTGTTATATTTCCCTTAACAGACTCTTCAAGGTAATTACATATAAGTGTAGCTGCACCCCTGCGCTGATAATCTTTATGAACATAAAGTCTGTCAAGATAGCCCGATTTATCTATATCTCCAAAACCTATAACAGTGTTATCCTCAACCGCTATAACGCTGGTATGATTTTGAAAAGAAATATTCCACTTTTCAAGATTTGGATTTTTCGGCGCCCAAGCGTCAAGCTGTTCTTTTGAGTAATCCTTTGCGTTTACGGTATGCACCGTGTTATAAAAAAGCTCTGTAATTTCTTCAATGTCTGATTCTTTGTATTTTCTGATTTCCATTTCACTATAATTCTTCACTAAAAGTATCGTAATTAACTATAACGAAAAACAGCTAAACAGGGTATTTACTACCCTATAAAAATTATCCCCACAATATACCTGCTATAACTGCCAGCGTAATTCCAACAACACCTATAACGGTGAAAACATTAACAACCGTCTTTATAATTTTTTTAGCATTGGTTACTTCGTCATAAATTTCTGAAATCTGTTTTTCGCTGAGGTTTTTTTCTCTTATTTCTTCAACGTTTATATCTTTAACTAACGTATCAAGGGACATTCCAAAATAATCGCTTAAAAGAACTAATCTTTGAAAATCAGGATAATTTTGCCCTGTTTCCCATTTCGATATTGTTTGCCTTGACACTCCTATTGCATTGCCAAGTTCATCTTGTGACAATCCCTTTGACTTACGAAGTTCAATAAGTTTTTCATCAAATTTCATAATTATTCTCCTTGCTATATTTGTTTATCTAAAATATAACAGCCAATGTACTTTTTAAGCAACCACATTTTGTTGGCAATTTGTCAACTATTACAGTCAATTTATAAATCCATTAAAGGCAACATAATTATTAAATTCAATCCTTTATACCGTTTCCATTATAACATTTATTTATTGTTTTGAACAGATAATAAAAAAGAGCAGGGAAAAACCTGCTCTTTTGTTTTATTAACACGCTTCTATTTGTTTTACCATAAATTCTCTGCCGTGGACAACGGTATAATCTGTTTTGCGGCACTTGGGGCAGATACGGCTGTTTTTTGTCATTTCGTACTCGTTGCCGCAAGTGCATTTTGCCACAGCGGGAATAAACTCCAAAATCAAATCCGTTTCCTCAAGCTTACTGCCTATGCGTGCAACTTTCCAGCACTCCTTAAAATAATCAGGCAAAATACCGCAAAGCTCGCCCACCTCAACAGTAACGGTGGAAACTTTTTTTAAATCCTGTTCCGTCATAATCTCTTCGATTAAATCGAAGATTTCAAGAACAACGCTTAACTCGTGCATTACTTATTCCACTCTTCAACCTGTTTTTTAAGCCATTGGCACCAAGCGTCCACGCCCTCGCCTGTTTTTGCTGAAATAAAGAAAATTTCTGCATTGGGATTGAGTTTGTGAATACGCTCAACTACTGCATCGTCGTCAAAATCAAAAACAGATTTTGTGTCAATCTTATTGATAATAACGGCGTCGCTGACAGTAAACATAAGTGGATATTTGAGAGGCTTATCGTCCCCCTCGGGAACAGACAAAATCATAGCGTTTTTGCTTGAGCCTGTGTCAAACTCCGCAGGGCAGACAAGGTTGCCCACGTTTTCAAGGACTACAAGGTCAAGGTCGGCTGTGCCGAACTCCTTTAAACCCTGTTCTGTCATACCTGCGTCAAGGTGGCACATTCCACCTGTATGAAGCTGAATTGACCTAACGCCTGTTTGCGAAATAGCCTTGGCGTCCACATCGCTGTCAATATCTGCCTCCATAACACCGATTTTTAAATCATTCTTAAGTCTTTCAATAGTGGCTTTAAGAGTAGTAGTTTTACCGCTGCCGGGGGCAGACATCAGGTTAAGGAGAAAAGTTTTTTCCTTTTTAAGCTCTCCTCTTACCCTGTCAGCCTCCTTGTCGTTATTTTCAAAAACACTTCTTTTTATTTCAATTACTTTAAATTCGTCCATTTATTTAACCTTGCTTTCTACCAAACTGATAAGCTCGTCACGTGATAAACCGCAGTTTCTTGCGTTGTCGTTATTAGGAACGGCTCTGATAACCTTTGAATTATATCTTGAAACAAGAAGTTCACAGTCTTTGCCGTTTACCGTTACTGTTTCAAGGGAGTAATCCTCGTCAAGAGGAACCTGCTTTGCCATATTTGACTTTTCTGTTAATGCACCTGTGGGGCAAAGCTTTACGCAAAGTCCGCAGTTAGTGCAGTTTGTCTGGTCAAGCGGAAGAGCAAAGGCAGGAGAAACGCTGGTTTTAAAGCCACGTCCCAAAAGACCGATTGCGCTTATATTAACTACCTCTTTACAGGAACGAACGCAAAGTCCGCAGAGAATACATTTTGCTGTGTTACGCTCAATAAATGAATTTTCGTCACGTGTATATTTCTGGGGCATTTCACCTGCAAAACGCTCGGGGTTAATGTCATATCTCTGAGCAACTGAAAGCAGACGGCACTTGAAATACTCACGGCAGCCGCACTCAAGACAACGGCTTGCCTCTTTCTGTGCCTCTTCCACAGTCAAACCAAGTGAAACCTCATCAAAGCTGTTCTTTCTAACCTCTGCGTCAAGGACTTTTGCTACTGTTCTCGGCTTTTTCTCTTTGCCTGAAACGTCTATTCTGTCTTCGTCACGCTTGCTTAAATACTTAGGTGCAAAATCAAGGGTTTCGCCCTTAAGGTAAGCGTCAACTACCTTAACGCATCTGTCAGCCTCGCCGATTGCCTCGATAGCAATAGACGCACCCTTATTTGTAGCGTCGCCGATAGCGAAAACGCCCTCAATATCTGTCATAAAGGTATCTTCGTCTGTAAGGATTGTACCTCTTTGTGTAAGCTCAACGGTATTTTCAAAATCACTGCTGTCAAGCTTTTGACCGATTGCCATAATTACGCTGTCAAGAGGAAGATACTCTGTTTTGCCCTCAATAGCAACAGGACGTCTTCTGCCTGATGCGTCAGGCTCGCCCAGCTCCATAAGCTGTAATGTCATACCGCAAACCTTACCGTTTTCCTGATGAATTTCCACAGGATTTGTAAGGAATTTATATATAACGCCCTCTTCCTTTGACTCCTTGATTTCAAGTTCGTCGGCAGGCATTTCCTTTTCGGTACGGCGGTAAACGACATAAACCTCTTTAGCGCCAAGTCTTACAGCAGTACGGCAGGCGTCCATTGCAGTATTACCGCCGCCGCAAACTGCTACCTTTTCGCCGATTTGGGCAGGATTGCCCTGAATTACACTGCGAAGAAAATCAATACCGCCGTAAACGCCCTGAATATCTTCACCCTTAACGCCCATGGGACTTGATTTCCAAGCGCCCGGCGCAAGAATAACGGCGTCATTTTCTGCTTTAAGCTGTTCAAGAGTAATATCTCTGCCAAGCTTGCAGTTATTTACCATTTTTACGCCAACTTTTTCGATAATGGCAATTTCGCTGTCCAAAACCTCTTTAGGCAGACGGTACTGTGGAATACCGTATCTGAGCATACCGCCCATTTTATCCATCATATCGTAGATAGTAACCTGATGACCTGCTGTTCTGAGATAAAGACCTGCGCCCAAACCCGCAGGGCCGCCGCCTACGATAGCAACCTTTTTGCCTGTTTCAGCCTTAACGGGAGGGAGATAGCTGTCGCCCTTTAAGTCAAGATCTGCGGCAAAAGCTTTAAGCTGTGCAATGTTTACAGGCTCTTCCACCTTGGCACGTCTGCACGCCTTTTCGCAAGGGTGAGGACAAACTCTGCCGATTGATGCAGGAAGAGGAATTTTGTTTTTAATAAGTTTTATTGCACCTTCAAAATCGCCGTTGGCAATAAGACCTACATAGCCCTGACAATCCGTGTTTGCAGGGCAGGCAAGCTGACAGGGAGCAACGCAGTCGCCGTCGTGTGCCGACATCAAAAGCTCCATCGCAATTTTTCTTGATTCAACTACACGGGGGCTTTCGGTTTCGATAACCATACCCTCGCTTACCTTTGACGAACAGGAGCGAAGAAGCTTCGGCACGCCCTGTGCCTCAACAACGCACAAGCCGCAGGCGCCGTAAACCTCTACCGCCTCGTCATAGCAGAGAGTTGGGATATAAATGCCGTTTGCCCTTGCAGCCTCTAAAATCGTACTGCCTTGAGGGGCAGTTATTTGTTTGCCGTTTATTGTTAAATTTACCATTTCCATTTCTTCTGCGCCCTCCTTATTTCTTAATTACTGCACCGAATTTGCAGGATTCAAGACATTTACCGCACTTAATACATTTTGCAGTATCAATGGTATGGGGATTTTTAACACTGCCTGAGATTGCGTCAACAGGGCAGTTTCTTGCGCAGAGTGTACAGCCTCTGCAGGCGTCCTTGTCGATAGAATACTCGATAAGTGCAGAGCATTCGCCTGACGGACATTTTTTATCGTTGATATGAGCCTCGTACTCATCTCTGAAATACTTGATAGTGGTAAGAACAGGGTTTGGCGCTGTCTGACCTAAACCGCACAGAGCGCCGTCCTTGATACCGTAGCAAAGCTCTTCAAGAAGCTCTATATCGCCCTCTTTGCCTTTGCCCTCGGTAATTCTTGTAAGAATTTCTAACATTCTTGTTGTGCCGATACGGCAGTGGATACACTTACCGCAGCTTTCTTTTGCAGTAAAGTCAAGGAAGAATTTAGCCATATTAACCATACAGGTGCCTTGGTCCATAACAACCATACCGCCTGAACCCATAATAGCCCCTGTTGCACCCAGAGCCTTGTAGTCGATAACAGTATCAATAAGGCTTGCAGGAATACAGCCGCCTGAAGGGCCGCCCATCTGAACTGCCTTAAACTCTTTATCGCCCTTCATTCCGCCGCCGATGTCAAAAATAACGTCACGAAGAGTTTTACCCATAGGAATTTCCACAAGTCCGCTTCTCTTAACCTTGCCTGTAACGGCAAATACCTTTGTACCCTTTGAGCCCTCAGTGCCCATTGCGGAAAAGGCGCTTCCGCCGTTATTGATAATCCAAGATACGTTGGCAAAAGTTTCTACGTTATTGATGTTTGACGGCTTTCTCCAGTAACCGCTTTGAGCAGGGAAAGGAGGTTTAAGGCGGGGCATACCTCTGTGACCCTCAAGGGATTCGATAAGCGCCGTTTCCTCACCGCAGACAAATGCGCCTGCGCCTGCTTTGATAGTCATAGTGCAGGAGAAATCAGTGCCGAAAATATTGTCGCCAAGGTATCCTGCCTCGGTAGCCTGCTTGATAGCACGCTCAAGTCTTTTAATAGCGAGAGGATACTCTGCTCTTACGTAAACTACTGCATTTTTTGCGCCGATAGCATATGCGCCGATAAGCATACCCTCAATAAGATTATGAGGGTCAGATTCGATAACGGCTCTGTCCATAAATGCGCCGGGGTCGCCCTCGTCCGCATTACAGATAAGGTATTTTTCCTCGTCCTCGCTCTGTCTTGCGGCGTTCCACTTAAACCAAGTGGGGAAACCTGCGCCGCCTCGTCCTGCAAGTCCCGACACCTTGATTTCCTCAATAACCTCTTCGGGAGTCATCTCGCACACTACTTTTTTAAGGGCGGTATAGCCGTCGTTTGCCACAAAGTCCTCTATCTCGTCAGGATTGATAATACCGCATCTGCGAAGAGCGATTCTTGTCTGTTTTTCTAAAAACTCCTTATCCTCGTCCTTTACGATAAGGTCTTTTATCTCGTCGATACTGCCTGTTTTTGCATAAGCGGCGATTTTGTCTGCATCATCGGCAGTTACGTGAACAAGACGTAAAACGTCCTTGCCCTCTTCATAAATATCTACAATCGGCTCAAGGTAACACATACCTATACAGCCTGCGATTGTCAGTTCTGCACCGTTTAAATCTTTTGTTAAAAGCGCCTGTCTTACTTTTTCAGCACCTGCTGCAATTCCGCAGGAGCCTTCGCCTACTACTATTTTCATTACTCTGCCTCCCTTAACTCTTTAAGAATTTTCTTTGTTTTTTCGGGAGTCAGCGAACCGTATGTATCCTCGTTAATCATCATAACAGGTGAAAGTGAGCAGCAGCCGAGGCAGGCTACGCACTTTAGGGTAAAGAGTCCGTCTTCTGTTGTTTCTCCGTCGTCGATACCAAGCTCTTCTTTAATTGTCTGCAAAATCAGCTCACTTGAATTTACGTGGCACGCCGTACCCTGACAAAGCATAATAAGATACTTGCCGACAGGAGTCAGGCGAAACTGGGTATAAAATGTAGCAACGCCCATAATTTCGCTTTCGGCAATACCTGTTCTTTCGCTGATATTGATTATAGCTTCTTTTGGAAGATAGCCGTAAATGTCCTGTGTTTTTTGAAGAATCGTGATAAGGGAGCCTTTTGTATCGGCAAGCTCATCAAGCACAGGTTTTAAAAGTGACAAATCAATTTTGTTTTCCATATTAACCTCTCTTGCTCTGTTTGTAATAACTTAATTTAATCATCAGTACAATATGATACTAAAATATTTTATCGGTTTCAATAGCAGTTTCAAGCAGATTTGTATTATCTTCCCAAAACATACTTCTCCACCGTTTTAGCCAGTCCGTCCTCTGCATTGCTGGGAGCAATATGCTTTGCTGATTTTTTACATTCCTCTGTACCGTTTCCCATTGCAAAGGAATAATCTGCAAACTCCAGCATTTGACAGTCGTTTCCTGCGTCGCCGAAAGTCATAGTGTTTTGGGCGGTTATACCCAGCTCTGTGCAAAGTCCCTCAACCGCCTTGCCTTTGTCGACACCGTTTGCAGTTGCCTCCAAACAGCCTTTAAAGCTTGATGCAACTGACAAATTATATGACAGCAGTTTTTCTCTGAATTCCTTTTCATTTTCAGGCTTAACGGTATAGAGAGTGATTTTTTCAACTCCGTCGCCGTTTAAAAATTCTGCCAAATCGTCGTGGGGGTTCATGGTCTTTCTTACTTCCTCCACAAAATCGTTTGGAAATTCGCTGTCATCCATAAAATATTTTTCTATTCCTCTTTGATAGTGGCTTTCGCCTTTATAGGACACATCGAAATAAACCTCATACTTTAATAAATATTTGATAAGTTCCTTAATATCCTCAAAGGGGATAAGATTTTCATAAACGTTTTTATCTTTTCTTCTGTCAAAAACACAGGCACCGTTTGAAAAGATGATATAATCCACAAAGTTCACCTGCTCCACAACACTGCCTATGATGCACATAGGTCTGCCTGTGGCGATTGCGATTTTAACGCCCTTTTCGTGAGCCTCCTTCAGCGCTTTAACTGTTCGGGGACTGACTGTAAGGTGATCAGGTGACATTAGGGTGCCGTCCAAATCGGTTGCTATTAATTTTATTGACACAGCAAAAGCCTCCTTTTCAAAAAAACAAAACCGTTAATAAACGGTTCTGTTTACAGATTAAATGTGAAGTATTGCAGACGACAAACCGAAATATACAAGAAGTGAGATAGCGTCTACAATCGTAGTAATAAAAGGTGATGACATAACTGCAGGGTCAAGCCTCATTTTCTTTGCAATTATAGGCAGGGTACAGCCTACCATCTTGGCAAAAATAACCTCGATAAACAGAGTAAGGCTTATAACAAGGTTTACTGTGAGAGTGATGCCCTCTGTGCCGAGAAGCCATTTGTCCACCACAAGAATTTTTACAAAATTCACTGCCGCAAGAGACAAGCCGCACACAATGCCCACTCTGATCTCTTTCCACAAAACCTTAAAAATATCTTTAAAATCAACCTCATTCAGAGAAAGAGCACGAATTATTGTTACGCTTGCCTGACCGCCTGAATTACCGCCCGTATCCATAAGCATAGGGATAAACGATGTAAGAATAATCAAAGCGGAAAGCTTATCCTCAAATGCGGTGATAATCATACCTGTAAATGTGGCGCCCACCATAAGAAGCATAAGCCACGGCACTCTTGATTTCCACGTTTCAAAAACGCCGATTTTAAGATATGGTTTCTCCGACGTACGCACCATAGCGTTCATCTTGTGAATATCCTCGGTGTTTTCTTCCTGCAAAACGTCGATAGCGTCGTCTACCGTGATAATACCTACAAGTCTGTTTTCCATATCAACAACAGGCAACGCAAGAAAGTTGTACTTATCAAAAAGCTGTGCGGCAACCTCTTTATCATCGTGAGTATTCACGTAGATGGTATTGGTTTCCATAAAATCTTCAATTTTGTCGTCGTACTCGTGAAGCAAAAGCTCCTTTACCGTTGTTACGCCTATTAGATGCCTGGATTTATCGGTAACGTAACAGGTGTAAATAGTTTCTTTGTCAACACCAGTACGTCTGATACGTTTAAAAGCGTCCTCTACCGTATTATCTTTTTTTAAGTCTACAAACTCCGGCGTCATAATAGAGCCGGCGCTGTCCTCCGGATATTTGAGAAGGGTATTAATTGACGCTCTTGTTTCGCTGTCCGTGTTTCGTAAAATTCTCTTTACGATAGTAGCGGGCATTTCCTCAATAATATCAACTGTATCATCAAGGTACAGCTCGTCGATAACTTCTTTAAGCTCAGTATCGGAAAAAGAGGCGATGAGCTGTTCCTGCACATCGTTGTCAAGTTCAACAAATACCTCCGCCGCCTCTTCCTTGGGCAAAAGGCGAAACAGTATTATTTTTTGCTCGTTGGGAAATTCCTCAAGTATTACGGCAGTATCCGTAGGGTTAATTTCCACAAGTATTTCTTTTAGCTGTGAGTATTTTTTCGCTTCAAAAAGAGAGTGAATCTGCTCAACAATTTCTTCAGCATTTAATTCCTCAAAATTAAATTCCATACCGAAGCTCTCCTTTCGTTTTTTATTATTCCTTGTGACTGTAAAAAGGCTTTTCCTCCTTGTCATAAGGCACAACTGCTATACGTCTTGTAAAGATAAACAGCAGTAATATTATTATTATTCCGCCCGCAGTGGCTCCAATCACAATAACAAATTCAGGTCGCTGGTGCAAAAGAGTACCTTTTACAAAAGAGTCGCTGCCTGCCTCCAGCTCCGCCTTTACCTCGCTGGTGGTTTTATCTACTCTTTTTATGGTTATCATATACTCTCTTTCACTGCCGTCGGAAGCAGTACAGTAAAGCGCTATCTTCGGCTCCTGTTCTTTATCAAGTATCAATTCAACGGGAGCGCAGTACGCATTAATGTCCTGCGTAACAGGAGTGATTGTAAGCTGGGTCATATCAGACGGGATATAAAGCTTATACGCCGTATCCTCGTCATTAATTTCCGGCATTATTTCGCCGTAGGTGCAGTAAATCGAGGATAGCAGGTTGTTACTGTTTTTTGTATATCTGGCAGGGTTTGAATACGTAAAATTATATATTGTACTGCCCGTGTCATACTGCAAAGTTGCGGTAACTCCTATGGGATGGTTGGTAGCGTCGTACCTGTAAGAAATGAAAATATCCGCATTACCGTCTATAGTATAGCTTTCAAGGGTAGGACTTTTTTGGTTATCATCAAGAGTAAGCCCATACTCAAACACATTGGGCGAAAAGCCCTCGTCCACCTCGGCGTTTTTAAATGTTATTGACGTAAGCTGGGGAGATTTTACCGTGTTATCCTGTGCGAAAGCCGAAAACGGACTTAAAAGCGCCGTTACTGCGCACATCACTACGATTAAAAGCAGGATAAATTTCTTTCTCATAATACTCTCCTGTTCTGTTATTCTGAAATAACGTAGTTTATTTGCTGTGAACTGTCAAGAACGTTTTTAGTTTTTTCCCTGTCTTTAGCAGTAATGCAGAAAACAGTGTTTTTCATATCCTTACCGCTGAATTTCTGTGCGGTTTCCTTTTCAATATCCTTTACGGAATCAGAATTTATCTGAACATTTTCACCGTATATAAACTTTACCTCATTGCCGAAGTCGTTATACAGTTTTTCGCTAAGCGCATCAAAACCGTCGTTATATCCTTCGCTGATTTCATCAGGCAGATTACAGTCAGTAAGTATAAACACGCTTACCCCCATTGCCCTGACCTCTTCAACTATGCTTTTAATGTAACTGTAAGCTTCGCTGCTGTCGGGGTTAAGGTAACTGTCGCCGTTGTCGTCTTTATATATTTCTCCGTTATCCGTAACTGCACTGTTGGGGTCAGCCTGAGAAAAGATACTGTCTTTATAGCAGGAAATAATACCAACGGGCATAATATCGTTTTCGCTGAAACGGCTGATTGAACCTGCCGCATCGGTAGCTTGAGAGGCTTCTGCGCCGTAAGCGTCCACCGTAGCAAGAGAGCTTTCATAGCCGATAGTGCCGTCGTCCCTCTTAACATCAAACGCAACGCTGGAGTACCCGCCGTTTAACGCGTCGTTAATAACAGCGTTTAACATAACTCCTCCGTCAAGAGCAAGGGACTGCACCCTGCTGCCCTTAACAACTACCTGAACGTTGCCAACGCCGCCTTCAACCTCTTCCTCTTCTTCTACAAGGGGCATAGAGTTGCGCTGCATATAAACATCCATTGCGGTATAGCCGGCAAACACCAGCGCCACACTGCACAAGGCAATCAAAGCATATTTCAGCCCGTCCGTAATTCTGCTTTTTGTAAAAAAGGGCTTTTTTGTTTTATAGGTCTTTTGATTAAATTTGTTTGTGCCTTTGCCCTCTTCAACATACTTGTCGGCAAAATAAATTTTTCTGCCTACTTCAGGCTCCGTCCACTTTTTATTCCTGTCCTTATTGTTATAAAAGCGTTTCTTTTTCACTTTACTGCATTTTCCTTTAAGGTTTTGATAGTGGCGGCGGGGTCGTCGCTCTTAAATACCGCAGAGCCTGCAACAATTACGTTTGCCCCTGCTTTTCCTGCAGTTTGTACTGTTTGGGGATTAATTCCGCCGTCTACCTGAATATCTAAATCGGGGCATTTTTTGCGCAGTTTTTCCACCTTGGGCATCATATCCGCCATAAAACTCTGACCGCCGAAGCCCGGCTCAACTGTCATTACAAGCACCATAGATAATTTGTCAAGATAGGGATAAACCGCTTCAATATCGGTTTTAGGCTTTACTGCAAGCCCTGCCTTAACTCCGAGAGACACGATTTTATCAATGGTTTGCTGTGTATCGGAATCGCACTCGATATGAAAAGTAATCATATCGGCGCCTGCATCTGCAAAATCCTGAATGTAGTCAAGAGGATTTGTCATCATAAGGTGAACGTCAAAGGGTACCGTGCAAACCTTTTTCATTGCCGCAATCACAGGAGCGCCGAAAGAAATGTTTGGTACAAAATGACCGTCCATAACGTCAAGATGGATTAAATCGGCTTTGCCCTTTTCACATTTTTCCAGTTCCTTTTGAATATTTGCAAAATCGCAGGCAAGCATTGAAGGTGAAATTTTTATCTCCATATCCTCACGCCCTTCCTTAATAGTCACATTATTATAATATATTTCCTTACTAAAATCAACAAGACTTAAGCAAAATAGCCTTTTGTCACAAAAATTTATGTATTTTTACCCTTGTTTTTGAAAAGATATTGTAGTATTATAATACCCGAATTCTGAGAGTATAGGAGCTGTGGCTATGATACAGGCAAATAATGTAACGGTTCAGTTCGGAGGAAGAGTTCTTTTTGAAAGAGTAAACGTAACCTTTTCCGCCGGCAACTGCTACGGTATTATCGGCGCAAACGGATCAGGAAAATCCACCTTTTTAAAGGTGCTTTCAGGCGAGCTTGACACTCAAAAAGGGGAAGTGTTTATTACTCCAGGCGAGCGTCTTTCCGTTTTAAAACAGGACCACTTTGCTTATGACGAATACGAGGTACTGCGTACCGTTCTTATGGGCAACCCCAGACTTATCGAGGTTATGGAGGAAAAGGACGCCCTTTATATGAAAGAGGATTTCAGCGAGGAGGACGGTATCAGAGCAGGCGAGCTTGAAGCGGAATTTGCCGATATGGACGGCTGGAACGCTGAAAGCGACGCAGCGTTTATGCTTAACAAATTAGGCGTATCCGACGAGTACCACTATATGAAAATGGCGGAGCTTCCCTCGGACTTAAAGGTAAAGGTTCTTTTGGCACAGGCTCTTTTCGGCAATCCCGACATTCTTCTTCTTGACGAGCCTACAAACCACCTTGACCTTTCGGCTATCCGCTGGCTTGAAAACTTTTTGCTTGATTTTGAAAACACCGTAATTGTTGTATCCCACGACAGACATTTTCTTAACAAAGTCTGCACCCACATCTGCGACGTGGATTTCGGCAAAATCCAGCTTTACACAGGTAACTACGATTTCTGGTATGAATACACCCAGATGCGTCAGAAGCAGGCAAGAGACCAGAACAAGAAAAACGAGCAGAAAATCAAGGAATTGCAGGAATTTATCCAGCGTTTCTCTGCAAACGCCGCTAAATCAAAGCAGGCAACAAGCCGTAAAAAGCAGCTTGACGCCCTTGAGATGATTGAAATGCCCGTATCAAGCAGACGTTTTCCATATGTTGACTTTAAGCCGGACAGAGAGTGCGGAAACGACCTTTTAAGAGTTGACCACCTCACTAAAACCATCGGTGACAGAAAGGTGCTTGACGATATTTCTTTCGTTATCCACCCACGTGAGAAAGTTGCTTTTGTAGGAAGCGACGTTGTGGCAAAAACCACTCTTTTCAAAATCATTATGGGCGAGCTTGAACCTGACGAGGGCTCATACAAGTGGGGCGTAACCACTACCCAGAGCTATTTCCCCAGCGACAACAGCGAGTATTTTGACGGTGTTGACCTTACTCTTGTGGACTGGCTCAGACAATACACAAGCTACACTCTTGAGGCGGACATCAGAGGCTGGCTGGGAAGAATGTTATTCTCCGGCGACGAGGCGCTGAAAAAAGCAAACGTGCTTTCAGGTGGTGAAAGAGTACGTTGTATGCTTTGCAAAATGATGCTTTCAGGGGCTAACGTGCTTATCCTTGACGAGCCTACAAACCACCTTGACCTTGAATCAATCACCGCTCTTAACAACGGTCTTATCCGTTATCCCGAAACAATCCTGTTCACCTCTCACGACCATCAGTTTGTGCAGACGGTAGCTGACAGAATTATCGAGATTTCAGGCAACACAATCCTTGACAGAAAAGGCACATACGACGAATTTCTTGAGGATTTCAACGAGGAACAGCTTAAAAAATACTAACATTTTTAAACCTGCTCTTAAAGGGGCAGGTTTTTGTTTTTCCAAATGTAACTACATTGACATTTATATACTTTACTGCTATACTAAAAAAGTAAAATTATGTCGACTGGTATATAAAGGTGTGAGATTATGGCTAAAAACAGAGTACACGTCAGAATAGGCGGCGCAAGCTACACAATAGTTACTGAGGACGAGCCTGCATATGTGGAGGAACTGGCAGAAAACGTTGACGGCGAAATCCGTTCAATCTGCAACGGCAACCCTTCCCTTTCTATGACTCAGGCAGCCGTGCTTGTGGCTCTTGACCAAATGGACTCCTGCAAAAAGGCAGGTGCGTCGGCAGACAATCTCCGCGTTCAGATAAAGGACTATCTTGAGGAAAGCGCAAGAGCTAAAATGGAGGTTGAAGTGGCAAGAAGAGAAGTTGAAAGGCTCAACCGTGAAATTGCCGACTTAAGAAAGAAGCTTAACAGTATCAACTGATAAAGGACTTCGTGTGTAAAATCACACTAAATCAAATTATATTGCCCTCAAAATTTGTGCCATAGGCAAATTTTGAGATGGCTGTAACCACCATTAACGCCTTATCGGGCTACAGTATGGTGTTAATGAATATAAATAAACTATTTGAAGCCTGAAAGGCTATGATGATTAATATGAAATTTGAGATTTTGGCTCCTGCAGGAAGTATGGAGTCGCTGATTGCCGGTGTTAGAAGCGGTGCAAACGCAGTTTATCTTGGGGGTAAGCTGTTTAACGCCCGCCGTAATGCCGGTAATTTTTATGACGAGGAATTAAAGCAGGCAGTTGAATACTGCCACCAAAGGTGCGTAAAAGTATATCTTACTCTTAATATTCTTGTAAAGGACGAGGAATTTCATCAGCTTTACGAGGCGGTTAAAAGCGCCCTTGAGGCAGGGGTTGACGCCTTTATCGTTCAGGACGTAGGAGTGGCGAAATTCATCAAGGCGCACTTCCCTGACGCAAGGCTTCACGGCTCAACCCAAATGAGCATTATGTCCCCCAAAGGCGCTGAATTTGCGAAAGAATTAGGCTTTAAGCGAATTGTTTTACCACGTGAAATGAGCAAAAGCGAAATAGAGGAAATGGCAAAAAGCACTGATTTGGAACTGGAAATGTTTGTCCACGGCGCTCTTTGTATGTGCGTTTCGGGCCAGTGCTATTTATCATCTGTTTTAGGCTCACGAAGCGGAAACAGGGGGCTTTGCGCCCAGCCCTGCCGTCTGCCCTTTACTGCAAGGGATGAAAAAGAGGGCAAAGGAGACTGCGTTTTGTCACTAAAGGATTTAAGCCTTGTTTCCCTTCTTAATGAATTTGACGGCGTTATGTCACTTAAAATTGAGGGCAGAATGAAACGCCCCGAGTACGTTGCCGCCGCTGTAAGCGCTGTAAAAAAGGCTATAAACGGCACTATTGAGCCCAAGGACGAATACGCCCTTAAAAGCGTATTTTCACGAAGCGGCTTTACTGACGGATACTTTACAGGCAAATTAGGCAGGGATATGTTCGGCACAAGGCAGAAGGAGGACGTGCTTTCCGCCAAAGAGGTGCTCAAAGAGATAGAGCAGACATATAAAAACGAAAATCCTCTTTTGCCCATGGATATTGACTTTGTATGCAGAGAAAATCAGCCTTGCACTTTAACAGCCACAGCAATGGACAAAACCGTTACAGTTACGGGCGACATTCCCGAAAAGGCGATTAACAAGCCTATGACGGAAGAAAGCGTAATACAAAGGCTGTCGAAATTAGGCGGGACTCAGTTTTATCCCCAAAAGGTAACTGCAAGCATTGACGACGGACTTATACTTCCTGTGTCAAAGCTAAACGAATTAAGACGAAAAGCAGTAGATGAAATAACGAAACTGCCTGAAATAACAGTAAATGCAAAGCCTTTTACCCCCACTGAAAAACAGTATGAAAAAGACGGTGTAAAATACCTTACTGCGTCGTTTAAAAACGCTGACCAAATACCTGACAGGCACCCCTTTAAGCACGTATTTATTCCCCTTGACAGCAGTTTGGACGACTTTGTGGACAACAGGGCAGGAGTAGTTTTGCCCCGTGGAATTTTCGGCATAGAAAACGAGATTAAAGACAGGCTTATAAAGCTGAAAAAGGCAGGCGTTACAAAAGCTCTTTGCGGTAACGCAGGAACATACAAGCTTGCAAAGGAAACGGGCTTTGAGGTTTTCGGCGATTTCGGACTTAATGTGTTTAACTCCCTGTCGGCGCAGGAATTTGAAAACTGCATACTGTCCTTTGAGCTGACTACGCAGCAGGCAAATACAGTACAGGGAGAAAACACGGGAACTATCGTTTACGGTCATCTCCCCCTGATGCTTACGAGAAACTGCCCCATAAAAAGCAGTGTGGGCTGTTACAACTGTCAAGGCAGAATAACTGACAGAATGGGTTATAATTTTCCCGTAATCTGCTCAAAATATCCTTGCACAGAGATTTTAAACAGCGTGCCTGTATATATGCTGGACAGAATGAATGAAATAAAAACAGATTTCGCCCACTTTTATTTTTCCACAGAAACCAAAGAACAGGTGGAAAATATAATTTCACTTTACGAGCAAAATAAAATCAAAAAAACAAAGCCCGATTTTAAATATACGAGAGGACTATACCAAAGAGGTGCAATATAATGCTTATACTTGCGTCAAAATCACCCAGAAGAAAAGAACTTTTATCTCTTATAACAACTGATTTTGAAATAAAAAGCGCCGATGCAGACGAATCTCTGCCTGAAAACATTACGCCCGAAAAAGCTGTATTATACCTGTCAAAAATCAAGGCAGAGCCTTTAAAAAACAACGAAGATACAGTTATCGGCGCCGACACGGTGGTGGCGGTTGACGGAAAAATTTTAGGCAAGCCGAAAGACAGAGAGGACGCATTTAATATGCTGAAGCTGTTAAGCGGAAAAAGCCACAGCGTTTTTACAGGGGTGACAGTTATCTCCCCAAAGGGCGAAAAATCCTTTTTTGCCGAAACAAAAGTTAAGTTTTTTGATTTAAGCGATGAAGAGATTAACAGCTACATAGAAACAGGCGAACCCTTTGACAAGGCAGGAGCTTACGGAATACAGGGCAAAGGCTCGCTGCTGGTAGAAGAAATACAGGGGGATTACTTTAACGTAGTGGGGCTTCCCGTAAGTCTTTTAAACAAGGTGTTAAAAGAGCTTAAACTCCCTGTACTGCGTTGAATTTTTTACTGTTTAGCTCCCAAAAAACACTTGAAAAATTGATTTTTTGATGTTATCATATTATTAGTGCCTAATATTGCCAAATTTACGGCTTTTTAGGCTTTCAGCAAATTCCCACCGATTTTGAAAGGAGATTGTTATGGCTGCAGATTTACATTGTCATACTAAATTAAGCGATGGTTCTGTGGGTATTGAGGATTTGATTGTTATAGCACATAAAAGCGGCATTGATACCATTGCCATAACGGATCACGACTGCCTTGCAGGAACAGTAAGAGGACAGATTATCGGAAAAAGATACGGAGTAAACGTAATTTCAGGAGTAGAGCTTTCCTCTTTTGACAGCGAAGCAGGAAAAAAGGTACATATTTTATGCTATCTTGCTGACAAGCCTGACAGGCTGGAGGGTCTTTGCAAGCGCACTTCTGTCGCCAGAAAAAGAGCAGGACAGATAATGATGCTCAAAGTTGCATCACGTTTTCCTGTTTCCAACGATTTTATTATCAACCACGCATCAGGCTCAACTAATCTGTTTAAACAGCATATTATGCACGCCCTTATGGACGCAGGATACACAAAAGAGATTTTCGGCGACCTTTATCACGCTCTTTTCTCACGTGACAGCGAAACAAATCTTTTAGCTCCTGTTAAATATCCCGAGGTTGAGGACGTTATCAAAGAAATTCACGACGCAGGGGGCATTGCAGTGCTTGCTCACCCTGCCGTTTACGATAACTTTGACGAGATTGAAAAATATATCGGTATGGGGCTTGACGGAATTGAAGTTTGGTGCCCGTCTGCTACCGACGAAATCATTGAAAAATTAAGCGGTATATGCAAAAAGAACAAGCTTCTTCTTACTGGCGGTTCCGATTTCCACGG
>CALWVQ010000032.1 GCA_944385025.1 uncultured Eubacterium sp.
TGATAACACGGAAATTACCGATTTGCCGGGTATTTACTCTATGTCCCCTTACAGCAGTGAGGAAATTGTAACAAGGCAGTTTATAATTAAAGAGCGCCCCTGCGGCATTATAAATATTGTTGACGCAACGAATATTGAGCGCAATCTTTACCTTACAATGCAGTTGATGGAGCTTGACGTGCCTATGGTGCTTGCTCTTAATATGATGGACGAGGTAAAAGGAAACGGCGGTTCGGTAGATATTAACAGAATGGAGGAGCTTTTGGGCATCCCCGTAGTTCCTATTTCCGCTGCGAAAAACCAGGGCGTTGACGAGCTTGTGCGCCACGCAGTTCATATCGCAAAATATCAGGAAAAGCCTGGCAGAATGGACTTTTGCGACGAAAACGACAGCGGAGGCGCTGTTCACAGATGCCTGCACTCAATAATGCACCTTATCGACGACCACGCAAAAGCTGTAAAAATCCCCACACGTTTTGCCGCTACAAAGCTTGTGGAGGGGGACGACAGAATAATGCAGGCGCTAAACCTTTCCGACAACGAAAAGGAAATGCTTGAATTTATTATCGTTCAGATGGAGCAGGAAAGAGGGATTGACCGCTGTGCCGCCATTGCTGATATGCGCTTTACCTTTATACAAAAGCTGGCAAATCAAACGGTGGTAAAGCCGAAAGAAAGCAAGGAGCACGCAAGAAGCCGAAGAATAGATAAAATTCTCACAGGCAAATATACGGCAATTCCTTCGTTTATTGTAATAATGGGACTTGTTTTCTATTTGACGTTTAATGTCATAGGCGCTTTTTTCCAAAACCTGCTGGAACAGGGTATTGATTATATAACCCAAGGATTTGACCGCCTTCTTACAGTGTGGAATATTGACGAGGTCGTCCATTCCCTTATTATTGACGGCGTTTTCACGGGAGTAGGCAGTGTTTTAAGTTTTCTGCCGATAATCGTTACCTTGTTTTTCTTCCTGTCACTTCTTGAGGATACAGGCTATATGGCAAGAGTTGCCTTTGTAATGGATAAGCTGTTAAGAAAAATCGGTCTTTCAGGTCGTAGTATAGTGCCTATGCTAATCGGATTCGGCTGTACCGTTCCCGGAGTTATGGCAAGCAGAACACTCCCGTCGGAGAGAGACAGAAAAATGACAATTCTGCTTACGCCTTTTATGAGCTGTTCGGCAAAACTGCCTATTTACAGTTTCTTTGCAGCAACATTTTTTGAGGGAAAAGGCGCCTTGGTAATGGTGTCCCTGTATTTCGGCGGTATTCTTGTGGGTATAATAACCGCCCTTATTTTTAAAAGTACATTGTTTAAAGGCGAGGCAGTACCTTTTGTAATGGAACTGCCGAATTACAGACTTCCCGGAGCAAAAAATGTAGCCCAGCTTTTGTGGGATAAGGCAAAGGACTTTTTACAGCGTGCCTTTACGGTGATATTTATTGCAACTATCGTTATTTGGTTTTTGCAGTCCTTTGATTTAAAGTTAAGAATTGTCAGCAATTCTCAGGATAGTATTCTTGCTTCGCTGGCAGGACTTATTGCTCCGATTTTTGCGCCGCTGGGATTTGGAGACTGGCGTATTTCCACCGCCCTTATTACAGGTTTTATGGCAAAAGAAAGCGTTGTTTCCACCCTTACGGTACTCTTTGGCACAACCGAAGCACTAACGCAGGTTTTAAGTGCCGCTACTGTAATTCCTCTCCTTGTTTTCTGTCTGCTCTATACTCCCTGTGTTGCGGCGATTGCCTCGGTAAGACGTGAACTTGGCGTAAAGTGGGCGGCAGGCGTAGTGGTAGGACAGTGTGTTATCGCTTGGATATGCGCCTTTGCAGTAAGGCTTGTAACACTGCTTATAGGAGTATTTTAAAATGAATGTTCAAAGTGTTATTATTATAGCCGTAGTGGCTGTACTTGCAGTAGCTTCGGTAGTTTACTGTATCAAAAATCGCAGTAATATTTCCTGCGGCGGCGATTGCAGTAATTGCCCCTCTAACTGTAAAAAAGATAAATAATATAAAAAGGCTTTCACCTTTTGGTGAAAGCCTTTAAATTATTGTCAGTTGTTTTTGCCGTATTGTTTGCCCTGACCGTTGCCCTGTCCTTGACTGCTTCCTTGTCCGTTTCTGATACCCTGACCGTTTTGACCTGCCGAACCTGCCTGTTCAGATGAGCCGGAACTTTCTGATGTCAAATCCCTGATTTCACGCATTGTCATATCTTTTACTTCTTCTGCGGTTATTTCGGGATTAACCTCTTGAAGTTCTAAAAACGCACGGTATTTTCCCAGCGATAAGCCAAGGGAATGAGCCTTTTTTACATCCTCGTTATTTTCGCAGTTGTAAATGCAGTTTGCACTTATTCCGCTTTGTGTGGCAAGATTTGCCTTGACTTTTTCATATTTGTCGCTGTTATCGGTTGCAACAGTAATTTCCACAAGATTATCGTTTTTCAGACAGTCGGAAATTATCTCGCTGTCCATCAGTGCGTTAATACCGTCCTGATAGTTCATATTTTTTACGTCGGTTTCAAGAACGGCATTTTCTGCGTCGTCGTTATAAGGCGTAACCTCAACAATTTTGTTAAAAGTGTTAACCTGTAATTCGATTGACGGGTTAACGTCAAGGCTGATTGCCATTATGGGAGTAGTGTAACTAAAATATCCTATTACAGCCGTAAGCATTATTACAGCACAGGTTAAAGCAGGGGCAAGCCTAAACCGTTTTGATTTCACTTTTTCTTTTTCATAAAGCTTTTTTGCAAGAAATTCT
The DNA here is from genome assembly GCA_944385025.1 of uncultured Eubacterium sp. Taxonomy (GTDB): domain Bacteria; phylum Bacillota; class Clostridia; order Oscillospirales; family Acutalibacteraceae; genus Eubacterium_R. The sequence continues at coordinate 2,775 of CALWVQ010000032.1, forward strand.
TTTGTATTGTCTTTCAGAGAGCTGTCAGCGTGAATACCGTCAAATGCACTTTTAATTTTTCTGTCCATTTAATCACCCTCCAGACTTTCTTTAAGCATACTTCTTCCTCTTGAAAGAATGGAGTATACCGTGTTTTCATTTTTACCTAAAATTTCGCCTATTTCCAATGCGGAATAACCTTCATAGTAGTGCAGATAAATTGCATCTCTGTATTTTACGGGAAGTTTTAGCACAGCTTCAAGCACATAGCTTAAATCTTCTTTTTCTTCGTCGGCAACGCTGATAAGTTCATCAATTGAAATTGTTCTGCTTCTGAAAAAGCTTTTTATCAAATCTTTACAGGCGTTTATTGTAACTCTGATAATCCAGGCTTTTTCGTGGTTTGCGTTTTCAAATTCTTTGTCATTAAGGGCAAATTTTAAAAACACCTCTTGAAATATGTCCTCGGCGTCGCTTTTGTTTTTTAGATGCAATATGCAGATTCTGAAAACCGTGTCGGCATATTTTTCAACAGCACGGTTTACCTCCTGTTCACTACGCATTGTGATTCTCCGTTTTTATCTGTTTGCGCCTCTGCCAAATCCGTTTTGCCTTCCTGTACCGTCCTGCGGCCTTTGGGGATTTTTTGCATTGTCGCAAATTCCGTCACCGTTATTGTCAACATAATTCGGGCGATTAGGTCTTGTTGCGGCGGGTGCGGTAGTTGTTTCTGCTGTGGAAGCAGTTTCCTGCGTCGTGTTTTCCTCTGTTGTGTCCTGCTTTGTTGTACTTTGAGCTTGCTGTGTGACGTTGCAGGTAGTTTGGCGCTGTGCTGTGCGGTTGTCACACACTCCGTCGCCGTCGCTGTCAACGTAATTTTGTCCCGTAACGCAGTTTACTCCTGTGCAGGCACCGTTTCCTTTTCTGTTTGCCGCTGCGGCTGTAAACGCCCAGCTTACCGCTAAAGTAAGCGAAAGAACGATTACTGTAATAACTGTTAAAATTTTGTTGTTCATAATATTCCCTCCGTATTTGTTATTAAGTAATTTCCTTACTCATAACTAATACGATTTAAAATAGGAAAACCTTGCAAAATTTTTAAAAATATTTATGACTGCTCGTTTCTTTTTTTTCTCTGCATTAATTCAAGCACCGTTTCCATAGGGTCTGCACCCTGATTTACTACGGCGTTTACTGCAGAAACGATAGGCATTTCAATGCTGTACTTTTCCGCAAGCTCAAGGGCGGCGGGGATTGCGTTGATGCCCTCTACTACCATTCCCACTTTTTTTATTGCCTGCTGGGGTGAAAGTCCCTGACCGATATAAAGTCCTGCACGGTTATTACGGCTGTGCATACTTGTGGTGGTAACAATAAGGTCACCGATACCGGCAAGGCCCGAAAATGTTGCAGGGGTACAGCCCATCGCAATTCCCAGTCGTGAAATTTCAGCCATACCTCTTGTAATGAGAGCTGCCTTTGCATTGTCGCCGTAGCCTAAACCGTAGCAAATACCCGATGCAAGAGCGATAATATTTTTTAACGCTCCGCAGATTTCAACGCCTTTAATATCGTGGTTGGTGTAAACTCTCATACAGGTGTTCATAAAAATATCCTGAATATATTCCGCCGTCACTTGATTTTCACAGGCGGAAACGATTGCGGTAGGCAAATCCCTTGCCACTTCTTCCGCGTGGGTAGGGCCTGACAGAGCAACAAGATTTTTAAAATCCTTAACGCCGTTTTTGTTTAACTCGTCTCTTATAACCTCTGTCATAGTGAAAAGGGTGTTCGCCTCAATACCTTTTGCCACATCTACAATTATCTGATCTGATTTAAGATATGGGGCGATTCTCTGTGCAGTACCTCTGACATAAATTGAAGCTACTGCCATTAAAATAACGTCCTTGTCTTTTACTGCGTTTTCTACATCATATGTGAATTTTATGCTTTCAGGTATTTCACTTGACGGAAGATTAGGATGAAAGTGAGTTGATTTTATATAATCAATCTCATCCTTAACAGCAGACCATATAGTTACGTCGTTTCCGCTTTTTGCAAGCATTCTTGCCAGCGCAACACCCCAAGTGCCTGCGCCTAACACGCCTATTTTTTTCATATGAAAGAAACCTCTCTGTGTCTTAAGTTATTTACAGACATTTTACCACGAAAAAGTATAAAAATAAAGTTTTATTTGTAAACAACATAGTTATCGATTGTAACCCCCCAGGGGGCTTGTGAAGGATATTTTTTGGTAATATTATATATATGTATTAAATATTTAGGATACAGGAGGTAAAAAAATGGCTTGTTTGTTAGTACCTGCGGCAGAGGCTATCATAGTTACAGCCGCATATATTGCCGTTAAGAAAAATGAGCGCAAAATTGAAAGCGTAAAATTTGCTGATGAAAGTAAATTTCAGGCTGAGACACCAAAAATCACTTGGTCAAAAAGACTGGGCTGGCTGCTTTCGCTTCTTTGGGGAGGCGTGCTTCTTCTTGCCCTTGAGCATTTTTGGCACGGGGAGATAGTTGCTTATCCGCCGTTTTTGTCGGCAATGTCCAGTCCCGAGGACACAGTGCAAATGCTGCACGAAATGGCAACTGTGGGTGTTTCTATGGCTGTTTGTGTAACTGCTGTTTGGGGCTTAATCTGTGCTGTGGCAGAAGTAAAACTTTCACAGGTTAAAAAGGCTCTTAAAAAGCAGAGCGCATAGTTTTCACAGGAGAACGTGTATGACATTACTTATTACTATCATAGCCGCCGCTGTTGCTACAATCGTATGGTACGTAAACGAAAACAGAGACGCCTATAAGCTGGGCACGCTTTCTTTCATTTACTGGGGTGCGTCACTTATGTGGCTTATGGATTTTGTTGCCGAGTACAAAGAGCTTGGCGCAGATTACTTTGCCTGGGAGCTTGCAGATATATTAAACGACTCTCTTTTAGGTGTGGCAGTAGTTGCACTGGGACTTGTGGCTTGGATAATAGTTATCCTTGTTAAAGACCCTAAAGGCGTAATTAAAAATAAATTATCTAAATAATTACTTAAACCGCTGAAAGATGAATTCAGCGGTTTATTTTACATTTATTTAATGTATATTTTAGTTTACATTGTAAAGTAAAACTGATATAATGCCCTTAAAATAACCTTATAAGAGGTAGTATTATGCCGAAACTAAAAAGAAATGCTTTTGATAAGCTTAACACTCTCCTTTTTGGTCAGGATTTGAGAATTACCACAGGCGAGCCTTACACACAGGTTAGGGATTATGATTTTTCCTCATATTATCCTGAAAGGGATTATGTTTATAAGCAGGAAGTGCCAAAGAATAACATATACGATATTCGTGATTTCGGCGCAGATGTTTCTTTGGAGGATAACGCCGAGTTTATAAACAGTGCTGTGAAAAAAGCCTCTGAAACAAACGGCACAGTTTTGGTAGCAGGAGGAGATTACGTTTCCACCACCGTTTTTATGGAGAGTAATGTTACTCTTTTTATTGAGTACGGTTCATCGATTTCCGCCAACAAAACAGGGCAGGGATACAACAAGCTTGGTATTATCCATGCAAACGGCAAGAAAAATATCACCTTTACAGGCGGCGGAAAAATAAAGGGCAACGGCGAGCTTTTCGGCAGAAAACCTTTACTTGATAAGAATATGACAGAACACTGCGGTTATATCGACGTTATTCAAATGCGTATTGACAGCAGGGCACAGCTTCGGTTTGCCCACCCCTCAAAATACGGCGGGCCTGTTTATCTAAAGGAATGCCGAAATATTAAAGTGCATAATTTTATAATCGAAAACAGCGCCTACTGGACTTTTAAAATGGAAAACTGCAACGGCGTGGACATTTCAAATTTAATCATTAACAATAATCGTCACGTGGCAAATGCCGACGGTCTTGATATTTGCGGCACAAGCAATATTAATGTAAACAAGTGTTTTATTTCTACTGCTGACGACGGAATTTGTATAAAAAATGCGGTGTGGCTGGGTAACAAAGGCGCTGTTGAAAATATCGCAATAAACGACTGTGAAGTTATATCCTGTGCCAATTCTTTTAAAATAGGCACAGAAAGTACATATGACGTAAGAAATATCAAGGTCACCAATTGCAAGTTTATGATGACTGACCTTTATCCCGGCACGGTAAGCGGTATTGCCGTTGAGTCTGCCGACGGCTCCAAGGTGGAAAACATTACGGTGGATAACATTGAGATGAACAGAGTGACCTGTCCTGTGTTTATCCGTCTTTGTAACAGAAACAGAGCCGCAATAGTTACAGGGGAAAGTGCCAACGCCGTGGAGTTCGGCGGTAAAAAGAAAAGGGGAGGCACAGTGGCAAAATCTGTGTTTAATCATAAGGGTGAGGTTAAGAATATTAAAATTTCCAACATCAAGGCAACAGGTGTGGAAATTCCCGTAATGGCAGCAGGGTACAGACAGTTTTTCAAAAAGAAATATGTGGAAAATGTTACTCTTGAAAATTTTGACTTGGAGTATGCTCCTTATCCCGAGGTAAAGGATATAAGAATGTTTATCCCCGAATATCCAAAGGTTTACCCCGAAAGCTGGAGATTCAGAAATTTGCCGTCCTTTGCTTTGTGGGCAAGACACTGTAAAAATCTTGAAGTTAAAAACTTTAAGTGTTCTCATCCTCTTAAAACTTGGAAAAGAGAAATTTATAAAAAAGACGTTATATAACGAAAGATACTGCCGAAAATGTTTCGGCAGTATCTTTTTTGTCAACTAACGGTTGCATTTGTATTGTGTAAAGCAGAGTATGTAGAAAACAAGGCATAATAATGATATCCTTCACTTGTAAGGCGCCCAGACGCCAAATAAATACAGAAGGATATGATTATTATGAAATATATAAATAACACAGTAAATTTTGAAAAACTTCCTCTTGATAACGCCGCAAAAATTTATCCTGCGGCAATGACTAAAAACTGGAACGCTGTTTTTGCAGTATCGGTGCATATTAAAGAAAAAGTAAATCATCTTGTTTTGCAGAAAGCTGTAAATGATTTGTCAAAACGATTTCCCTCAATGTACGTGGCACTCAAAAAAGAATTTTTTTGGGATTGCCTTGTGCCTGCAACAGATTTTAATATAGTGGAGAGGGAACATACCTGTCCCTGCCGTCCTATAAATATAAAGGATAAAACAAAGCCTCTTTTCAGAGTAGTATATAATGAGTATGAAATAAGGGCAGAATTTTTTCACAGCGTAACAGACGGCACAGGGGCAATGGAGTATCTCAAGGCGCTTCTTTTAAGATATTTTGAAATAAAAGAGGGCGTGACTCTTTCTGACGAAAGCATCAAAAACATTTCGCAGGCAGTTTCGCCTTGTGAAATAAAAGATGATTTTCAGGATATTTATGAAAAGGGCGTAGGCGATACCAGAAAAGACACAAACGCATATCAAATTCCTCTTGAAAAGGAAAAGGACTATCTTCTTAAAACAGATTTCTTTATTGATACAAACAAGCTGAAGGCGCTTTGCAAAGCAAAATATAACTGCACCGTGACTCAGTATATTGCAGCTGCTTACGCTTTGTCTCTTCTCTCACAGTACGATAAAAACAGCAAAAATCCCGTTAAGCTTTCAATCCCCGTTAATCTTCGCGGATTTTTCTCATCAAAGACTTTGAGAAATTTTGCATCATATATTACTGTAAACGTAACGCCTGAAACTGACTTTACTTTTGAAAACGTACTTGTATTAATCAAAAAGGCAATGAAAGAAAGAATTACCAAGGATAATTTCTTTAAGGCAATCAGCCAAAATATTTCAGACGAAAGAATGATTATCTCAAAATATTCGCCGAATTTTATTAAAAGACTTGTTATGCGTCAGGCATTTAGAATGTACGGCGAAAAAAAGTACACCTCTACCGTAACCAGCATAGGTAACGTAGTATTGCCCAAAGAGCTTGAGAGCAGGGTGAATTACTTTTCAGCCGTGCTGGGTGAAACTTATCTTAATCCTATTAACTGCGCCGTTGTTGGATTTAAAAATACCGTGTGCGTAACTATTACTTCCTGTTCAAAAAATACAGCAGTTCAAAGAGAATTTGAAAGACTTGTAAAGGGAATAAGCACAAT
>CALWVQ010000033.1 GCA_944385025.1 uncultured Eubacterium sp.
GCAGAAGTCTGGGTTTTCAATAGCTGACCGTTGTCAAGATAGTAAGTGTCCTGCATATCTCTTGCAGGGTGATGCTTTGGAATGTTGAGAGACTCAAAGCACTCATAGTCTGATACTATTTCTGCATAATCCTCAACGGTAAATCCCATTGCCTTAAATATTCTCTCACACTCTCTTTGAACAAGAGTGATAGGGTGGTATGAGCCCCTGTCCATAGAAGCAGGCATTGAAAGGTCAAACTCAGGCATTTTTTCAATTTCTGCCTGTATCTCTTTCTCCTTGAGCTCTTTTGTTTTTTCCGCTATTCTGTTTGTTACCTCAGTTTTAAGCTGGTTTACCTTGGCGCCCAGTTCTTTTCTTTCCTCGTTTGAAAGGTCTTTCATTCCCTTAAGCAAATCGGTTACACTTCCCTTTTTACCGAGATATGCAACACGAACGCCCTCCAGGTCGGCAACGCTTTCAATCTTTTCAAGTTCTTCTTCAAACTTTGCTTTAAGACTGTTAATCTTGCTTTCCATACTAACCTCCATAAAAAATAAATCGCCCCATAAAATGAGGCGAACAATATCCGTGGTACCACTCAAATTGCAGTTAAAAACTGCCGCTTGAAACCTTAACGCAGTAATACGTCCGACTTACTTTCTCGCCGGAAGCTCCCAAGCTGAAATTCATTCTGAAGCACGTACAGACTTTCACCAAACGTCTGCTCTCTGAAACACAGCTTTCAAAACTACTTACACCTGTTCCTCGCCTTTATATATTTTAAATAACACAGAGATTATACCCCACAGGGCGTTGATAAGTCAATACTTTAAGCTATCTTTTGGTTATATATCAAAAAAAGGTATTGTATTTTTTGCAATTTATGTATATAATTATCTTGTAATGCTTTACAAGGAGGTGACTTTACCGTGATAGATAAAACTATGACTTTCAGGATCGGCGACGAAAAAGAAGATATTATGAAAGAAACTCTTACAGAGGTTTTTGATGCTTTGCAGGAAAAAGGATACAACCCTATCAACCAAATTGTAGGATATATTCTTTCCGAAGATCCGACCTATATCACAACGCACAATAACGCAAGAAGTCTTATCAGGCGTATTGACCGTGACGAGCTTATGGCAGCTATGGTAAAGTCTTATCTCGATTAAATTTAAAGGAGGGTTATCTTTGGCAGAAACAAAATTTCTTGAGTACAAAGGTAAGCCTTTGGTAAGATGCAACAACACCATATACTACGGCAACCCAAGCGATGCGTATGTAATTTGTCTTAACATCCTTGACAATAAGGACGTTGAGGACGTAAAGGTATCAGGCAAGGTTGTAGTTCAGTTATTGAACACAGACCCTGATGTATCACCAAAGGAAAAAATAGTAAAAAAAAGTGAAAAGGACGGACTTTTCAACGCACTTGATTTAGGTGCAGTATGGCTTGAAAGAGCATTAAAGTAAACATTAAGATTAAAGGCAGCTGACAAAAGTCAGCTGCCTTTAGTTTTTAATCGGTAAATTCCATTACAAAGCCTGCGCTTTTAACGGTTATCAGACTTACTGAACTATCATCTCTTAAATACAGTGTAAAATTACCCAGTGAGATTTTTCCCTCATACTTGTAGCCGTTATCCGTTTTAAAGCCCTTTGCCGAGTCAGGTGAGTTAACGCACTCGAAAACCTCATAAACTACTATGGCAGGATTTTTTCTTTCAAAATTTTCGGCATCAATACTGTAAGAATAATCGCAATAAGTAAAATCAAGCGTACTGCCGTCATACTGCATTACAAGCCCTTTTGCGCTTGTGGAGGTAATTTCAGCCTGCACCTCGTTCGACTCCGATTTACGTATTTTGCAAGTATAAGAATAATCCCCCGAAACCACTTTGACGTTTTCATCCAGAGTCAAAGGTATTTCGGGGGTATAAATTTTCATCTGACAGCCTGTAAAAATTACAAGCATCACGAGTATAAGCCCTAAAGCCTTTTTCAAGCAAATCAGTCCTTATTCAAATTCGGACATCAAAGCGCCTAAAAGATAGAGCATATCCTCAACAGTCATTCCTCTTTGGGATATTTCTCTTGCACATAAGTCGCCGCACATACCGTGAATATAAACACCTGCAAGAGATGCGTTAAACGGTGAAATGCCCTGTGCGATAAAAGATGCAATCATGCCTGTAAGCATATCCCCTGTGCCGCCCATCGCCATACCGCTGTTGCCTGTGGTATTTACAAATACCATTTCGCCGTCTGTAACAACAGTGTTCGCTCCTTTAAGCACAACAATAACGCCGTTGTCTTTTGCAAAAGCTTTTGCAGTGCCTATTCTGTCCTGCTGAATTTCAGCAACGGTTTTTCCTGTAAGTCTTGCCATTTCAGCGGGATGAGGTGTAATAACAAGAGGCGCCTTTCTGTCCTTTATAATATCTATGAAGGACACGGCGCAATTTATGCCGTCAGCGTCTAAAACAACAGGAACTTCACTTGATTTCAGCACCTGTGACACAAGTACCTGAGTATCGTCGTTATTGCCCAGCCCACAGCCTATTGCTACGCTGTCCGCCCACTTGAGCTCTTCAAGCAAATCACTCAAACAGCCTATCGAAAGAGTTTTTTCCTGATTTTCACAAACAGGCTTAAACACAGGCTGAACAAGATGAGACGTCAATGTGTTATAAATTGATTTAGGAAAAACGCATTTTACAAGTCCTGCGCCTGTTTTAAGTCCTGCCTTGGCGCAGATAACAGCGGCGCCGGGCATAAGATACGAGCCGCAGACGTTAAGCTGATGACCGCAGCTTCCCTTATGGGCGTTTATTTTTCTTTTCACAAAGAAGCTTTTTACCTGTTTTTTAGTTATGGTGTTTACATAACTGTCTTCGTAACAGCTTTCGGGTATTCCGATGTTGACTACACAGGTTTTGCCGCAGTATTCGTTTGAAGGCGGCAAAACGTGGGCAAACTTCAGAGTCGATATAGCTATGGTATAGTCTGCCTTTACGGCACTTACTACCTGCCCCGTGGTAGCGTCCGTACCGCTTGGTGTATCAACGCTTATAACAACTTTTGAGCTTTGGTTAATTCTGTCAAACACCTTGTCAAAAGGAGTTCTCGGCTCACCGTGAAAGCCTATACCGAAAATGCAGTCCACTATTACGTCGCAGTCAAAGTCGCATTCATCAAAATTGCAAATTGCTACCCCCGACTCCAACGCCTGATTAAAGTACAAAAGAGGCTCTTCGATAGACGGCTGTTGATCTGCCAGCACAATTTGAGCTTTACAGCCGTAATTATGCAAAAGCTTTGCAATAACAAACCCATCTCCTGCATTTTTGCCGTTGCCGCAAACAACACAGAAACTTTTGCTCCGTGGATTTTCTATAAAGGAAACGATTTTTTTAAAGCAAGCCTCTCCTGCCTTAAACATCAGTTCTCCTTCTGTGGTGTATGAAGCAAAAGCCTTTACCTCAACTTCTTTAATCTCTTTAGCAGTTAAAATTCTCATATTATCACCATAAAATTACAGTTGCAACAGCGTAATCGCCGTCGTGGGATATGGACAAATCGCAGTTGTCAATACCGTTAAAATACGGTTTACCCGATTCATTATGCAAAACCTCAAGATTTTTAAGCCTTGTGTTTATCCCTGTTCCCAAGGCTTTGAAATACGCTTCTTTCGCAGCAAAAATTCCTGCAAAGCTTTGGGATGTTTTGCAGTATTCAGCCTCTTTTTCAGTAAAGACGTCTTTTAGAAAAGAGGCACGTTCAATACTTTTTTCAATTCTTGAGATTTTTACAATATCCGTTCCAATTTTAAACATAAAATCACCTTAAAGGCTTAATGGCAAATACAAGCTCTTTATATTTTAAGCTGCCCAAACGATAAGGCTTTGACGTAAGGGGTCCGCAGGAATTTGAGCCTGCGCCCAATACATCACTGTCAATATTTACACAGGTAGTATCTTTTGTTAAATCATCCCTGTGCATTGCCTTTGCGCACTGATAAGGAGCATAAGTATTCACTGATAATACAAAGGGCTTGTTCACAGCGTCTATTCTGATTCCGTCTCCTTCATCATCGCAGATTTCTGCAAAATACGTATTACACCTTGTGGCGCTTTCCTGAGGCTTAATATGATTTTCGTGCATATTCCAGCTGTCTGTTTCATACACGCCCATCAAAGCGTGTTCCTTAAAGTCAGGAAGATTTACGTCAGGTCCCAGACCGAAATACTTAACATTTTTAAACTCCCTTGGCATTTCAAGCTGTACTCCGTAACGGGGAACAAACTTGAGCTGACCTGAACCGATACACTTATAACCTGCCAAAATTGTTCCGTCGTTATAGACCCTCAATGTCATAAGATTTTTTGACACCTTAAGCTTAATAGGAGATTTAACATTTATTATACTTGTAATTTCAAGGCAGTTGTCGGTAATCTTATACTTACAGCCTTTAACCTTTGTAATCAATCTGTCAAGTCTGTATTTATCCCACAAGATTTTGATATACATATCGTTGTCAAGAGGGGCAATAAAATGCTCTATACCAAGACCTTTAAAATCACTTGACGGTGTTTGATTAATCATTTCCTTGCCGTTATAAACAAGACTGTCAATAAATCCGGTTTTGAGATTAAAAATCATTCTGCCGTTTTCAAGATAAACAAACAGTCTTTTTTCGCTTTCTTCAACTTTCGGCGCTTTTGAGTTATTTTCAAACTTATTCACAGCATTTGAAATCGCAAACTCCTCGCTGCCTACTGCAAAATCGTCTTCATAATACTCAAACTGAACAAAAGCGTTTTTATCTTTGATGTCAAAAGCTTCTATCCTATACTCTTTTGCACTTTGAGGCGGTATGTTGATTTCAAATTTATCCTGATTAATCACTTCACCGCCGACAATTACTTTGTATTTCACAGTCATTTTTGCATTTTCAAAATACCTGTGATTAAAGAATGAATACAAGGAATTATCTTTTTTATGCGCTCTTATCGGACGGTAACAATTTTTCATCTGCTTCGCACCTGCGTGAGGAGTCCTGTCAGGGAAGAAAAGGCCATCCACACAGAAATTACTATCGTGTTTCCACTCACCGTGATCACCGCCGTATGTATACTCATACTGCCCTTTATCGTGATAAACGGCGTGGTCAACAAACTCCCATATACAACCGCCCAGCATATTTTCAGCGCTGTAAAAACATTTCACATATCTTTCAAGTTCGCCTGCTCCAACGCCCATTGCGTGAGCATACTCACAGAGATAATAGGGCTTTTTGTAAAACTTTTTAGGCAGTCCGTGTCCTCTGGCAATTTTTTCGCAAACTGACGGCCAAGTATACATTTGAGAAACAACGTCATACGCCCATCTTCTTGTGCGGCAAACCCCTTCATAATGAATAGGAATATCAGTGAATTTTTTAAGCTGATTATAACAGTAGTCCTGATTAGCATATCCGTGAGACTCGTTACCCAATGACCACATAGTGATACAGGGGTGGTTTTTATCTCTTTCAAACATACGGTACACTCTGTCCCAGTAATGATTTCTCCATTTAGGATTGTGAGAACAGGCTCCCGGTCTTTTTAGCTCTACCTCACAGCCGTGAGTTTCTATGTCCGCCTCGTCAACTACGTATATACCGTACTCATCGCACAAATCAAGAAACGCAGGGTCGGGAGGATAGTGAGAAGTACGGATACAGTTGCCGTTATACTGCTTAACAAGACTAATATCCCTTTCCATATCCTCTATTGTCATAACATAGCCTGTTTTAGGGTTAGTATCGTGATGATTTACTCCTAAAAGTTTTATAGGCTGTGAGTTAAAGAAGAAAACATTCCCTTTAATTTCAATATGTTTAAATCCCAACTGGCGTCTTATTGTTTCCGCAACCTCTCCCCTGACTGACAGAGTTACTATAAGGTCGTAGAGATAAGGCTTTTCGGCAGACCACTCTTTTACGTCCAGCAATCCAAAATCAAGAGCATTAATATCATTTTTGCTTTGATTTACGGAAACTGACGCAATCGGCTCGCCGTCGTCAAGGAGCATTGCAGATAATTGGCAATCCTCCGTAATTTTTAATGAAGGTAAAATTTCAAGAGAATACTGCTCCCCTGATTTTCTTGTTTTGATTTCTATATCATAAACGGAATTGTTGCCTGTTTTATAGAGTAATACGTCCCTAAAAATTCCATTGTTTCTAAACATATCCTGACACTCAAGATAAGTTGAATTAGTCCATTTATGATTAACGACTACTATTTCATTATTGCCTTTTACTATAAACTTATTAAGCTCGAATTGAGCAGTATTATGGGCACACTCGCTGTAGCCAACATGTTCGCCGTTTACAAACAAGTCAAGACCGCCGGCAACGCCCAAAAAGCAAAGATAATAGTTGAGCTCAGTATTTTCGACTTTAAAAATTTTTCTGTATATTCCCGCAGGGCAGTCTCCGGGAATTTCGGGAGGATTTGGTTTGAACTGATAGCGTGTGTTAACATAATACGGCTGTTCATAACCTGTAAACTGCCATGTTGACGGAACGCTTATTCTGTCAAACTTAATGGTGTTAGTGTCTATCTCATTTGGAATATCAAAACAGTTTGAATAATATTTAAAATCCCATTCACCCGAAAGGCACTCTACCATAGAAGAACTGTAGCGCTCGTTTCTTATATCTGTATTTTCTAATTCCTCCATACTCTTAAAGGGAATAAAATAAGAGCGGGGGTACATTAAATTTTTGCTGAAAACATCAAAGTTTCTGTAATTATCTGTTTTTAAATTGTAAACCATAAATTTTCACCTTTAGCAAAAAGGGCGAACAACAGTTCACCCTTTTAAATTGCATAATATTAAGCCATAAAGGAACGAATAACCTTTTCGCAGTCATTTGCGTCCATAATTTTCGGCACAGGATAAAGAGGATTACCCTCCTTAAGTGCGCGCTGAACAAGAGTAGGAATATCCTCCTCCTTGATGAAATCAAACTTTTCAGGAATGTTCATATTCTTATTAAGAGTTCTGATTGCATCAATAAATGCCTTACCTTTTCCTGCTGTGTCAAGTCCTTTACCGATGCCAACAATGTCAGCAAGCTTTGCAAGCTGCGGGTAAGCGGCATCAGCATAATAATCAAGAACATAAGGCAAAATAACAGCATTTGCAAGACCGTGAGGCGTACCGTAAAGTCCGCCAAGATTATGAGCAATAGCATGAACATAACCAACGTAAGCGTGAGTAAATGCACGACCTGCAAGATATGAACCTTTAAGCATATTGCCTCTTGCCTCTAAATTCTTGCCGTCACTGTAAGCAGTTTCAATATTGGCAAAAATGAGCTTTGTAGCTTCTTCAGCTTCTCTTATAGTATCCTTGGTGTTACTCTTACCTATGTAAGCCTCTACTGCGTGGGTAAGGGCATCCATACCCGTGGTAGAAGTAATATGCGGCGGAAGACCAACTGTAAGTTCAGGGTCAAGTACAGCATATTTAGGACGCAGACAAGTATCGTTAATAGCATTTTTCTCGTGAGTTTCAGGGTCAGTTACAACTGCTGCAACAGTAGTTTCCGAACCGGTACCTGCTGTTGTGGGAACTGCAAAAAACGGCGGAAGCTTTTTGTGAACCTTTAACTGACCGCGCATACTGCGTACTGTCTGATTAGGCTTTACAACTCTTGCACCTGCTGCTTTTGCACAGTCCATAGGTGAACCGCCGCCGAAGGCAATAATACCCTGACAATTATTCTGAACGTACATATCCTTACACTCTTCAATGTTTGGAATAGTTGGGTTTGGCTGAACGCCGTCGTATACCACGTATTCTACGCCAACCTCTTTAAGCTTTTCAAACATAGGGTCAAGAAGATGAAGTCCCATAAGTCCCTTATCGGTAACAACAAGAACCTTGTTTACACCTTTACCTTTTACAAACTCAGGTAACTTCAAAATACTTCCGGCACCCTCTAAAAGCTCCGGTTCAGACCAGTCCATAAAGCACATTGCAACCTTAAAAACTCTCTGATAAATACGATACCAGCACTTTTTAAGTGTCCAAAGCATAATAGTTCCTCCTTTTCATAATTTTTACTATTACATTGTACCTTTTTACAGGGTACTTTTCAAGTGTTTTAAGAAAATAGTGTTTTAAAAAGGTCATTTCTGTGATATAATCAGTATATATTTAGAGTGGAGATGAGTATATGGAAGATGAAAAGCTGATTTTTTGCGGAAACGACAAACAGTATTTGTCAGAAAGTTTAACTAAATACAGTGATAAAAGCAACGGCGCAGCAGCTTTTCGTATTCCAAGCCTTATAAAATCAGGCAACACGCTTATTGCTGCAATTAATGCCCAAAACAGCGCAGAGGACTGGGGTTATATAGGTCTTGCCGTTCGTACCAGTGACGACGGCGGAGAAACCTGGAGCGACATCAAAATTATCGCCTGTCCTCCTGCAAGAAGGACTAAATACTATGCAAAAAGTTACTCCTCTGCTTTTTTTATCAATCCCTGTATGTCAGTTGCAAAAAACGGCGACGTAATAATGTTGGCTGAATTTTATCCCGAATGCAAAAGCCCTGATAACAAAACGTTGACTGACAAAAAGAAAATACCCTACTCAATGCACAATAAAAAAATGTATCCTCTGATTTACGACCGTGACGGAAGGTTTTACCTTGTGGGTGAAAACGGTATTGTGCTTGACAGTAAGTATAATGAAACCGACTACCGAGTTACAGACTGGAAAGGCTCACTGTTTAAAGGTGATGATTATGTTGGAAACATATATCTTAACGGACAGTCGGGAGAGGGCGATGAAAACAGCGTTGTAACCTTCGGCGCACCGCTTAAAGCGCCTAAAAGAAACTACATATTTATGTTTAGAAGCACAGACAACGGCAAAACGTGGAGCGATCCCGTTGACATTACAATGCAGTTTCTTATGAAAGACGACGGCACATCTGTATGCGTATCCTCAGGCACAGGATTTTTGGTAAGCGACGGAAGAACTTTAATGCCCCTTTATGTAAAAGACAAAGAGAATGTCAGTGTTTACAGTGTTGACGACGGATACACTTGGCACAGAATGATGCAGCAGCCTTACGCCTGCAACACAGGGGAATGGCAGATAACAGAAGCGCCTGACGGAGTTATTTTAGGACTGGGCACACAGGAAAAATACGGTCCTACACCTCTTTCAATATCCCACGATAAAGGAAAGCATTGGGTGAAAGGAAAACCGACGGATTTATATTCGCCAAAATGTCAAAAGAGCGTTATATCAATCGGCGAGCATGTGTTTTGCTCTCATCCCAGCGGCAAAAACAGGTCTAACGGAGTTATAACAATAGGCAAGTTTAAAAAATCAAAAGGTCAGACTGTGGGAATCAAGTGGAAAAACGAAATAGAAGTAAATAAAGGCTTTTTCGGTTATTCCTGCCTTGTGCAGATTGATGATGAATATATAGGAATTTTATATGAATCTGCACCCAGCTCTTACATACTGTTTAAAAAATACAAAATCGACGACTTGATTTAATATAAGGCTTAATTTAACATAAAGCGATACGCAAATGCGTATCGTTTTTGTTTTTCTTCCAAAGCGCATTCAAATATTCGAAAAAAGGACAAAATATTCGAAAAAAGGACAATTGAAATTTTAACACAATAAAAATTAGTATTGAATTACAATTAAATAAGGTGTACTCTTGAATTATAAAGTAATTTAAAGGAGACGATTATGCGAAAAATTACAAAGTTAATTTCAATATTTACAGCGGTTGTATTAATTGCGGTAACCTTCAACGGATGCTCCGCAGCTGAAAAAATTGACGCAAAAATGTTCAGTCTTGAGGGAGATGCGATGAATTTTGACGACACTAACGGTGTTTCAGTTCACGATCCCACTCTGTTTAAAGCAAAGGACGGAACATACTATATCAGCGGCAGCCATATAGCAATGGCAAAAAGCGACGACTTAATTAATTGGAGCACTGTCAAATCCGGCGTTTTTGACAGCAACTCCATTCTTGTTAAGGAAGGGTCAACTTTAAGGGCAGATTACGCAGAGCCTTTTGCTTGGTGCGACGCCGCGCAGACGACCTGGGAGAAAAGCGAGGAAGAATGGGAAACAAATGTCTGGGCAAGCGACATAATCTACAACGAAGCAATGGAAAAATACTGCTACTATGCCTCTACTTCACTTTGGGGAACTCCCCTTTCGGTTATATGGTTTGCCACAGCCGACAGTCCCGAAGGCACTTATGAATTTAACAGCTGCATTATTTACAGCGGTTTTAACAGCCATACAAAATTCGGAAAGCCGAAGCAGGCAATCCATTATTTCTTTACAAATATAGGTAATTTAATAGAACAGGGCGTATTCACAGAAGAAGAGGTTAAGGCGGTTAATTACTGGTGCAACGAAGACGGAGACTACGACTGCTCCTACGGTAAATACCCCAATGCCATTGACCCTGCCCCATTCTACGACAAGGACGGCAACTTGTGGCTTGCGTACGGTTCTTTCAGCGGCGGCATTTACGTTATGCCGCTGATTGAAGAAACGGGTATGCCGGACTATGAAAAAATGAAAAATACCGAGGGATACGACATCTATTTCGGCAAGCAAATTTCAAAGACCAACGAGGACACGCAGGGTACAGGCGAGGGTCCATATATAATTTACAACAGCGAAAGCGGCTATTATTATTTTTTCCTTACATACGGCGGTCTTGACGCTTTAGGCGGATATAATATCCGTGAGTACAGAAGCAAAAATCCCGACGGTCCTTATACAGATTTAGCAGGAAACGATGCCTGCGAAATGAAAAACACAGGCACCCCCATAATCGGCAACTATCAGTTTAGTTTTGACAATACGGCATACTTATCAGCAGGTCACAGCTCTGCTTTAGTTGATGACGACGGCAGAATATTTCAGGCATACCACAACAGATATAATGACGGCGAAGGCAGTTTCTTTAACGACAAGATACACCAAATGCTGAAAACATCTGACGGCTGGCTCACAATGCTTCCGCTTGAATACAAAGGAGAACAGGCAAAGGCAGTTACCATCGGCGACGTTGCCGGAGAATACGAGGGAATAACCTTGGGAAATAAAATTCTCAATACTGACAGCTGGGACAAGGTGGACAGTATCATTAATAAACCCGAAAATTTTGTTATCGGCAAAGACGGCAAGGTTACCTACGGCGATGCAAATGGCACAATTTCAATAGACAGTAATTCCTACACCTTTAAAATAACTTTGGAAGACGAGGAATACACAGGAGCATTTTGCATAGGCACCAAACCCGACGGCAAAACAGTTATGACTTTTTCCGCCCTTAACGGTAAAAATGAAACTCTTTGGGGAGTTGCAAAATAAAACAAAAACACCTGATGAATTTCATCAGGTGTTTTGTTTTCTTAAAGCATATTTTTTATTTCGGGCAAAGGTGTAAGATTTTTAAAATCATAAAAATCCTTTGCATTTTCAAAAAGAAATTTTTCCTTTTCTTCATTTGAAAGTTCGCTTGATTTAAGCACAAAATCAAAACTCATTTTATATGTAATTTCAACCATTGTTCTGGGATAATCACTGCCCCACATAAGTTTATCGGCGCCGCAAATATCTATCGCCTCTTTAATGGCTTTTATGGCAGAGGGATAAGGGTAAAACTCCTTATTAAAAAGCCACGTAATTCCGCCGCTTTCAACAAAAACATTTTTATTTCGTGCAAGTTTAATCTGCTCCTGCCACTTATCCATTGTTACCATTCCGAAATGACCTATGGCAATTTTTAAATCAGGATACTGCTTTGCAATTTCATCAAGCTGTCCTGTTTGCAAATCCCCGTTAGCCATATCTATTGATATGAACATAGAGTTTTTGCAAGCCTTCTCAAACACATCAATATGTTTTAACAAATTCTGTTCTTTAAGCCTGCCTGCACAAATCTTTATGCCGTCAAACCCCTGCGTCTCAACAGCCTGCCCTTCTAAATACAAAGAGCAAATTTTAAGCCTGTCCGGAAACTGCTTTTTTGCCTCAAGAAGATATGCGTTTTGATTTCCGTCAATCTCCTCTTGTGTAACTACTGCGCCGTTTACTCCCGCATAGTCCATATTGGCTATAAGCCGTTGGACGCTGTTAAAGCCGTCAGTCATATAAGGCGGCATCATCTGTCTGATTTCACCTGCAAAATCGCTTTTGCCGTTTTCAACATAAAAAACAGGCTTACCGTCTGCAATACCGTTTTGGTTTTTCCACAAATGAGTGTGAGCGTCAATAATCATAATCTGCCTCAGTCGTTGATTTTTATAAGCAGCTTAGCCAAACTGCCGTCATTATTAGAAAGAGCGTCAAAAATATTTTGAGCATCGTCCGTTTTATAAACACCGTTTACCATTTTAGCACGTCTGCCTTTATTGACAATAACAGATACTGCTTTTCTAAATCAGCACACTTTTAGACAAATGCAAAAACATATCGGATTGAAATAACCCTTGTCAGCAAAGAAGTCTGTCAGCCCTGTCGCAAACGTACTCAAAATAAATTGCGTTCACTGTAAATACAGTGGGGGCACAGCTATCGCCCGTCTAATAAGGACTATGGCAAAGTGTTTTTAGTCACGCACACAAACTACGCCATCGTGCCTGTTAATGAGTCTGCTCCCATTATTTAATTTGAAAACACAAAATGCAAACTATATGCTCTTAATAATATTTTCCATTTGAGTCATTTTTTCTTCCATATCTTTAACGAGAGCAATTTGATTTTTTGCTCTTACAAGATTATGGTTATCATAGGCTGTTTTAAAATAAACATCCCCATTAATGTAATCAGTTAAAAATCTCATTGCACATTCAAGAGTCATTAATTTTGCAGAAAAAGCAAGATTATCAATTTCGCACTGATTAAGGCTGCCTCCAGCCTCGCTTAAAAAGCCTTGGGCATATGACTTGAAATAGTCCAAATCGATTTTAACCTTTGAAACGTCTTTCTCGTCCTCATCGCAGGTATTGGCTCCGAAACGAATCGAGTCGCCGAAATCATAAAGAGCCAGACCGGGCATAACCGTATCCAAATCAATTACGCATATTGCCTCATCAGTATCCTCGTCAAACATAACGTTATTAAGCTTTGTATCGTTATGAGTAACTCTTAACGGCAACTTGCCTTGTTCAATCAAATCAACTAATTTTCTGCAGTCATCTTTTCTTGCAGAAATAAAATCAATTTCTTCTCTGCAATCTTTGACTCTGTTACAGCAGTCCTTTTCAATGGCAGGAACAAACTCATTTTCATATCTCCAGATTGTATTATGGAAATTAGAAATTGTTTCATTGAGAGTTTCGGCAGGGAAATCGGAAAGATACTTTTGAAATCTGCCGAACGCAATTCCGCTCTTTCCGAAAATTTCAGGGCTTTCCACACTGTCATAACTTTTACTGTTATCAACAAAACGGTAAGCTCTGTAACTACCGCCGTTTTCAGCCTTGTAAAATTTTTCACCGTCTTTTGTCTTTACATAATGCAATGTTTCTCGATTTGGATCGCCGTTATTTTCTTTAATTTTTTTGCGTAAAAAAGATGTAACCGAAAAAACGTTGTCCATCAAATCTTCTATATTTTTGAACACATTATCGTTTATTTTCTGAACGATATATTTACGTATTTTACCATTGTCATCACATTTTACAATATAGGTTGTATTGATATGCCCGGAACCGAAAATTCTGTAATCAATTAAATTTCCTTTAAACTGAAATTTTTCAAATATTTCTTTCTCATTTTTCAAAATTCATCACCTGTTAAAATATTAACATATTAACGCCTAATATTCAACTAATAAAAAAGGCTTAAGTTAACAAAACAACTTAAGCCTTTAAAATTATTCGGTTCTTAATGCGTCAATCGGACTCATTTGCGCCGCTTTTCTTGCCGGATAAATACCAAAGAAAAGACCTACGCCGCACGAGAACAAAAGCGCAATAAGTATCAGCCACCAGGTTATATTAGGCGCTATATCAATTATTGAGCACGCAGCAAATGCACCCGCTATACCTATTGTGACACCGATAACTCCACCAATAAGGCACAGGATTACCGATTCAGTTAGAAACTGCATCGTAATTACTTTGGTTTTAGCTCCCAAAGATTTTCTAATACCTATTTCACGCGTTCGTTCCGTTACAGAAACAAGCATAATATTCATAACGCCTATTCCGCCTACGATAAGTGAAATAGCGCCTACGCAGGCAATAAACGCAGTAAGTACAGACATAATCAAGTCAACTATCTCAACATAAGTTGCCATATTCTGCGCCGTATACATATTATTAGAATAGTTGCCGTGAGCAGACTTCAGGTAGTTTACCGTAGCATTACCCACAGCGTCATAATCATAACCCTCCTGGGCGATTACAAATACGCTGGAAAGCTGCGCGTCAGCACCCGTAATTTGAGTAAGAGTAGTACACGGAATAAACAGCGCCACTATAAGCTGGTCGGAACCATTAGTAAACATAGAAGATATTCCGCCTGAACCGCCGCCAAGAGAACCTGCAAGGTTATCAATGTTAGCAACGCCGCATACTTTTACTTTCATAGATTTTCCGCTTGAAGATACGGTAATATATTCATTTGTTACGTCTTCATATCCAAATGCCATTTGGGCAGAATTTGTACCGATTACCGCCACAGGAGCATTTGCATCATATTCTTCATCTGTAAAAAATCGCCCGTAATCGCAGGAGTCCGTAAGAGCAAACTGCACATCACTGTTTACACCGATAAGCATTGCAGTTGCTTCTGTTGCAGTTTTGTCAATAGTGGCACGGCCAAAGCCCATAAGCATAGGTGAGCATCGGTCAACGCCCTTAACTTTAGTTTTTATATTTTCTACATCGTCAAGGGTAATGTAATCATTTTCGGTTGCAGAGGTAGCGTCAACACTTACCAAAACAGCATTTGAACCCATATCCTCAATCAAACCTACAATATAGTCCCTTACGCCAGTACCTGCACCTATTATCATAATAACCGAGCTAATGCCTATTATTATGCCAAGCATAGTAAGAAGGCTTCGCATCCAGTTAGCTTTGATACATTTTACTGCGATTTTAAGACTTTCATTTATATTCACGCTGAAATCTCCTTAAAATCAATTACTGCTGACTAACCTTAACTTTAAATGTATCTTCTTCGTATGTTGAGGAAGGAGCAGATACAATTTTATCTCCTACTTTAAGACCTGATTTAACCTCATATGCAGAATCAGAAACTGCACCGGTTTCAATCAATGTCTTTGTAACAGTACTGTCTTCTTCGTTGTAAAGATATACATATGAGCCTGTTTTTTCAAGTTTGATTGACTCGATAGGCACTACTGTTACACCGAGATATTCGCCTGTTTCTATTTCAACATCGGCATCAAAGCCTGCCGTAATAAATTCATCTGTTTTAGGAATGGTTATAACACATTCAACCCCTGCTCCGCTGTCAGTAAGGCTTGAAAGTCCGCTGATACCGGCCATAGAGCCTACGCTGTCAAGAATATTAGTTCCCGAACCGCCAGTTGCTGTGGGAGCTATTGAGGTAACTTCACCCTGATACTTACCGTAGGCAGTTGTAATGTCGGCTTTCATACCTACCTTTACCTTATGTAAATCGTACTCGCCGAGGCTTACTGTTACTGCCATAGTATCAAGATTTTCAAGAGTAATTCCTGTTGAAATCATTGTTGTCTGCATTCCGGGAGTTAAATCAACCTGAGTAATAGTACCGTCAAATGATGCTTTCCATCCCTCTTCCATTTCTGCTTTTTGCTCTTTTAAAGTATCAAGAGCTATTTTAGAAGTATCCAAAGCCTGTTTTTGAACATTAGTTACTGTTGGGTCTGCCTTTGCCTCAAAAATTGCTTTCTGTGCCTGAAGTGAAACAAGCTGAATTTCAGCTGTGGTAAGCTGTGCATTCTTTGTATTTGATACAGCCTGAGCAATTTCATCAAAATCTATTGAAGCCACAATTTCCTGTGCAACACTTTCTGCAACTCCGCTTTCAACAAGTCCGTCAACAACCATCTGGGCAATCGTCTCATTGTCAAGCTTGCCGATA